>VGDO01000203.1 GCA_016869645.1 Alphaproteobacteria bacterium
GCTGCCGCCAGGATCAGCGCAAGCACGCCGGCCGAAGCGATCACGGAACTCTTCATGCGTCGAGGCATGGGACACCTCCAATGAGCTGCATCCTTCAAAGATACGCGCGGGGCGCCGGCATATTTGCAGCAAGGGTGTGGCAACGCTGGGAGCGCGATCGGGTGTGGGGCAAAATTCGGGCGGGTGGCGCGAGGGACTCGCGGAGACGCGAGCGCTCGCGCCGGGCCTCACGGTCAAACGAGCTTTCGGCCGTGTGAGATGGCACGCGAGATGCGCGCTATCTCACGGAGTGATAGGCCGAGACCTGGGCGGCGATCGAGGCCGCGGCCGAAGGCGTGGTCGTCAGCCCGAGCTTCTGGTTGACCTTCTCGACCGTTTCGGCGCTGACCGGCTTGCTCGAGACCGCGGCGAGAGCGCGCGACGCACGGTCGAGAGCGCGCGATGCCGCGATCGTGTCGCGCCGTGCGATGGCGGCGTTGTAGTCATGGACAGCCGCCGAGTAGGCGCCGAAGCGCCCTGCCCGTGCGTTGGGTGCCGCCCGTCCCAGGGCGCTGGGCGCGGCATTGGCCGGAGCGGCGGCCGGCACGCCGCGCCCCGGATTGCCGACCTCACCTCCGCTCAGTCCGCCGGGCGACACTCCGGAGAGACCGCGATGGCCACGGTCGCCGCCGCGCCCGCCGCCCCTGCCGCCGCCCACATTGCCCGGCCCGGAGCTGGCGGCAGCGGAATTGTCACTGCCCTTCCCGCCGCCTTCTTTCCCCCCGCCATCCTTTCCGCCGCCATCCTTCCCGCCACCATCCTTACCGCCACCCCCACTCGCGCCTCCACCACCTTGACCTCCGCCCCCGGAGCCGCCGCCGGAGCCGCCGCCGGAGCCCCCACCACCCGAGCCGCCGCCGCCGCTCTTCGCAGAGGCGGATGCGGCGCCGAGATCCAGGCTGGACCGCTCGATCGCGATCGGCGAGCCGATAAGGATCAGGGCGAAAGCGCTGGTGGCGGCAAGCCTGGCAAGACGGCGACGGCGCATCGGTAATCTCCCGGAGCGCACCGTGGAAAACACCCTAGATATATGGGCTGAGGCACCCGAGGGTTTGCAGCAACCGTGTGACTTCGCCGTGGCAGATTGTCGTCGGATTCCAAGGGGATTTGCCTCGCATTAAAGAGATTCTCCCTCGCCCCCACGACGCCGCGCGCCGTCACCGCCACGGCAGCTGCCAGACATCCTTATTGGTGAGCTTGGCGGCGATCTCCTTGGCGATGTCGGCGACCAGGCGCTCGCCCTTCTCGGGCGTCGCCGCGCCGGGATTGCCGATCACGCCGGCCGAGGAGCGGCTGGCGAGGCTGCGCCACAGATAGACGCCGCCGCCGACCACGTCGGTGATGTCGGGCGTGGTGTTGACGTCCGCGAGCTTGATGCGGTCGCGCGCGACGAGCTCGGGGCGCAGATGCATGGTCATCGAGGTCTCGGCCTCGCAGGCATGCAGGAGCTGCTTCTGCGTCTCGAGGATGCGCGCGATCGGCGCCGCCGCGGCATACCAGTAGGTGAATTGCAGGATGGGTATGTTGAACTTCGGGCTTAGCTCGTCGGCCAGCACGCGCAACCCATTGTCGTTGCCGCCATGGCCGTTGAGCAGCACGACGCGCTTGAAGCCGTGGCGCACGATCGAATGCACGACATCGGTGATCAGCGCCGAGAAGGCGGGGAAGCCCAAGGTGATCGTGCCGCCGAACGACATGTGATGCTCGGAGATGCCGGTCCACAGGCACGGCGTGACCAGGATCGGCTCCTTCTCCGCGACGATGCGCGCCGCGCGCAGCGCCACGGTCTCGCCGAGCAGCGAATCGACCTCGACCGGCAGATGCGGCCCGTGCTGCTCGAGCGAGCCGACCGGCACGATGACGATCGCGTTCTCCTTCGCCTTCTCGCGCAGCTGGTCGGCGCGCAGCCGGCGCCATTCGATTTCGGGCTTGGTGTCGGGCATGTGGGTCCTCTCTTGCAGTCACCCCCTCCCTCGCGCCCAGGCGCGGGGGAGGGCCGGGGTCCCCGATCCTCCCCCGGCCGAGCCGGGGGAGGAAGAGGAATCAAGTCTGCGCCCGCGCCCGCACGCGCTCGCGATGGAACGCGTAGAGGCCGCTGGCGACGATGATGACGGCGCCGAGGACGGTCCAGCGGTCGGGCAGGTCGCCGAAGACGAGCCAGCCGGAGATCACCGCGTAGACGATCATCAGATAGGTGAAGGGCTGGAGGGCCGCGGCCGGCATCAGCACCAGCGCGCGCGACCAGGTGTAGTGCGCGAAGGCGCCGAACAAGGCGACGGCGGCGAGCAGCACCCAGGCGCGCGTGTCGGGCCAGACCCAGTCGAAGGGTGCGATCGCGGTCAGCGCCGCCGCGCCGACCGCCGCGGTCCACACGGTCGAGGTCGCGGCATCCTCCTCGCGTCCGACCATGCGCAGCAGGATCTGGTAGAGCGCCCAGAGCAGGGTCCCGCCGAGCGCCAGCCAGATGCCGGCGTTCACGCTCTGGAAGCCCGGTCTGAGGATGACCAGCATGCCGGCGAAACCGACCGCGACGGCGCTCCAGCGCCGCCAGCCGACCGGCTCCTTGAGCATCGGCACGGACAGCGCCACCACGATCAGCGGCGAGCTCGCCGCGACCGAATGCAGATCGGCGAGCGCGATGTCCTTCATCGCCGACACGAAGAGCCAGGTCGCGGCGACCAGCACGAGGGCGCGCACCGACTGCAGCACCGGCCGCTTCGACCGCCAGCTCACCCCCTGCCCCGGCCGCCAGGCCAGGAGCGCCGCGATCGGCACGAAGACGAGGAAGCGCACCCACAGGATCTGCAGCACGGGGATGTCCTGGGCGAGCAGCTTGTTCAGCACGTCGACCGTACCGCCGAGCATCGTTCCCAATACGGCGACGATGACGCCGAGGGTCGCGAGGCGCGCCTGTGAGTCTGCAAGCGCAGTCATCGTTGCGCCATTGCGTTGAAGACGGCCGGCAGCAGCGCCGGCTTCCTCGCGCGCTTCGCCGTCATGTCCGCTGACCCCTCTCCCGCGCCCTCACCCTCTCGCGATGGAAGGCATAGAGACCGCTGCAGACGATCAGCGCCGCGCCGGCGATGGTCCAGCGGTCGGGCAGGTCGCCGAAGATGAGCCAGCCCGTGACGGTCGCATAGACGATCAGCAGATAGGTGAAGGGCTGCAGTGCCGCCGCCGGCGCCAGCACCATGGCGCGCGACCAGGCGAAGTGGGCGAGCGAGCCGACCAGGCCGAGCGCGGCGAGCAGCGCCCAGCCGGTCGCGTCGGGCGTCACACATTCGAAGGGCGCCACGAGGGAGAGCCCCGCGGCGCCGACCACCGCCATCCACAAGGCCGAGGTCGCGGCCGCGTCGTCGCGCCCGACGATGCGCAGGAGTATCTGGTAGAAGCCCCACAGGATCGTCGCGGCGAGCGTCAGCCAGATGCCGGCATTGATGTCGTGGAAGCCGGGCCGGAGGATGATCAGCATGCCGACGAAGCCCACACCGACCGCCGACCAGCGCCGCCAGCCGACCGGTTCCTTGAGGATCGGCACCGACAACGCCACGACGACGAGCGGTGCGGCCGACGCCACCGCCTGCATGTCGGCGAGCGGGATCAGCTTCACCGCGGCGATGAACATGCCCATCTCGACCACGAAGATGACCGAGCGCAGGAGCTGGAGAAACGGCCGCCTGGAGCGCCACAAAAAGCCGACACCCGGGCGCCAGGCGAGCATGAGCGCGATCGGCACGAAGGCGAGGAAGCGAATCCACAGGATCTGCAGGATCGGCAGATGCTGGGTCAGCAGCTTGTTCAGCACGTCGATCGTGCCGAACATCGCGATCGCCATCAGCGCGATGACGACGCCGCGATGGGTGCTCGCGGGGTCGGGGGTGAGGGACATTGCGATGCTGTTTTGACCCGGACGCGTGACTCGCTGTTTCTGGCGCTGCGTCACCCCCACCCTACCCTCCCCCATCAAGGGGGAGGGGATTACTTATGGGGGACGACATTGGAGACTCCCTCCCCCCTTGTGGGGGAGGGCGGGATGGGGGGTCAGCGGTACCGGAAATTGCGCGAGCAGGTAGTACAGGAGCCAGCAGTCTGGTTCAACCGCTGGCAGCCACCACCTTCTCACCCCCTGATCTGCGTGCGATGCATGAGCCGGCGCTGCGCGGCGTCGAAGCCGTCGCGCCGGTGGATGACGCAGCGGTTGTCCCACATGATCACGTCGTCGACGCGCCATTTGTGGACCCAGGCGAATTTCTTCTGGCCCGCGTGCTGCCACAGCCGGTCGAGCAGCTCCTCGCTCTCGGCAAAGGCGAGGCCGACGAGATAGGCGTTGCGCCGCCGCCCCAGGAAGAGCGCGGTGCGGCCGGTCACGGGATGCACGCGCGCGATCGGATGCCTGGCGCCCGGCGCCTTGCGCGGGTCGGTCACCACCGGCTGGCCCATGCGCTGGTCGCCCGCGCTGTCGCGCGAGGCGTCGTGCAGCACGGTCAGCCCCTGGATGCGCGACTTGAGGTCGGCCGGCATCCTGTCCCAGGCCAGGTACATGTTGGCGAACCAGGTGTCGCCGCCGCCATCCTCGGGGATCTCCAGCGCGCGCAGGATCGCCGCCATCGGCGGCACCTCGGTATAGGACATGTCGGTGTGCCAGATCGCCTCGGCATTGCCGAGCTGGCCAAGGGGCGTGCCGTCCTCGATCAAGTTGGAGATCACGCTCATATGCGGCTGGTCGGCGATGAAGGGCCGGCCGAGCTGGTTGGGTGCCGCCTGATCGAGCTGGCCGAAGCGGCGCGAGAAGGCGACGTGCTCGTCGTCGCTGATCTTCTGATCGCGGAACAGCAGGACCAGGTGCTTGGCCCAGGCTTGGCTGATCGCGGCGAACTCGTCGTCGGTCAGGTGTGCCAGATCGACGCCGCGCACCTCCGCGCCGAGCGCCGCGCCGGACGGGATGATGTCGATGGCTGTGGTGGTGGACATGGGCGCGATTGAAGCATGACTGAGCGTGGCTGTCAGCGTTCCCCGTGGCCGCAGTCGCTTCCCCTCACCCTCCCGTTGCTCCGCAACGGGATCAAACCGCTTCGCGGTTTGATCCCTCTCCCCCAAGGAGAGGGTCCGAATTACCTCTCCTTGGGGGCTGAGGTCGCGAAGCGAACGAAGGTCGCGAGCGAAGCGAGCGGGGGAAGCGCTCAAGGCAGGGAGTCACCTTTCCAGAGTGTCGATTGACCTCCCTGCCCTGTCCGCTTAGGTTCACCCGCCCTTGATTGGCGCCTACCGGTCGAACGAGGTTCGACCTTTCGGCGGTGGCGCAATACGAATTAGGGAGTATTGCGCCTTGAAACGCGTAGCCATCGATATCGGCGGCACATTCACGGACCTCGTCATCGAGGACGGGCCGCGCATCCTGACGCGCAAGGTGCTGACGACGCCGCAGGCGCCGGAAGAAGCCGTGATGACCGGCCTCGCCGAGCTGCTCGCCGAGGCCAGTGTCAAGCACAGCGACATCGACATCATCATTCACGGCACGACCTTGGCGACCAACGCGATCCTCGAGCGCAAGGGGACGAAGACCGCGCTGGTCGCGACCGACGGGTTCCGCGACGTCATCGAGATCGCCTATGAGAGCCGCTACGACCAGTACGATGTGACGATCGAGAAGCCGGTGCCGCTGGTGCCGCGCCATCTGCGCTTCACCGTGCCGGGCCGCGTCGACGCCCAGGGCCAGGTGCGCATTCCGCTCGACGAGGCCGCGGTCGCGGCACTGGCGCCGAAGCTGAAGCAGGAGAAGATCGGCGCGGTCGCGATCGCCTTCATGCACGCCTATGCGCATCCGGCGCATGAGAAGCGCGCGCGCGAGATCCTGGCCAAGGCGCTGCCGGATGCCGCAATCTCGATCTCGTCCGAGGTGTGCCCGGAGATCCGCGAATACGAGCGGACCTCGACGACGATCGCGAATGCCTATGTCCAGCCGCTGATGGCGCGGTATCTCAAGCGCCTCCAGGCCATGCTGGGGGAGACGGGATATCGCGGTCCGGTCTATCTGATGACCTCGGGCGGCGGGCTGACCACGATCGAGGCGGCCCAGCGCTTCCCGATCCGCCTGGTCGAGTCGGGCCCGGCCGGCGGCGCCATATTAGGCGCGCATGTGGCGCTCGCCGCCGGCGAGGCCAAGGTGGTCAGCTTCGACATGGGCGGCACGACGGCGAAGATCTGCCTGATCCACAATGGCCAACCGCAGACCAGCCGCAGCTTCGAGGTCGACCGTGCCGCGCGCTTCCTGAAAGGTTCCGGCCTGCCGCTGCGCATCCCCGTGATCGAGATGGTCGAGATCGGCGCCGGCGGCGGCTCGATCGCGCGATTGGACCAGCTCGGCCGCATCGCGGTCGGCCCGGACAGCGCGGGCTCGGAGCCCGGCCCCGCCTGCTACGGGCGTGGTGGCGCGCATCCGACCGTGACCGACGCCGACCTCGTGATGGGCCGCATCGATCCGAAGGCCTTCGCCGCGGGGCGCATCCCGCTCGATACGGCGAATGCGCGCCAGGCGATCGAGACGGATGTCGCGAAGCCTCTGGGCATGCCCGTGGAATCCGGCGCCTACGGAATCGCCGAGATGGTCGACGAGACCATGGCGAGTGCGGCGCGCGTGCACGCGGTCGAGCGCGGATTTGCGATCGGCGAGCACACGCTGATCGCCTTCGGCGGCGCGGCGCCGCTGCACGCGGCGCGCGTCGCGGAGAAGCTGGGCATACACAGGGTCATCGTGCCGGCCAATGCCGGCGTCGGCTCGGCGGTCGGTTTCCTGCGCGCGGCCGTGTCCTACGAGGTGGTGCACTCGCTGTTCATGCGGCTCGCCCATTTCGACGCGGAGGCCGCCAACAGGCTGGTCAGCGGCATGGAAGAGGAAGCGCGCGACGTCGTCACCCCCGGTGCGGCCGGGCGCCCGATGCGCACGATTCGCGGCGCCTATATGCGCTATGTCGGCCAGGGCCACGAGATCCTGGTCGAGCTGCCGGCGCGAAGGCTGACCGGGGATGACGTGGCCGAGCTGCGCCGGAGATATGAGGCTGAATATGCGCAGATGTTCGCGCGGGTGATCCCGGGGGCGGAGATCGAGGTCTTGACGTGGAGCGTGGTGGTCAGCACCGACCCTGAAAAGCGCAATATGGAAGCGCCTACCGGTCGAGCGAAGCTCGACCTACCGGCGAGCGAGCGCATCAAGCCCCGTGCTTCGCGCACGGTTCTCGATACGCTCTCGGGCGCGCCGGCCGATATCCCGCTTTATTGGCGAGCGGATCTGAAGACGGGCTCCAAGGTCTCCGGCCCCGCCCTGATCGCCGAGGACGAGACCTCGACGCTGGTCTCCGCCCGCTTCGACGCCACCATCGACGCCGCCGGCAGCATCGTGCTGGAGCGGAAGCACCAATAACCCTCTCCCCGAAAATTTACCTCTCCTTGGGGGAGAGGTGGCGAGCGAAGCGAGCCGGTGAGGGGAAGCGCGCGAGGCAACGAGGACCGCAGCCAGGTAGCCTTGGCGTCACTACGCCGCAAGCAGGACTCGCGTCCTCACGTGCTTCCCCTCACCCTCCCGTTGCTGCGCAACGGGGCCCTCCCTCTCCCCCAAGGAGAGGGATAGAATTGGGACGAGGCTCATTAAGGAATCGCCCATGCCCAGCCCGACCTCCAACACCGGCATCTCCCAGATCCGCCAGCAGGTGATGTGGAACCGCCTCATCGCCGTGGTCGAGGAGCAGGCGCAGACCTTGCTGCGTACCGCCTTCTCGCCGATCGTGCGCGAGGCGGGCGATCTCAGCGCCGGCGTGTTCGACCTGAAGGGCCGCATGCTGGCCCAGGCGATCACCGGCACGCCGGGCCACGTCAACTCCATGGCCGAATCGGTCAAGCACTTCATCGCCGCCTTCCCGCCCGCGACGATGGAGGATGGCGACATCTACATCACCAACGACCCGTGGAAGGGCACGGGGCATACCAACGATTTCGTGGTGACGACGCCGGTGTTCCGCAAGGGGCGCCTCGTCGCCCTTTTCTCCTGCACCAGCCACCTGATGGACATCGGCGGCATCGGCTTCGGGCCCGATGCGTCGGACGTGTTCATGGAGGGGCTGTTCATCCCCATGCTGAAGCTGGCCGAGCGCGGCACCTTCAACCACACGCTGGTCGAGATGATCCGCGCCAACACGCGCCAGCCCGTCGACACGATCGGCGATGTCTATTCGCTCGCCGCCTGCAACGATGTCGGCGCCAGGCGCCTCCTGGAAATGATGGACGAGTTCGCCCTGGAGGATCTCGACGCCTTGGGCGAATTCATCTGCACCAGCTCCGAGCGCGCCGTGCTGGCCGAGATCGCGAAGCTGCCCAAGGGCACGTGGACGAACAAGATGACGACCGACGGCTACGACAAGCCGATCGAGCTGGTGGCGGCGCTGACCGTGTCGGATCAGGGCATCCATGTCGACTACACCGGCACGTCGACGCCCAGCGCCAAGGGCATCAACGTGCCGATCGCCTACACGACGGCCTATACCGTGTTCGGCCTCGGCTGCATCGTCGCCTCGAAGATCCCGAACAACGCCGGCTCGCTCAAAAGGCTGACCGTGTCGGCCCCGCCGGACTCGATCCTCAACGTGCAGCCGCCGGCGCCCGTGCTGCTGCGCCACGTGATCGGCCAGATGCTGCCCGACGTGGTGTTCGGCTGCCTGCGCCAGGCGATCCCCGAGCGCGTGCCGGCCGAGGGCGCCTCCTGCCTGTGGAACATCATCATGCGCGGGCCGGCGCCCGGCTCGACCAGCCGCTACGCCTACAACGTCGTCGTGACCTCGAATGGCGGCACGGGCGCCCGGCCCGACAAGGACGGGCTCTCCGCCACCGCCTATCCGTCGGGCGTCAAGGGCACGCCGGTCGAGATCGCGGAATCGATCATGCCGCTGATCTTCTGGAAGAAGGAGCTGCGCGCCGACAGCGCCGGCGCCGGCAAAACGCGCGGCGGCCTCGGCCAGACGATCGAGATCGAGAGCGCCGCCAATCTGCCCTTCGAGGTGCTGGCCGCCTTCGACCGCGTCGAGCACCCCGCGCGCGGCCGCGACGGCGGCAAGGATGGCGCGCCGGGCAAGGTCACGCTCGCCTCGGGCCAAGCCATGCGCGCCAAGGGCGCCCAGACGATCGAGCCCGGCCAGCGCCTGGTGCTGCAAACGCCCGGCGGCGGCGGCATCGGCGCAGCGCAGAAGCGCACACGCGATGAGGTCACGCGCGATGTGCGCGACGGGCTGATCTCAGCGGAGACCGCGCGGAAGGATTATGGGGTAACGGGGGAAGCGGCGGAGTGAGTCGACGCTTATGAAACCCTCGCCACCTTAGCTATCGGAATGAGTGCCTTCTCGATCTGCTTCTTGTGCGTATCCGGAATGTCCAGATAGTAAGATGGGTTTCTGCTATTCAGGCGACCACTGCCTTAAACAAACGCCGTTCATCTGCGGAGCAGCCAAAAGATGGATCCAATAGACATAGTGAAACAAGCGGTCGCAACCTCTCGTTTCCCAAAACAGTTCCATCTAGAATATCTTCTATTGCCAGCTGGTCTGTCGAGTCCGGATACAAAGCCGAACATTGCGAAGAGGGCTCCTCGACGTTTGGAGTGGAATTTGGGGCAGGGTGCCGTCGCGAGGTTGGTAGGAATTGAGAGTGGCGTAGTCTCCGGGGTGTTTCAACCTCGAATCGCCCGGCATTGAAGGGCCGGACTGGAGACCACGCCATGACAAGCATTACCACGAAGC
>VGDO01000204.1 GCA_016869645.1 Alphaproteobacteria bacterium
CGCCGTCAGACGCTGATGCATGGCCGCCACTTCGGCCAGCGGCACGGCCAGCTTTGCCGCGACGGTTTCCTGCCAACCCGGTGCGCCGTCGTCTTGCGCCGCGGATCGGCCGGATGCGGCATGCCCCTTCATCTCGATGCGCGCGCGCAGGCTGCGCAAGCCGAAGAACAGCGACTTCTGCGCCCGGGTCGTGCCGGTGCGGACGACCGACCAGTTGCGCAACACGTCGTCCTGGATCGCGGCGCGAATCCACCAGCAGGCATAGGTAGCGAAGCGCACATCGCGGCCGGGGTCGAATCGGCGCGCCGCCTGCATCAAACCGACATTTCCCTCCTGAATGAGATCGCCGAGCGGCAAGCCGTAGCCGCGAAAGCGCCGGGCGACGCCGATCACCAGCTTCCGTGCGCCTCGATCAATGCATGCAGAGAGCGCACACAGCCGTGCTCGCGCCACTTCGTCGCGAGCTCCTGCTCCTCGCCGGGCGCCAGCAGCTCCCGCGACATAGCGAGGCGCACATAGGCGCGGTTGGCCGCACGGGTGGCGCGGTCGTCGTCGTGGCGCATGGCCGACTCGCCGGGGGCGTGGAACGGGCAGCCGTTCGTCTGTTTCGGCCAGAGTTACGCGCCATCGCGCGGCGCGGATCACTGGCAGCGGCTTCGCCTCAAGCCTCGATGCGATCGACGATGCGCCCCTCGGGATCGAAGCAGAGCGCGACCAGCTTGCCGCCGAAACCGCAGCCAGCGTCGAGGCTGACGGTATGGGCGGTCTCGACGACGCCGGCGCGCGCCGGGTCGAAACCGCGCACGATGCGGCGAAAGCCGCCATAGGGCTGGTCGATCTTCAGGAATCCCGAACTCGCCCACCAGAAGCTGTCGCTCTGCGCCGTCAACGGCCGCTCGGTGTCGATTCCGGCATGGACGAACAACAGATTGCCATCGACCGTGAACGCCGCGCGCTTGAGCGCGCTCATCAGCTGGGTATGGCCCGGCGCGGCGTGCATGCCGGCGCGCAGTTCGTTGGTCCAGCGCGTGATCGACAGCGCGCCGTCGCGCGCGGCGATCATGCCCTGGTCGATGCGGCCGCCATAGGCGCTGAGCGTGGCGCCCAGGCCCTGCCGCACCATCCAATCGAGCACCTGGCGCGGGTTGGGCGCGAACTGGAGCTGGAGCAATTTCTGCCACATCTCCTCCTGGGCGCCGCGCAGATACGCTATGTCGCAGACGTGGACGCGCGGCGCCGCGAGCACCAGGAGTCGAAAGCGCAGGAGCTCGTCGACGGTCTGGCGGACGGCGGAGCCGCGGCCGAGATAGTTTCCCAGGTAGACGAGCCGGTCGCCGGCTTCAAAGCGCCGCGCGAGCTCGGCGTGCACGGCGGACAGCTGCGCGGCCTCGCCATGCACGGACGCCACCGCCCACACCCGCCGCGCGCCGCGCAGGGTGGCGAATTTCTCGCGGTCCGGCATCTCCAGCGGCGAGCCTGCCGTACCGCGATCGATTGATTCCCGGGACAGCCGGCGAAAGGCGGCCCTCTAGGCCGCCTGTGCCATCAACTTTTCCAGGCGCTGCGCAGCGGTTTCCTCGTCGATCTTCTCGATCGCCGCGAACTCGCGCGCCAACCGGTCGAGCGCAGCCTGATAGATCTGGCGCTCGCTGTACGACTGGTCGGGCTGGCCCGAATTGCGATGCAGGTCGCGCACGACCTCAGCGATCGAGGCGGGGTCGCCCGAGTTGATCTTCGCTTCGTATTCCTGGGCGCGGCGGCTCCACATGGTGCGACGGACGCGGCTGCGGCCTTTGAGCCGTCCCAGCGCCTCGTGCATCTCCTTGCGCGAGCTCAGTCGGCGCAAGCCCGAGGTCTTCGCCTTCGCGATCGGCACCCGCAGCGTCATGCGGTCCTTCTCGAAATCGATGACGAAAACCTGCAACTCGTAGCCGGCGATCTGCTGGTTTTCCAGCCCGACGATCTTGCCGACGCCGTGCGTCGGGTAGACGACGAAATCGCCCGCGGCGAAATCGACTTGGCTCTTGGCCACCTTGTGCTTGCTGACGTTGCGCATTCTGAACACCCGTGCCTTTTTTTCGCTCCGACCGCCCCGCGCGCGGAGCACAAAACACCCTCGGTCGCCCTTTTGGGCTAAACCGCTATGAAATTCTTCGCATTTTTGCGGATTGAGAGCTTACGGCCCGCCGGCCGCCATCGCTCGACCCTTAACGGCTTCGCGCTGGAATTTTCTATAGCACAGTCCATCGAATTTTAACAGCGAATCGTCACCGCACAGGTATCAAAAGGCCAGGAAAACCGCGCAACTCAGTTATGCACGAGCCCTTGTGGGGACGTCTGTCAAACCACCCCAACCTGTGGCGAAACTTTAACGTTTGGCGGGATTCGGACTGAAATGCTTTGCGAATTTGTCGGGCACGCCCTTCCAGGTGTCGGCGTCCGCCGGTGCGGGCGCCTTGCGGGTAATGTTCGGCCAGGATTCAGCATACTGCCGATTGACTTCCGCCCACTTCTCGGCGTTCGGCTCGGTGTCCGGCACGATCGCCTCGGGCGGGCATTCGGGCTCGCACACGCCGCAATCGATGCACTCGTCAGGGTTGATGACCAGCATGTTCTCGCCCTCGTAGAAGCAGTCCACCGGACACACTTCGACGCAGTCCATGTACTTGCACTTGATGCACGCTTCGGTCACGACGTAGGTCATCAACCATCTCCGGTGGAGGGCAAGGCCGACTCGCATGTCTGCGACTCGGGGTGCTGTGGCGGTGCCGGCCTGCAGGAATACGCCATCGGGTTATCACAGGCCGGTCTTGGCCGGCAACCCCGCACGAAATGTGGAATTGCCAGGGGCGGAGGCGAAGGCGACGCCGGCGCGCATCAGCGCGACGCAATGTCGCAGGCCGAACTCCTGGCGCCGCCGCGCCGCCGCTCAGTCGGACGCTGTCGCCCGGTTCATCCGGTTCTTGACCAGATCGTCGACCACGGCGGGGTCGGCCAGGGTCGACGTGTCGCCGAGCGCGCTGTGCTCGTTGGCCGCGATCTTGCGCAGGATGCGGCGCATGATCTTGCCCGAGCGCGTCTTGGGCAGGCCGGGCGCCCACTGGATCAGATCGGGCGAGGCGATCGGCCCGATTTCCTTGCGCACCCAGCCGACCAGCTCCTTGCGCAAATTCTCGGTCGGCTGCTCGCCGACATTGAGCGTGACATAGGCATAGATGCCCTGCCCCTTGATATCGTGCGGATAGCCCACAACCGCCGCCTCGGCGACCTTGGGATGAGCGACCAGCGCGCTCTCGACCTCGGCGGTGCCCAGGCGGTGGCCCGACACGTTGATCACGTCGTCGACGCGGCCGGTGATCCAGTAGTAGCCGTCCTTGTCGCGCCGGCAGCCATCGCCGGTGAAGT
The DNA here is from genome assembly GCA_016869645.1 of Alphaproteobacteria bacterium. GTDB lineage: Bacteria > Pseudomonadota > Alphaproteobacteria > SHVW01 > SHVW01 > SHVW01. The sequence goes on from VGDO01000204.1 coordinate 3,406, forward strand.
ACTTGCCCGGGAAGGTCGCGAAATAGGTTTCGATGAAGCGCTTGTGATCGCCGTAGACGGTCCGCATCTGGCCCGGCCAGCTGTCGGCGATGCACAGATTGCCCTCCGTGGCGCCCTCGAGTACGCCGCCCTCATTGTCGACGATCACGGGGCGAACGCCGAAGAACGGCAGGGTCGCCGAGCCTGGCTTGAGCGCAATGGCACCCGGCAGCGGCGTGATCAGGATGCCGCCCGTCTCGGTCTGCCACCAGGTGTCGACGATCGGACAGCGTTTGTCACCGACCACGTTATAGTACCAGAGCCAGGCTTCGGGATTGATCGGCTCGCCGACCGAGCCCAGGAGGCGCAGCGAACGCCGATCGGCGCGCTTGACCGGCCCCTCGCCCTCGCGCATCAGCGCGCGGATCGCCGTCGGCGCCGTGTAGAAGATGTTGACCTTGTGCTTGTCGACGACGCGCCAGAAGCGCGACACGTCAGGATAGTTGGGCACGCCTTCGAACATCAGCGTGATCGCGCCGTTCGCGAGCGGGCCGTAGACGATGTAGCTGTGGCCGGTGACCCAGCCGACGTCGGCCGTGCACCAGTAGATCTCGCCATCGTGGTAGTCGAAGACGTACTGGTGCGTCATCGAGGCGTAGACCATGTAGCCGCCGGTCGTGTGGAGCACGCCCTTTGGCTTGCCGGTCGACCCGGACGTATAGAGGATGAACAGCGGGTCCTCCGCGCTCATCTCCTCGCACGGGCATTCGGAATCGGCGGCTGACAGCGCTTCGTGATACCAGACGTCGCGGCCTTCCTTCCACTTGATCGGGCCGCCGGTGCGCCGCACGACGATGACGGTTTCGACCGACGGGCAGCGCGTCGCAGCCTCGTCAACATTGGCTTTGAGCGGAATCTTCTTGCCACCGCGCAGCCCCTCGTCGGCGGTAATGACGAACTTCGAGTTGCAGTCCTGGATGCGGCCCACGAGCGATTCCGGCGAGAATCCGCCGAACACGACGGAATGGATGGCGCCGATCCTTGCGCACGCCAGCATTGCGTAAGCGGCCTCCGGGATCATCGGCATGTAGATCGTGACCGGATCGCCCTTCTTGACCCCGCGGCCCTTCAGCACGTTGGCCAGGCGGCACACCGCGTCATGCGCCTCGGAGTAGCTGATGTGCTTGGACTCCGACGGGCTGTCGCCTTCCCAGATGATCGCGATCTGATCGGCGCGCGTCGAGAGGTGGCGGTCGAGGCAGTTGTAGCAGGCGTTGAGCGTGCCGTCGTAGAACCAGCGGATGTGCACGTCGCCCTTGTAGGAGACGTCCTTGATCTTCGTGTAGGGCTTCATCCACGAGATGCGCCGGCCCTGTTCAGCCCAGAACCGCTCGGGATCCTTGATCGACAAGTCGTACATGCGATGGTAGGTCGCCGCATCGACCCACGAGCGTTCGGGCAATCCCTCTGGAATGTCGATCAACGTGGTCTGGGACATGTGGTCGCCCCCCGGAATGGTGTTCGTCTTGCTGCGGCCGCAGCCCGTGCGGCACCGGCAGATGCCGCCTTCGAGCCAAAATGACGACAAGGATTTATTCACAGAACAGGATGCGAAACAAGACGCGCCGGGCCGTTGTTCCCTTCGTCATCAACGGCTCGTGACAGGGCACTGGCGCGGCGATAGGCTCGCCCGCGTCATGGCGCTCTCGATCCGCTCTGCCATCGCGGCCCTTGGCCTGATCGTCGCTGCCGTCGTGCTGCCGGCGCCGGCAGCCCGCGATGGCGCAGGCGGTGCGGCGCTGGCGCAGGAGACGGGCGCCGCGCCGCAATCCGCCCAGACCGCGACCGAGGCGCAAGCCCTGCTCAAGGCGCTCGAGGACGAGGCCGAGCGCGCGAAACTTGCCGCGGCGCTCCGCGCCCTCATCGCAGCACAGGGACAGCCGGCCGCCACGCCCGCGCCCGCCGCCGCCCCGGCGCCGGCCGAGCCCGAGGTCAAGCCGGACAGCCTTGCGGGCCTGCTCATTGCCGGCATTGCCGAGCGCATTCAGCAGTTCGGACGCGACCTGCAGGGCACGGTCGACGTGCTGCGCGACCTGCCGCGCCTGTTTGCCTGGCTGCGCGCGCTGGGCGCCGATGAGGCGGCGCGTACCAACCTCCTGGTCTCGCTGCTGTCCCTTGCCGCCATCGTCGGCGCCGCCCTGCTCGTCGAATTCGCGGCGCGCAAGTCGCTCGATCGGCCGCGCCAGGCGATCGAGCGGCGCACGCCCGGCAGCCTGTTGTTCCGCGTGCTCTGGCTCTTCGCATGGACCGGGCTGCACCTGCTGCCCATTCTCGCCTTCCAGCTGGCCGCCTATGCCGTGCTGTCGCTGCTGCAGCCCGACCGCCAGACCCAGCTCGTGGCACTGTTGCTGATCAACGCCAACATGCTGTCGCGCGTGATCACGCTGATCGTGCGCTTCCTGACCGTGCCGCAGTGCCCGGCGCTGCGCCTCGTGCCGCTCGGCTCGGAGACCGCCGCCTACCTGTTCGTCTGGTCGCGCCGCCTGTCGGTCATCGCGGTCTATGGCTTCTTCGCCGCCGAGATCGGCCTCGTGATGGGTCTGCCGCTCTACGGCTATCAGCTCTGGATCAAGGTGGTCGGCTCGCTGGTGGCCCTCCTGCTCGTGGTCTTCGTGCTGCAGAACCGCCGGAGCTTCGGTGACTGGCTGCGCGGAGCGCCAGGCGAACGAACGCGGTTCGCCGCCAGCCTGCACGGCGCGCGGCAGCGCCTCGCCGACATCTGGCACATCTTGGCGCTGCTCTACATCGGCGCCATCTATCTCGTGTGGATCTTCGGCATTACCGGCGGCTTCGAGTTCATCCTGCGCGCCAGCGTGCTGAGCGCGATCATCCTGGTCGTCGGCCGGCTGATCCTCGGGGGCATCGCGCGCGTGCTGAGCCGCAGCTTCGCGATCAGCGGCGATCTCTCGGCCCGCTTCCCCGGCCTCGAGCGGCGCACCAACCTCTACTTGCCGCTGCTGCGGCGCATTCTCAATGGCGCCGTCTGGGTCGTGGCAATCCTGCTGCTGCTCGAAGTGTGGGGGATCGGCGCCTTCACCTGGGTCGCCTCGCCGATCGGTCGCCGCATCGTCAGCGCCGCAGTCACCATCCTGTTCATCCTCGCCATCGCCGCGCTGATCTGGGAAGTCGCCAGCGCGCTGATCGAGAACTACCTGGACCGGCTGGCCCGTGAGAACATGAGCGGCCGCCACCGCGTGCGGCTGCGCACCTTCCTGCCGCTGCTGCGCAATGTGCTGTTCATCGTGCTGGTCGTGGTCGTGACGCTGGTCGTGCTGTCGGAGATCGGCGTCAACATCACGCCGCTGCTCGCGGGCGCTGGCGTGGTCGGCCTCGCCATCGGCTTCGGCTCCCAGGCCCTGGTGCGCGACGTCATCACCGGCCTGTTCATCCTGTTCGAGGACACGATCAACGTCGGCGACATCGTCGAGGTCGCCGGGTCGTCGGGCGTGGTCGAGGGCATCACGATCAGGACGATCAGGCTGCGCGATGTGCGCGGCAACCTGCACACCATCCCGTTCGGCGCGGTCGGCTCGGTCAAGAACATGACCAAGGACTTCGCCTACTACCTGTTCGACGTCGGCGTGACGCGCGCCGACCAGATCGGCTCGGCGATCGAAGCGCTCGACGCGGTCGACAAGGAGATGCGCGCCGACAAGGCGTACCAGGCCGAGATCCTCGCGCCGCTCGAGGATCCCAAGGTCGACAGCTTCACGGGCTCGGGCCTGGTGCTGCGCACGCGCGTCAAGACGGTGGCCGGTCGGCAGTGGGCGGTGGGGCGCGAATACAACCGCCGCATCAAGCTCGCCTTCCACGAGCGCGACATCGCCATGACGGGGTGAGGCGCCCGGGGCCGCCGACGGTTCAGCCGGCCCCGTCCTCCAGCTCCTCAACGCTCTCCGCCTCGATCACGCGGCGCGCCAGCTCGTAGCCGAAGCCGGCGCGGCCGAGTGCGGCCAGATCGCGCTCGCGTGACGCATCGCGCGCTGCGTCGAGCCGGAACGGACCGATGCGCCTGCGCCGGGCGAAGGCGATGGCGGCGGCCAGGTCGTCTTCGCTGGTTGCGCGGCCGCCCTCGTCCGCGTGCCCGGCGAGTGCCGCTTCCACCACCGGCGCGGCGACACCTTTGGCGGCGAGCCTGGCGCGGATCTGGCGGGCCGAGCCGCCGCGGCGGCGCAGGCTCGCGACGCGCCCCTCCGCGAAGCGCCGGTCGTCGAGCAGCCCGGCGCGCTTGTAGCGCTCGATCAGCTTGTCGACGACGATGACGCCTGCCGCGCGATCGGTGCCATGGAGCTGGACCGAGCGCTCGACGCGGCGCATCAGCACGCGGCGCAGATGGGCGCACGAGGTGGCGAAGCGCTCGAGATAGGCGAGTGCTGCCTTTTCCAGGCGCTCGGGCGTGGCGGGCTTGGGACCTGTGCGCTTCTGTGGCGCGGTCATGCCCACGACCTTGCCACGGGCGGCGCGACGGCGCCATCGGATGCCGCATGCCTGCCATGTAGCAGGTGATGGGCGCTCGCCTTGCGCCTGCGGGAGGCCGGCCTTATGGTCGCGCGCCATGATCGAGGCACCCCTGACATTCGGCCTGGTCAACTGGCGCGGGCTGTGGACGCTCTACCTCAAGGAGGTCCGCCGCTTCGTCAAGGTGCTGACCCAGACTGTGCTGGCGCCGATGGTGACCACGCTCCTGTTCTACGCGGTGTTCGCGCTGGCGCTCGGCCGCGCGGTCGACCAGGCGGGCGGCGTGCCCTATCTCGAATTCCTGGCACCCGGCCTGATCATCATGGCGATGGCGCAGAATTCCTTCGCCAACACGTCCTCGTCGATCATCATCGCCAAGGTGCAGGGCAACATCGTCGACGTGCTCATGCCGCCGCTCGAAGCGATCGAGCTATCGATCGCCTATGCTCTGGGCGGCGTGACGCGGGGGCTCGTCGTGGGATTGGCGGTCGCCCTCGGCATGGCGCTTTTCGCGCCGATCCATGTGGCCCATCCCGGCTTCATCCTGTTCCACGGCGTCATGGGCTCGCTGATGCTGTCGCTGCTCGGCATCATCGGCGCGATCTGGTCGGAGAAGTTCGACCACATCGCAGCCGTCACCAACTTCGTCATCACGCCCTTCGCCTTCCTCAGCGGCACCTTCTACTCGATCGAGCGCCTGCCGGGCGCGTGGAACGTGATCGCCCACGTCAATCCGTTCTTCTACATGATCGACGGCTTCCGCTACGGCTTCATCGGCCACGCCGACGGATCGGTCGGCGCTGGCGTCGCCGTCATGCTCGCCGTCAATGCGGCGCTCTGGCTGGTCTGCCACCGCATGTTCGCCACCGGCTACAAGCTCAAGGCCTGACGCACCTGTCCCTGAGGACGAACCCAATGTACATACCGAGCGATTTCGCCTGGACCGATCAGGAGGCCCTGCACGATCTGATCGACGACCACAGCTTCGGCGTGCTGACCACGACGCTCGCCGACGGCACGCTGGAAGCGGCGCACATTCCCTTCGTGCTCGACCGCGCCCCGGGCCCGCACGGCACGCTGCACGCCCATGTCGCGCGCGCCAATCCGATCTGGCAGGCCTTCGACGGCAAGCGCGAGGTGCTGGCTGTGTTCCAGGGGCCGCACAGCTACGTCTCGCCGCGCTGGTACTCCAATCCGCGCTCGGTGCCGACCTGGAATTTCGCCGCGGTGCACGCCTATGGCGTGCCCGCGCTGGTCGACGACCGGGCGGCTCAAGATTTGCTCGCGCGCCTCAGCGCCAAGCACGAAGCAGGCAACGAGAAGCCGTGGCACCCCGATCAGGTCGACGCGAAATATCTCGACGGCATGCGCAAGCACATCGTCGCCTTCGCGATCCCGATCGCGCGCCTCCTCGGCAAACACAAGATGAGCCAGAACCGGCCCGAGGAGGATCGCGTCAATGTGCGCCTCCAGCTCAAGGCCGAAGGCCACGCCGACGGGGTCGCGGTGGCGGCGATGATGGACCGGATGGCGGGCGCCTAGAGTTGTGGCTCCAACAGATGATTGACGACCAAGCGAGAGCCTCGCGGTGAGCCTCGGGCGAAGCCCGGTTCGCCCGAGGCTCGCCATGAGGCGGGCATCGAAACGGAAACGAAGTGTCCGAACCACCTCGCTAGTCTGAACTTTGCCCGAATTTTGACCAAGCCACTGATGTGACTCGCGTTTGTCTGCGGGTCCTGACTACAGGCTGGGCTTGACGGCGAGCAGATCGAGTGCGCGGCGCTGGATTTCGGTCGGGGTGGCGAGCACCGGGAAGGAGGCTGCGCGGCCGAAGCGGACGGTGTTGCGGGTGAGCGTGGCGAGATCGGCGAGCAGCGAT
>VGDO01000205.1 GCA_016869645.1 Alphaproteobacteria bacterium
TGCGAACACGTCCCGCGCTTCCACGCCATCCTCCCATGCTGAACCCATGTCAGCATGCAAGGCGCGAATGCGCCTTTCAACACATCCTCATTTCCACTTGGAACGTCGAGGAGCCGCTTATTTAAATCGTCCGTCAATACTACGCCCGGCTGGCTAAACTTGCGATTCCCGATTGCGGCCGGCAAGGGCCGCTTCCTCGACGCGAATCCGCCAGGCGAGGAGGAAGGCGTTAAGAAGCGTGAAGATCAGTGCAAGCTGCCAGGCCCCGAACGCCAGGGGCAGAACGGCTAGTTCGGCGACAACGACGACGTAATTGGGGTGGCGCAGCCAGCGATAAGGACCGCGCGCCACGAGCGCCGCCCCGGGCAATGTGATGACGCGGGTGGTCCAGAAGCGCCCGAGACTGAGAATGACCCACAGACGCCCCACCTGAAGCAGTCCGAAAACCCCGAGCAAGGGCCAATCCGGCGCGACATCGCCGGGCACGAAGACGAGCAAGGAGGCCAGCCAGGACGCGTGCAACGCGACGAAGAACAGGTACTGGCGGGCGCCATACTCGACGGCCCCTTCGGCGAGCAGGCGGGCTGTGTTCCGCCTGGCCCAAGCCAGTTCGACGAGGCGGAACAACGCCACGACGCCGACTGCGAGCGTGATCGGGCCGAGCGTGATCGAGGCGGGCGTCACGCGCTGTTCATCAATAGGAAAGCCGCGGTGAAGCCTGGCCCCAGAGCGGTCAGCATATGGCGCGGTCCGTCACCGGCCTCGAGCGCGCTTTCGAGCACGAAAAGCACGGTGGCAGCCGACATGTTGCCCGCACGAGCCAGCACCGCTCGCGCATGCTTGAGGTGGTTGTCGGGCAGACCATAGGCCCGTTCCAACGCCGCCACGACCTTGGTCCCACCGGGGTGGCAGACGAAACTGTCGATGTCGGCGAGCGTTCGTCCGTGCACGCCGAGGAAGGTTTCGGTCGCACTGCGCAGCTGCGTCTGCACGAGGACCGGTATGTCGCGCGAGAAGACGACGCCGAAGCCGTCGTCCTCGATGCGCCAGCCCATGACGTCAAGGCTGTCCGGCCATGTGTATTCTCCCGCGGGTCCGAAGATGGGACCGTCGGCATCGGTCGAGACGATGGCCGCGGCCGCACCGTCGCCAAACAACGCCGTCGCAACGATGTTCGCATTGGACTGGTCGCTCAATCGGAACGTCAGCCCGCACAATTCGACGACCAGCACCAGCACGCGTGTCCCGGGCCGGCTGCGCGCGAGCGCAATGCCGCGCGACAGCCCCACGACGCCGCCGGCACAGCCGAGACCGAAAATAGGCAGGCGCTCGACATCCCTGCGAAGTCTCAGGCGATTGACCAGGTGTGCATCGAGCGACGGCGTCGCGATGCCGGTCGTCGAAACGGTCACGATCGTGTCGATGTCCTGGACGCCTAGCCTTGATCGCGCGAGCGCGGATCGAGCCGCCTGTTCCAGCAGGCCGCAGCCAGCATCGACGTAACGCTGGCTGGTCTCGGCCCAGCCGTGGGGATGCGCGTACCAGTCGAGCGGCACCGCCAGATGACGCTCCTGCACGCCAGCGTTGTCGTAGACCGGCTTGAAGCGCTCAAAGTCGCCGCCGCGCGCCTTGAACAGCTCGCGCGCCATGGCGACGACGTCGGCCTGCCGCGCTCTGTGGGGCGGCAGCGCCGTCGCCAGACCCTGAAGGTGAACCGGGGGAAGAGCCATCATTGGGTCACCAAGCCTATGCCATTGGTTGTTCCCCTTTACAGGTGGGGCTGACGGGTGGCACATCACAAGACCGGGAGGTGTGATGTTCGAGGACTTTCGTCGCGAGCGGATCGACGTCGGCGATGCCGCCATCAACCTCGTCATTGGCGGAAGCGGCCCGGCCGTGCTGCTGCTGCACGGCTATCCGCAGACTCATGTCATGTGGCACAAGCTGGCGCCACGTCTGGCCGAGAGCTTCACCGTCGTGGCGGCCGACCTGCGCGGCTATGGCGACAGCTCGAAGCCGCTCGCCAACCCGCCTGGCGGTCCGGATCACGCGGGCTATGCCAAGCGCGCCATGGCACTCGACCAGGTCAGGGTGATGGACCATCTCGGCATCGACCGCTTCGCCGTCGTCGGACACGACCGCGGCGGCCGCGTCGCGCACCGACTTGCGCTCGATCACGCGGCGCGAGTCACCCGCTTGGCGGTGCTCGATATCTGCCCGACGCTCGACATGTACGAGGCGACGAACAAGACCTTCGCGACCGCCTATTATCACTGGTTCTTCCTGATCCAGCCCTACGACTTGCCGGAGCGCCTCATCGGCGCCAACCCGGCCTACTATCTGCGCAAGAAGCTCGGCCATTGGGGCCGCGATGCCCAGGCCTTCACGGCCGAGGCGCTGAACGAGTACATACGATGCTTCAGCAATCCTGAGACGATCCACGCGACCTGCGAGGATTACCGGGCCGCCGCCAGCATCGACCTCGTGCACGACCGCGCCGACCGCGACCGCAAATTGTCGTGTCCCGTCCTGGCGCTTTGGGGTGCCAAAGGCTTCGTCGGGCGGCATTACGACGTATTGGCAGTCTGGCGCACGCGCGCTGCCCAGGTCAGCGGGCGAGCCGTGGCATCGGGCCATTTCCTGCCGGAGGAGGCGCCCAAGGAAACCCTGCGCGAAATCGCCGCATTTCTGTCGTGATTGCCGTCCAAACTTGCGGAAAACCTGGAGATCAGCCATCTAAAGGGCCGGATTCCCCATGATCACTGAGTATCCATGAGCGATCGTCCCGATCCCCCGGCGATGCCGGCCAACCCGCTGCCCGGGGCACCGCGCCGGACCGGGTTTCGCGCCAGCGTAACCGCGCGGCTGCGCGCCTACTTCCTCGCCGGCGTTCTGATCACGGCGCCGATCGGCCTGACCATGTATCTGGCTTGGCAGTTCATCCGCTTCGTCGATACCACGGTCACGCCGCTGCTGCCGCATCGCTACAATCCAGAGACCTATCTGCCGTTCTCGATTCCGGGCCTCGGCGTGATCATGGTTGTGGTCGGTCTGACGCTGGTCGGTTTCGTCACGGCTGGATTCGTCGGGCGGTTCTTTCTGCATGTCAGCGAAGGCATTCTGAGCCGGATGCCCGTGGTGCGCAGCGTCTACAGCGCGATCAAGCAGATCTTCGAAACCGTCTTCAAAAGCCAGTCGAACGCATTCAAGCAGGTGGTGCTGGTCGAGTTCCCCTGTCCGGGCGCCTGGTCGGTTGGTTTCATCTCGGGCGACACCCAGGGCGAGGTCCACGAAACCCTGCAAGCCGGCATGGCCAATGTGTTCATCCCGATGACGCCGAACATCACATCGGGCTATCTCGTCTTCGTCGCCAAGGAAAGGCTCATACCCTTGACCATGACGGTCGAGGAGGGCTTGAAGCTGGTCGTCTCGATCGGCATCGTGTCGCCGCCCGGACGGCGCCAGCAGGAATTGCTCGACCTCGCGCGCAGCAACGGGGCTCAGGCGGCACAATAGCCGCTCGCGGAGTGAGCGCGGCGTTCAGTCCGTTGCAGGGCAGTCAGGTCGCGGTTGGCGCGGCCTCGCGCTGGCGCAGCATGGCGCCACGCACATCCTGAAACTGCTGCTTCATCGAGAGCGTCGGCCACTTCTCGCTCGGTTCCTCGGGCGCCACGTCGATCACCACCATCACCGGGCCTGGTGCGGCGATCAGGCCATCAATTCTCTCGCGCAGAGCAGATGCCTCGGCGAAACGCTCGGCGAGCTGGAAGCCGGCCGCGCGGGCGAGAGCCACGAGATCGGCGGTCTCCGCGCCCGGAACCGGCTGGTTGCCGGAGGTCTCGTAGGTTCCGTTGCGCATCACGGCGATCGTCAGATTCCGCGCCCGCGCATGGCCGATTGAGACCAGGGTTGCGAGCTGCATCATGAGACTGCCATCGCCATCGACAACGACCACCGGACGGTCCGGTGCGCCGAGTGCCAACCCGAGGCCAAATGACGACGCGCTGCCCATGCAGCCCAGCATGTCCATGTGAAGCGGCAGGTCGGGCGCTAGCTCGTGCCAGACCGGCACGGCCTGCATGGTCGCCACCGACAGAGCGGCGCGCCGGCGACAGACATCGGTCAGAATCTCCAGGGCATCGCGCTTGCGCATGGTTCGCTTGCCTCAGGCCGCAGTCGGGATGGGAACGACCAGGGCGCTCGGCCCGCGGCGCGACAACGCTTCTTCATAGACTTGCGGGAAGGCCGCCAAATCCTCATCGGACGTGAGCCGCCGCGTCGGCACGCCCCACGTGGTCAGCGTCGGCTCGAGCATGCGCACCATGCGCAATGCACTTTCTTCCGGCGGCCGGTCCGGCTTGTAGCCGTAGAGGCCGATCAGCATCACGGTCGGCACGGCGCCATCGAGAGCGATACCGCGCAGCGTGTTCAGGCAGGCGAAGATGCCGTTGTTCTGGATCGACAGAATCGGCCGGTGCCCCGTGACGTAGAGGCCGGCGTTGACGCCGAGCGCCTCGTCCTCCGTGCAGGCCGCGACCACGGCCAAGTCGTTCGCCTGATCGACCGCGCTGAGGAAGGACTTCTGGTAGGTATCAGGCACCACCACGACGTGGCTTACGGCGGCATTGCGCAACGCTTCGATCATGCGGCGCGCGCTGAGCGGGCGTGGCGGCACGAATTCGAGCCCGGACTGGCTCATTTCGCGCTCTTCAACGCTGCCGCGATGGCCGGCATCCAGCGGTCGTCGCTTGTTGCGAGCTCGTAGGTCTCGACCTTGGCGTAAAGCACCTTCGGATCGCCCGGCGGCGGTGAGGCTTTGCGCTTCTCGTCCCAGGCCGCTTTGTCGGTCGGACTGCGCCACGCGGTGACCGTGATGATCTCGGCCTTCGATCCCGGCGGCGTGCCGGTATGGCGGAAGACGAAGCCGGGCATGCCGGCCATTGCGTCGGTATTGCCGACGATCCGGCTGAGCGCCTGATCGAACTGTCCGGGGTTGATGTGATGACGGACGTAGATCACCAGCATCTCTGGGCTCCTTCTTTCAGATCACTGTGCCGCCGCGCGGGCGGCGATATCCTTGAGGACCTCGTGGGCGGCGTTGTGCCCCGGAATGCCCGAGACGAAGCCGCCGGGCCAGGTTCCAGTGCCGCAAAGATAGAGGCCGGCGATCGGCGTTCGATAGTTGCTCATGCCGGCGACGGGCCTGAGCGACAGCATGCGGCCGGCAAGCACGTCGCCTTGGATGACGTTGCCCTCGACCAGGCCGTATTCCCGCTCCAGATCGACCGGGCTGAAGAAACGGTGATCGACGATGCTGTTCTTCAGGCCCGGCATGTATTCGTCGAGGATGTCGATGCAGCGACCACCGAAGCCATCCCGCTCGGTATCCCAGCTGCCCGCGCGCAGATGATAGGTCGCGTGCCAGATGTTGACGCTCAGCAGATGTCGGCCGGCCGGCGCGATGTTGGGATCGATCATGCTGGGGCAGAGGCCCCACATCAGCGGGCGCGCCGACGGACGCCCGTATTTGACGTCGTCATAGGCGCGCTCCATGTACTCGACGCTGGGCGCAATGCGGAACTGGCAGCTCGAGTAAATCCGCGCCTCTTCGTCATTGCGCGCGTGGCGGAAGCGGGGCGGCCGGTCGAGCGACAAGGCAAGCTTGAATGCCGAACCCTTCATCGACTGGCGACGCAGGCGACTGGCGACGTCGTCCGGCAGGCTTCCCGGCGGCGCCAGGTCGAGCAAGGCGGTCTTCGGGTTGACATTGGCGACGACGACACCGGCTCGGATCTGGCTGCCATCCGCCAGTTCGACGCCGACCGCATGCCCATTCTCGACCAGGATGCGCCGCACGTCGGCGCGTGTCCGGATCGCGCCACCCGCCTCCCGGAGCGCGCGCGACATCGCATCGACGATCGATCCCATGCCGCCCTTGGGAAAGCCGGTCGAGCCGCGCAGCGGAATGAGCCGCGGGTCGTCCGGCGAGGTCGGCTTGATCGCGGCGAGCGACAGGGGCCGGATCAGCATCGGGATCGGCGTGCCCGGCGTGCTCGGCCCGGCCTGGATCGACACCACGCCGCGCACCGCGATCAGCGCGCGGGCCTGCTCGGAAACCAGCCACTCCTCGGCCAGATCCTTGATGCTGCCGAGAAAGATCTTGCCGAACGCCTCTTCGAGTTCCGGCGTGTTCAACCGCGAACCCAGCTCGGCAAGGCTCGGCGGCGGCGCGAAAGGCGACACGCCGATCGCCGCGGCAAACCGGTCGACATAGGCGAGCAGGTCAGGCAAGCCTTGCGCATCGGGTTCGGCATAGGAGCGAAGCTGCTCTGCCACCAGCTTCTGGTCGCGCCAGCCGACGAATATGGAATCGTCCTCGAAGGGCGTGAACAGCGTCGGATCGGTGCGGATGAAGCTGAGCCCATGCCCGGGAAGATTCATGTCGCTCACGATCGACTGTTCGAGCGAGCCGGGCGAATTGGTCAATGACGTGCGGTGGCCAGCGAAGAATTCGACGGTGCCTGCCGGACCGCCGACTGCGTGCCGGCGCTCGAGCACCAAAGTCTTCAGCCCGGCGCGCGCCAGATAGAAGGCGGCGACCAGCCCGTTGTGGCCGCCGCCGATCAGCACCGCATCGACATGCTCGGTCAAGACACCCGCTCCGCTGTCACGACTGCGGCGCCATGCGCTGATGGGCAAGGTTGACCGCGACCGCGCCCGCTGCGAGCGCCGCGATTCCGATGAAAAGCTCTCCTGAGATCGGTGGCACGACCATCAGGAAGCCGGCGCCGGCAATCAGCGCTGCCGTGACGCGGCCGAGGCCGCCTTGCCGCCAGTAGAGGTGACTGTAGCTCATGGCAAACAGCCCGGCAGTGGTCATCGCCGCAATCCAGGCGATGTTGTACCAGGTGCCGTTGAACAGCATCTCCGGCCGGTAGACGAAGCCGAAGGGCAGGATGTATTTGGGAATGCCGAGGAACGACGCCTGCCACGCCGTCTTCCAGAAGTCGGCCTTGGCGATCGTCGCGGCAACGAACGCGGTCAGCGCAACCGGCGGCGTGATGCTCGCCGCAAGTGCGGCATAGAACACGAACATGTGGGCCGACATTTTCGGTACGCCGAAGCTGGTCATGGCCGTGCCGATCAGCAACGCGACGATGACGTAGGACGTGCTGGTCGGCAGGCCGGTGCCCAGAATGAAGCAGGCGATGTAGGCGCCGATCAGCAGCAGCCACAGCTGGCCCGACGACCAGTCGGTCAGCAAGGCAGGCAGCTTGATGCCGAGGCCGGTCAGCAGGATCGGGCCGGTGATCAGCCCGAGGGTGAGGCAGATCGCGGTGATGACGATCAGCTCGCGACCCGAGGATTCGATGACACGGATCGCCTGGCGCGGTCCGAAGCGCTTCTTGCCGAACCAGCTCAGCACGATGCACAGCGCGCTCGAGTAGAGCACCGCGGTCTGCACGGACATGTGCATCGCCATCAGAGCCATCATGCCACCGAGCGCGCCAAAGAAGCAGAAGGACCCGATGCTGAGCAGAACCTCAGTCAACGGCTTGGCGCCGGCGCCGAAATCGACGCCGGGCGGAGCCTTGAGGTCGCGCGTGCGAACCCACACGGTGAAGAACAGGCTGACGAAATAGAGCGTGCCCGGAAGGATTGCCGCGACCGCGATGTCGAAATAGGTCGTCTGCAGCAGGATGATCATGAAGAAGACGGCGAAACCGAGCACCGGCGGCATGATCTGCGAGCCGTTCGACGCTGCCGCCTCGATCGCGGCGGCAAATTCCGGTTTGACGCCGACGCGCTTCATGAGCGGGATCGTGACCGTGCCGGAAATGTAGACGTTGCTCATCGAGCTGCCGGTCACCATGCCCATCAGTCCGCTCGACGCCACGGCCATGAGCGGCGCGCCAGCCGCGTAATTGCGGAACACCGACCTGCCGAGATCCATGATGAAGTCGAGCGCACCGACGTGCTCGAGGATCTTGCCCAGCATCAGGAACAGGAACATGTACTTCAGGCATGCATCGACCACGAAGCCGAGCACGCCGTTCTCGTTGAGGAACAGGAACGTAAAAATGCGGTTGAGCGAGTAGCCGCGATGGCCGCCCAGCCAGTTCGGCAACAGGTTGCCGAAGAACGTGTAGGCCAGGAAGATCGCAATCGTCCAGGTCAGGCCTGCGCCCAGATTGCGCACGCTTGCGACGAGCAGCAGATAGATGGTCGCCGCGCCGAAATAGATGTCGAGCTGCGTCGGCGCGCCCTGGCGCTGCAGGATCGAATCCCAGTCATAGACGATGTAGCCGAAGCAGACGACTGCCAGTAGGGCATGGAAGGGATCGGTGCGCCGCCACAGCGTCTCGTGCTTCGCCGATTCCGGCGCGACGACGAGGAAGAGCGCGGCCATCGTCAGGGCCGAGAACAGCGCCCGCTCCTGCAATGGCACGAGCGGGTACCAATAGTTGACCAGGCAAAAGACACCGATTCCGAAGGTCAGCAGCGCGCCCGGGCCGATGCCTTTCCAGATCTGGCGTGACCAGAACCCGATCCGCGGCGCACCCGTAGTTTCGTCGGCCATATCTGTCCGAATGCTGGATGACCGACCTTGCGCGCCGTTACTTCATCAGCCCTTGTTCACGCCAGTACTTCTCTGCGCCCGCATGGTACGGGAAGGGCGGGGTCTGCTGCGCGAGGGAGGGCGGATTGGCGAGATTGCTCTTCAGCACCGGCACGAGGTCGGCAATCATGGCCAGTTCCCTGTGAAGGATCCGCGCGATCTCGTAGGCCTGATCGTCGGTCAGCGCGGTCGTGCCGCCCAGCAGGTTCAAGCCGCGCTGCGCCGCGATCACCGGCCCCTCTTGGAACGGCAGGGTACCCGGCGGCACGGTCACTGGATTGATGCCGGCGGCCTTGAGCTTTTCCGGGTCGAGGTTGATCCAGCGCACTTCGGTGCTGGCGAACAGCTCGAGGATCGACGGCAACGGAATGAAGCCGGACATATAGCCAATTCCGGCTTCGACCCGGCCCTCGGCGAACTGACGGTAGATATCCGAATAGGAGCCGTATACGCGCCTGAGGCTGTCGTAATCCACACCGTGGGCCTGGAATATCGGCTTGGTGTGGGTGTCCTGCGTCGCAGGGTCGGGGCCGATCGCGACGCGCTTGCCCTTGAAATCCTCGATCGTGCGCATGTTGGAGGATTTCGGCACGATCAGCGAATAGTTGAAGGTAAAGAGCGTGCCGAGCGTGCGCAGCTCCTTGTGTGGCGGCTGATCCTTGAAGCGCCCCGTGCCGTCCCAGGCTCCGATGGTCGATTCCGACAGCTGATAGATTGCCACGTCGACTTCCTTGCGATGCAGCAACCTGACGTTCTCGATGCTGCCGCTCGTGGCGGTGTTTTCGAATGTCAGCCTCGGGTGGTTCTTGGCCAACGCGCGCTGGAGCGCCGCGCCGAAGGCGAAGAAGTCGGCGCCGACCGAGCCGCTGCCGATCGTCAATCCCTTCATCTGGGCGTGAGCAGGCAGGGCGGCAGAACCGACGAGCATCGCGAAGATGACCGACGTCGCGGCCCGCCGTAGACCCTGTAGGACAGACCCGTGACTACGCGCACTGACGACTGACATGGCGTACCTCCCCGACTTGGGTGCACGGCTGTGCCGACCCTTAGCCTGACCTATTCACGACATCTCCGCAAAAATTTTCACGGTTGCGTCATCGCGCGTGTGTCCGTGGCGCCTTTTTCATCGCGGATTTTTCGGTTTTTGGTCGGCGTTTGAG
>VGDO01000206.1 GCA_016869645.1 Alphaproteobacteria bacterium
TGCCCCTTCGTTTGAGGCCGGTCGCCTAACCAAACCTCGTTCTGATTCGCCTGATCAGGCGAGGGTGCACCCCAACCCTTTTCCCAGCAACTTTAGGACTTCACCGATGGCGGTTTTGGGGGTGCCGTCGTTTCTCCCGACGGCTGTCAAATCGCGTTGTTAGGGTTTGCAGGCCCGCGTTACTCAGGCATGCCGATCAGGGTCATTCGTTTCTCGTCGCTCGTAGCAAATGGCGCGGTTGCGCCGTCGGGCTGTCCATAAGTCATCGCCGACCGGTAGAGGAGAAAGAGAACCGATGCCCCAAGACTTTCCGACCCGGCGAACCAACCTGGCGGCGGCCAGCAAGGTCTATGAAAGAAACCTGAAACCTCTTCAAGGCGATCCGGAATTTCAGCCGATACCCGGCTACCTCGTTGAAAGAGTGTACGGCAATTTCAGCCAAATTGGTTATGCGGTCCTGCTCAAGCCGCTTCCAGAGGTCGGTGGCCCGTCCATTCTGGCGATACGCGGATCTCACAATTTGCTGTCCGGATTACGGTGACAGTGCACTCAATTGACCCGACGGCGATGTCCTGGCACGCTTGGCGGCCATGGCCCGTCTCGCCCGCGTCGTCATTCCCGGCCTGCCGCACCACGTGACCCAGCGCGGCAATGGCCGCCAGCGCACCTTCTTCTCCGACGACGATTACAAGCTCTACCGCCGGCTGCTGGCCGAGAGCTGCCGGTCGGCCGGCGTCGCCTGCTGGGCCTATGTGCTGATGCCCAACCACGTCCACGCCATTCTCGTGCCGCGGGAGGCGGACGGGCTGCGCGCGGCGCTGGCGCGCACGCACCGCGCCTATGCCGGCATCGTCAACGCCCGGCGCGGCCGCACCGGCCATTTCTGGCAGGGCCGCTTCGGCGCGGTCGCCATGGACGAGGCGCATGTGGCGACCGCCTTCGCCTACGTGCTGCTCAACCCGGTGCGCGCCCGCCTGGCCGCACGGGCCGTCGATTGGAAGTGGTCGAGCGCGCGCGCCTATCTCAAGGGCGCCGACGATGGGCTGACCGAGACCGGGCCGATCCGCGAGCGCTTCGACGATGTCGCCGCCCTGCTCGACGACGACGCGGCGCTGGCGCGCATCCCGCGCCTGCGCAGGGCCGAGACGATCGGCCGGCCGCTCGGCTCGGACAAGTTTCTCGCCGGCCTCGAGCGGCGCACGGGATGGCGGCTCGCGCCGGCCAAGCGTGGGCCGAAGCCGCAAGACGGGGTTGAACGTCGCTGACGCCGAGCGATCGCGCCGCGGATAATTGAATGCACTGTCACCGCAATTATGACGGCGCGTCGTCGTCGTTGGACTACGTGTTGCTGTGCACCAGCCGGGTCAGCACGTCGCCGAGGCGCTCGAAATCCGCCATGTCATTGTAGGCCTGCGCCGACAGGCGAAGCCAGATGCCGTCGGCGAGCGGGTGGATCGGCGCATCGCAATCGAACTCGTCGAGCAGGCGGCCGCGCAATTCCTGCGCGCGCTCGGCCGTGGCAGGGTCGCCGACCGGCAGCCGGACCAGCGCCATGGCGGCATGAAGCGCGCCGGTCGCGCCGATCTCGGTGCCCAGGCGTGACGCCAGCATCTGCGCCGCCGCGCCGGCGAGCGCGGCATTGCGCGCGCGCAGCGCAGGGCCGCCGAGGCTGGCGTGGAAATCGAGCGCCGCCTCGACGGCCAGGAAGTTGCTCGGATCGCGCGTGCCCGTCCAATCGAACTCGGCGAGGAAACCCTTGGCATAGCCGTGCGAAATCGTCACCGGGTGCAGCCCGTCCTGGCGGTCGGGACGCGCCCACAGGAAGCCGCAGCCCTTGGGCGCCATCAGCCATTTGTGGCAGTTGCCGGCATACCAGTCCGCACCCAACCGGCCGAGGTCGAGGTCGACCTGGCCCGGCCCGTGCGCGCCATCGATCAGCACGCGCGCCCCCGCCGCGTGGCAGGCGGCGATCATGCGCTCGATCGGCAGCACGAGCGCGCTCGGCGAGGTGATGTGATCGATGACCGCGATGCGCGTGCGCGGATTGAGCGCCCGCTTCAGCCCGTCGACGATTGCGTCCGCACTCGGCTGCGGAAACGGCGTGACCGCCTCGACAACCTTGGCGCCGCTGCGCTCGGCGACGAAGCGCGCGGCGTTGCGGACCGCTGCGTAACCGTGGCTGAGCACGAGAATTTCGTCGCTGGGCGACAGGCGCAGCGAGCGCAGCACTGCATTGCAGCCGACCGTGGCGTTCTCGACGAAGGCCAGATCCTGGCCGTCAGCCCCGAGGAAGGCGGCAAGGCGCCCGGCTGCCTGGCGCAGCGCGTCCGGCAGCACGCGGCGCATGAAGCGCGTCGGCTGCTCCTCGAGACGCCGGCGCCACTCGTCCTGGGCCTCGAGCACGACACGCGGTGTCGCGCCGAACGAGCCGTGGTTGACCGTCAGCGCCTTCGGGTCGAGGTGCCATTGCGGGCGCAAAACCGACCCGTACACGGGCCCCGCGAGCGCGGTGTCCTTGTCGATAGAACGTTGCAGCATCAACGATTGTCCCGAATCCCTGGCGCCCCCGCACTATTGCCATATGACATCGGAACCGCGGCGAAGTCCAGATGCGGCCCAAATCGCTGCGATACGCATGAGGCGCGGATCGGGCCTATTCCGCCGCCCGCGCCTGGATTCCCGCTTGCCTGGCCGTCTGCACCGCAGTCAGCCGGTCGAGTTCGCCGGCAAGCGCTGGGGAGATCTTGGTGAGCGGCAGTCGGCATTCCAGCGACCTGATCAGGCCCTGGCGCCACAGGCAGTACTTGATCGGCATCGGATTGGCTTCCCGGAAGAGAAGCGGCACCAAGCCTTCGAGCCCGGCCCAGATGGCGCGGGCCCCGTGGTGGTCGTTGGCGGCCATGCGCTGATGGACGGCGACGAACTCGGCGGTCCTGAGATGCGCCGCGGCGAGGATGCCGCCGTCCGCACCATGGGCAAGCATGGTGAAGAAGCTGGCGTCGTCGCCGGTCATGACCGCGAAATCCTTCGGTCGCCGGCGCAGCAGGTCGAGCGACTGGGCGAGGTTGCCCGATGAATCTTTGACGCCGACGATGTTGGGCAGCTCCGCCAGCGCCAAGAGCGTATCGTTGTCGAGATTGACCGCGGTGCGGTAGGGAATGTTGTAGATCAGGATCTGCCGGTCGGTCGCCTCGGCCATCCGCGTGAAATGCTGGCGCAGCCCGTCCTGGCTCGGGCGGTTGTAGTAGGGACAGACCGAAACGATGCCGGGGAACGCATAGCGCTCCAGCGCGCGCAGCGTCTTGACCACTTTGGCGGTGGAATTGCCGCCGACGCCGACGAACACGGGCACGCGCCCGTCGACCACGGCGAGCGTCGCCTCGACGAGCGCCATCATCTCGTCGTCGTCGATCGTCGGACTCTCGCCCGTCGTTCCCAACGGGAAGATGCCGCTCACGCCGAGACCGAGATAGTGCTCGAGCAGCAACGCGTAGCCCTCGAGATCGACTTCGCCTCCGACGAAGGGCGTAACGACCGGCAGCCAGACTCCCTGGATCGTTGATGACATGATGTCTGGCTCCCTCAGAGCACGCCCATGCGTTCGACCAGCGGCACGGCAGCCGCCGGACGCGCCTTGGGCCTGGGCATGAGCTGCTCGGCGATCTGGACGGCGTTGAGTGCCGCACCCTTGAGCAATTGGTCGCCCGCCGCGAACATCATGACCGACCGGCCGGTCGGGTCGCTCGCGTCGCGGCGGATGCGCCCGACCAGCACGTCGCCCTGGCCCGAGGCGTCCTTCGGCATCGGGAAGCGGTTGTTGGCGACGTCGTCGACGACGCGCACGCCCGGCGCGTCGTCGAGAATGCTGCGCACCTCGTCGGGATCGATCGGCTGTTCGCATTCCAGGCTGAGCGACATGGCGTGCGCGCGCAGCACGGGCACCCGCACGCAGGTCGCGGTGATGCGCAGCTCCGGATCGCCGAAGATCTTGCGCGTCTCGTTCATCACCTTGGTTTCTTCGCCGTTGTAGCCGGTCTCCCTGTCGATGCTCGTGTTGTGGCTGAACAGGTTGAAGGCGTAGTCGTGCGGCAGGACGCGGTTGGCATAGGCGCGGCCATCGAGATAGGCGCGCGTCGACTCGCGCAGCTCCTCCATGGCGGCTGCCCCAGCACCCGAGGCCGCCTGGTAGGTCGTGAGCGTCAGCCGGCGAATGCGGTTCTTGCGGTGGATCGGCCACAGCGCCACGGCGGCAATGATCACGACACAGTTCGGGTTGGCGATGATGCCTCCGTGCCCGGCGATCGTCTCGGCATTCACCTCGGGCACGACCAGCGGCACGGCTGGATCCATGCGGAAGGCCGAGGAATTGTCGACGACGACCGCGCCCTCGCGCGCCGCGATCGGCGCGAAATGGCGCGACACCGTGGCGCTGGCGGAGAACAGCGCGACGTCGACGCCCGCGAAGCTGGCCTCGGACAGCTCCTCGACCGGAATCTCGTCGCCGATGAACGACATGGTCTTGCCGGCCGAGCGCGCGGAGGCGTAGAGGCGCAGGGCGGAGAGCGGGAAATAGCGCTGCTCCAGGCAGGCCACCATTTCCGCGCCGACCGCGCCGGTCGCCCCGACGATGGCGACGACGGGCACGGCAGGCAGGCGGCGCAGACTGCCGCCGGTGCCGGGCTGAATCGGGAAACGCTTGATCTTGCTCTGGCGCATGCCCTGTCTCCATCGTTGAGCCGGGAGAGACGGGGCGCCGGAAATTCGAAGGCCCCGTCCGTTTCCGGCGGGGCCCCTGGGTCTGCTATGCCGCTCCGATCAGCGCGCGCATGCCCAAGACGCCCCACCGGGGGTCTTATTGACGGCCGTACGCTTCTGCATTGAGCGGAACATGGCGGCGACGCTATCGCATGCCGGCACGACTGGCAAGGGCAATGTGCGACATGTCGTCCACCGTCACACGCCGAGCCAGCGGTGTTGCGTCGCTGCGTCAGCGGCGAGCGCTGCCGGATTGTCTGCATACACGACGCGGCCCTTGGCCAGCACGATGACGCGGTCGGCGACCTCGGCGAGTGCGCCGAGATCCTTGTCGACGATCAGGGCCGCCATGGAGGTGGCGCGGATGCGCTTGATCACCGCCCAGATCTCGCGGCGCACCAGGGGCGCCAGCCCCTCGGTCGCCTCGTCGAGGATGAGCAGGTCCGGATTGGTCATGAGCGCGCGCCCGATGGTCAGCATCTGCTGCTCGCCGCCCGAGAGCTGCGCGCCGGTGCTGCCAATCCGCGCGGCCAGGCGCGGAAACAACTCGAGCACGCGGTCGAGCGTCCAATCGCTGCGTCCCTCCGGCCCCGGACGCGCGGCCATGACCAGGTTCTCCCGCGCCGTCAGCGTCGGGAAGATGCCGCGTCCCTCGGGAACGTAGCCGATGCCGAGCCGCGCGATCGCATATGGCCGCGCCCGTGCCACGTCCCGGCCCTTGATCCTGACCGCGCCGCGGCTGGGCGGCGTCAGGCCGAGGATGGCGCGGATCGTCGTGGTCTTGCCCATGCCGTTGCGGCCCATGAGGGCCACGGCCTCGCCGGCGCCGAGCGTCAGGTCGATGCCGTGCAGAATGTGGCTCGGGCCGTAATGAGCGTGCAGGCCGCGAACCTCGAGCAGCGCGGTCATGGCGTCGCTCCGCCGCCGAGATAGGCGTCCTGCACGGCGCGACTCCGGCGCACGGCCTCTACCGTTCCGGTCTCGAGCACTTCGCCGTTGACCATCACGGTGAGCTGCCCGGCAACGGCGAACACCGCATCCATATCGTGCTCGATCAGGATGATGGTGTGCCCGCCCGCGAGGCGCTGGAGGAGCTCGATGACGCGCCGCGACTCCTCGTGTCCGGTGCCGGCCAGCGGCTCGTCGAGCAGCAGCAGAGACGGCTGCGTGGCCAGCAGCATGCCGATCTCGAGTTGCCGCTGCTCGCCATAGCTGACCGACGAGGCGACGGCGTTGCGCCGGCCGCTCAATCCGCAGGCCATGAGCGCCCGTTCGGCTTGTTCATTCACCTCTGAGAGCGCGTCGGCCGCGCCGACGAAGCGCATCGAGGAGGGCAGGCGCGCCTGGGCCGCCAGTCGCACATTCTCGAAGCACGTGAAGGACGGGAAGACGTTGGTCTTCTGGTAGCTGCGTCCGATGCCGAGCCGGGCGATCCGGTCCGGCGTCAGGCCGGTGATGTCGCGTCCGGCGAACGTGATGCGCCCGGCGCTCGGCGTGAGCTCGCCTGACAGGAGATTGAGCAAGGTCGACTTGCCGGCACCATTCGGGCCTATGACGGCGTGCACGATGCCCTTGTCGAAGGCGAGCGACACGCCGTTGACCGCATGCAAAGCCCCGAAGCTCTTGCGCAGCCCGTCGGTGCGGAGCAGCGGCTCAGCCATCGCCGTTTTTCTCCTCCGCGGGCTCGGCGGCCGGGCGCGGGCGTACGAGCAACCCGGCCAATCCATTGGGCAGGAATAGGACAACGGCGACAACGAAGACGCCGAAGACGAGCAGCCAGTGCTCGGTCAATCCCTCGAGCCAGGTCTCGAGCAGGACGATGACGAAGGCGCCGAGCACCGGGCCGAACAGGGTACCCATGCCGCCGAGGATCACCATCATCAGGACGAGACCCGACTCGCGCCAGCCGAGCATGGCGGGATTGACCACGCCGAACTGCACCGCGTTGAGATAGCCGGCGAGCCCGGCCAGCGTGCCCGCGATCACGAAGGCAACGAGCTTGTAGTGCTGCACGGGATAGCCGAGCGCGCGCGTGCGCGGCTCGTTGACGCGGATACCGGCGATCACCCGGCCGAACGGCGCGCGCAGCAGCATGACGAGCAGGGCGTAGCTGAGCGCGAGCCAGCCCAGCACGAAATAGAAGAAGGCCGTGCGATTGCGCAGATTGAGCAGATCGTAGCCGGCGACGCTCACCGTCGGCTTGGTGTTGACGAACATGCCGTCGGAGCCGCCGAGCGCGACATAGTCGTTGAACAGGTAGTAGAGCATCTGGCCGAAGGCCAAAGTGATCATGATGAAGTAAATGCCCGAGGTGCGCAGGCTGAGCCAGCCGATGACCGCGGCCGCCGCGGCGCTGACGACGAGCGCCAGCGGCAAGGTCGTCCATAGCGAGACCAGGTCGAGGTGGCGCTGCGCCAGGGCCAAGGCGTAGCCGGCGAGACCGAAAAACGCGGCATGACCGAGGCTGACGAGCCCGACATAACCGACCAGCAGATCGAGGCTGATCGCGAAGATAGCGACCAGCATGATCTTGGTGACGAGCTGAAGGTAGTAGCGGTCGGCGAGCGCGGGAAAGATCAGCAGCACGCCGAGGCCGAGGCCGAGCACGATCAAGGCAGGGCGCGACGTTGCGGTCATCGCGGGGCACTCATCGGCGTCCGAACAGCCCCAGCGGGCGCCAGACCAGGACCATGGCCATCAGCGCGTAGATCGTCAGGCCGGAAACCTGGGGCAGCAGCACGCGGGCGAAGGTGTCGGCAAGCCCGATCAACAGGGCGCCGACCAACGCGCCCTTGATCGAGCCGATGCCGCCGATCACGACGACGACGAAAGAGTAGATCAGGATCTGCTCGCCCATGCCGGGATAGACCGAGCTGACCGGCGCCGACAGCATGCCGGCGAAGGCAGCGAGCGCCGCACCCAGGCTGAACACCAGGGCGAACAGCCGGTCGATGTCGAGGCCGAGCGCTTCGACCATCTCGCGATTGCTGGCGCCGGCGCGGATCGTCATGCCGAGTCGCGTGTGCTGGATCAGCAGGTACATGCCGGCGGCGACCGCGATGCAGCAGGCCGACATGAAGAGGCGGTAGATCGGATAGGCCTGCGCCTCGGTCAGCGGAATCGAACCGGTGAGCGACGACGGTATGAGCACCCCATGCACGTCGTTGCCCCAGATCAGGCGTTGCCCCTCGTTGAAGATCAGGATCAGCCCGTAGGTGAGCAGGACCTGATAGAGGTGGTCACGCGCATAGAGGTGGCGAATCAGCATGCGTTCGACCAGCCAGCCGACGGCGAGCGCGACAACAAGCCCCAGCACGAGGGCGAGCGCGAAACTTCCCGTCTCGCGCACCAGCCAGAAGGCCAGATAGGCGCCGATCATGTAGAAGGAACCATGGGCCAGATTGATCACGCCCATGATGCCGAAAATGAGCGTCAATCCGCTCGCCACCAGGAACAGCAGGAAGCCGTACTGGACGCCATTCAGCGTCTGGATCAGGAAGAACGAGGCATCCATTGACGGCGGCGTGGCCTTCATAGTTGTAGGGGCGCAGCATGCTGCGCCCCTACATCGGTCTCGATGGTTCCGACGAGGTTTACGCCATCTTGCAGCCCTTGGCCGGATCGGCGAGCGCTTCGTGCGCGACGCCGAGGAAGACTTCCTGCCCCGGCGCCTTGACCTGGCGAAGATAGATGTTCTGGATCGGATTGTGCGCCTTGGAGAAGGTGAACTTGCCGCGCGGACTGTCGATCGTCGCTTTCTCCATCGCCGCGATGATCTGCTTCTTGGCACCCGTGTCGCCGTTGACGGCGGCATAGGCCTGCACGAGGAACGTGCCGGTGTCGTAGCCCTGGACGGCATAAACGTCGGCATCGCGGTTGGTCGCCGCCTTGAAGTCGGCGCGGAACTTCTTGTTGGCCGGATTGTCCAGGTCGTTGGCGTAGTGGAGCGTGGTCTTGATTCCGACTGCCGCTTCGCCCTGCGCCTGGAGCACGCCATCAGTGAGGAATCCGGAACCATAGAGCGGGATCTTGATGCCGGCCGCGTGGTAGTCCTTGACGAACTTGGCGGCGCCGCCGCCGGCGAAGAAGACATAGACGGCGTCGGGCTTGAGCGCGGCGATCTCGGTCAGGTGCGCCTGGAACTCGACGTTCGGGAAGTCGACCTGGATCTCCTTCATGACCGTGCCGCCGCCGGGCACGAAACTGTCGCGGAAGCCGCCGGCGAATTCGAAGCCGGCCGCGTATTTCCAGTACATCATGACGACGCGCTTGTGCCCGTCCTTGAGCACGACGCTGCCGCACGGGAAGGCCGGCTGCCAGTTGGTGAACGAGGTGTGGAAGATGTTGGGCGCGCACATCTCGCCGGTGGCGGCACCGGCACCGGCATTGGAGATGACGGTCAGCGTCTCCTCTTCACGCGTGATCTTGACCATGGCCGCGGCCACGCCCGAGTGCACCGGACCAGTGATGACGTCGACCTTGGAGCCGACCACGAGCTTGTTGGTGTTGGCCGTCGCCTTCGCCGGGTCGGCCTCGCTGTCGACGGCGATGTACTCGATCTCGCGCCCGCCGAGCTTGCCGCCCGCCTGGTTGATCGCGAGCTTCATGGCGTCGGTGATGTTGTGCCCGAGCGCCGCGAAGGTGCCGGTGTAGGGCAGCAGGATGCCGACCTTGATCTTGGCCTGCTGGCCGATCGCGAAGCGCGTGGGAACGGAGCTCGTCGCCGCCGCGACGCCCGCCGCGGCGCCGACGCCGCCGAGGAAGCGCCGACGGCTTGTGCTGGTGATTGACTTGGTCATGTCGTCCTCCCTTGTGGTCGCTCGTTGCTAACCTGACCTATTCACGACATCTCCGCAAAAATTTTCACGGTTGCGTCATCGCGCGTGTGTCCGTGGCGCCTTTTTCATCGCGGATTTTTCGGTTT
>VGDO01000207.1 GCA_016869645.1 Alphaproteobacteria bacterium
CGGTCCGCGCTCGCCGTGGCCGGCGCGGCGGAGCGGTCGGGCGACCGCGCCTTGTCGCGCGCTTCGATGTAGATCTGTGTCTGCGTCACTTCCGCGATCACGGCGTCGCCTCGGCTGACCCGGGTGCGCCAGACCGAGAGCTTGCGTCCGACATGGAGCGGGCTCGCCGCAGCGCGCACGAGGCCGCCGCGACCACGGCGCAGGAAATTGGTCTTGGACTCTATGGTCGCGGTCGTGCAGCCCGCGGGCATGTTGAGCACGGCGCCATAGGCGCCGGTGCAATCGGCCAGCGCCATGATTACGCCGCCATGCACGACATCGTCGGCGGTCATGTGAGTCGCGCCGACCGGCAGTTCGGCGCGCACCTCGTCCTTGGTTGCGGCCAGGAACGAGATGCCCAGCAGCTTGCCCAGACCGCCATTGTGGTACTCGAGGAAATCCGCCTCGTTCACGCCCGCTGGCCCCCGCTTGCAGGCGTCGCCTGCCTTGCTCGCCGCCCGGCGCCTGCGGTTGACACCTGACCGAGCGCTCAGTCAGGATACTATTCAGCGCCGCCGACATGTGTCAATCGATTGTCGCAAGAACGTTCTGGTCGAACCGCCGAGGAGAGCAACCCGTGTCAGGCAAGACCATGTGCAGCGAGCGGATCGTTCAGTGGGGCGATTCCGATCCGGCCGGGCGCATCAATTCGCCGCGTGCCTTCGACTTCGCGGTAGAGATTGTCGAGGCGTTCTTTCGGACCGAGTTGGGCGTCAATTATCGCCAGCTGATTCAGGAGCTTGGCTTGGGCGCGCCGGTCGTCCATTCGAGCTGCGACTACACCTCGATGCTACTCGAGGGCGATACGGTCCGGTTGACTCTGTCGGTCGAGCGACTTGGCACCGCTTCGGTCACATGGCGCGTGGTGGCGCACCACTGGATGACCGGCGCCCAGGCATTCAGCGTGCGCATGATCTCGTGCTTCATCAACAATGCGTCCGGCAAGTCGGTGCCGATTCCGGAGACATGGCGTCAGAAGATAGGAACATTTGTCAGCATGCCCGAAGCTATGACGCCTTGACAGCTTGCCTCGGCCGCAACCGAATCCGCGCCTGACGACCGCGCCGCACCCGTCGCGATCGGATGAATCACCGACCGTTGAGTGCTACCGCAAATCCGGTCTGGGCAAGCCCTTTGCCTGGTCGCGGCGTGTCAAATCTGTGGCGCGGCTCTTGGCGGTTCGACCTGCCGGATGCGCAACCTATCCATTGGCTAGCTGCGCTCCCGGCCGGTCCTCGGCAGGAAGACCGCCAGCAACCCGATTGCCGGCAGGTAGGAGCAGACGACATAGACCGTCTCAATGCTCGTGAGGTCGGCGAGCTTGCCGAGCGCCGCGGCACCGATCGCGCCGAGGCCGAACGACAATCCGAAGAACAGGCCGGCGACCATGCCGACCCTGCCCGGCAGCAATTCCTGCGCATAGACCAGCATCGCCGAGAAGGACGAGGCCATGATTAGTCCGACCGCAACGGACAGCACCACCGTCAGCGTCAGCCCGGCATAGGGCAAGGCCAGCGTGAAGGGCAAGGCACCCAGGATCGAGAACCAGATCACCTGAACATAGCCGACCTTGTCGGCGATCCAGCCGCCGGCCAGGGTGCCGACGACATAGGCGGCGAGGAACACAAACAGCGCCATCTGGGCGAGCTGAACCGAGATCTCGAACTTCGCCATCAGATAGAAGGTGTAGTACGAGCCGAGGCTCGCCCAGTAGAAGGTCTTGGAGAAGATCAGCGCCAGCATGATCGCCAGCGCGAAGGTGATGCGCCTGCGCGACAGGCTGAGCGTGACCGCCCGACCCGAATGCCGCGCCGCCGGCGACGGCCGGTTGCGCACATACCAGTTGCCGACGGCGGTCAGCACGGCGATGGCGACCAATGCCGCGATCGAAAACCAGGTAATGCTCGCCTGACCGCGCGGCACGACGACGAAGGCGGCGAGCAGCGGGCCAGTCGCCGAACCGAGATTGCCGCCGAGCTGGAAGAGCGATTGCGCGCGGCCGTACTTGCCGCCCGAGGCCATGCGCGCGACGCGCGACGCTTCGGGGTGAAACACCGAGGAGCCGACGCCGATCATCGCCGCGGCGGCCAGGATCATCGGATAGCTCGACGCGGTCGCCAGCAGGATCAGCCCGGCAAAGGTGAAGGACATGCCGATCGGCAGCGCATAGGCCGCGGGTCGGCGGTCGGCCCAGTAGCCGATGGCCGGCTGCAGCAGCGACGCCGTCGCCTCGAAGGTCAGCGTGATCAGGCCGATCTGCGCGAAGTCGAGGCGATAGCCGTCCTTCAGAATCGGATAGAGAGCCGGTACCATCGACTGCATCATGTCGTTCAGCAGATGACAGAAGCCGAGCGACAGCACGATGGACAGACGCCCCGCATTGGCGCTCGCGGCCGCGTCAGCGCGCGCCAAGCCCTCGTCGGCGTCGATGATTTTGTCCGTCATGTCGCCGGAGCTTTCTTGACCGTCGGCGCGGGCGGGAGGTCTTGTGCCCGCGCCACCATAAATGGCCGCCAAACCCTGTCAAATGGCTTCCTCTCGCGCGCTTGACCGACCCTGCGCATTGGCTAGGATGCCGCGTCC
The DNA here is from genome assembly GCA_016869645.1 of Alphaproteobacteria bacterium. Taxonomy (GTDB): domain Bacteria; phylum Pseudomonadota; class Alphaproteobacteria; order SHVW01; family SHVW01; genus SHVW01. The sequence continues at coordinate 2,623 of VGDO01000207.1, forward strand.
AAACATCGCGCGGCACTTCATGCGAGCCGCACCGCATCTGTTCCAGCCGACATCGACGGCTGCAGCCATTGGGGAGACCAGAATGACTCATGAATTGACGAGACGGCAGCTCGGCCGGACGGCCATCGCGCTCGGCGTGCTGGGCCTTCCCGGATCTGCACTCGCCCAGCAGAAATTCTTCCGCATCGGCACGGGCGGCACCGGCGGCACCTACTATCCGATCGGTGGTCTGATCGCCAACGCGATCTCGACGCCGACGCTCAATGCCAGCGCGGTCGCGACCAACGGCTCGGTCGCCAACGTCAACGGCATCGTCGGCGGCTCGATGGAGTCCGGCTTCTCGCAGGCCGACGTCAACTACTGGGCCTACACCGGCACAGGCATTTACGAGGGCAAGCCCAAGGTCGAAGAGCTGCGCGCCATTGCCAATCTCTATCCCGAGAGCGTGCATGTCGTCGTCAAGAAGGGCCTCGGCGCCAAGACGATCGCCGACCTGAAGGGCAAGCGCGTGTCGCTCGACGAGCCGGGCTCGGGCACACTGGTCAATGCGCGCGCCATCCTTGCGGCCTTTGGCCTCAGCGAGCGCGACATCCGCCCGGAATATCTCAAGCAGCAGCAATGCGCCGAGAAGCTCAAGGACGGCTCGCTCGACGCCTATTTCCAGACCACGGGCTATCCGCAGGGCACTCTGTCGGAGCTCGCCGCCACCAACGGCTTCGACCTGCTGCAGCTTTCGGGCCCCGAGATCAAGAAGCTCCAGGAGAAGTTCTCGTTCTTCGCCGACGACGAAATTCCCGACGGGGTCTACAAGGATGTGAAGGGCGTGAAGACCATTTCAGTCGGCGCCCAATGGGTCACCTCCGCCAAGATTGACGCCAACCTCGTCTACGAGGTGACCAAGGGACTGTGGAGCGACAAGACGCGCGCCGCGCTCGATGGCGGCCATGCCAAGGGCAAGTCGATCGTCAAGGCGACCGCGCTCACCGGCATCGGCATTCCGCTCCATCCCGGCGCCGAGCGGTTCTACAAGGAAGCCGGCATCATCAAGTAATTCGCCGGCAGTTTCTGGAATTTTCGAGGGCGAGCCGCTCGACAGGGCGGCTCGCTTTTCGTCTGGCTGTCGTGCGCAGGGGAAGACCCGCCGCGACAGATTGAGCGGGGGAGGGTCGTTCCATGGCCGCTTCGGCCGAGCGCAAGAACCCGGAAGATCTGCAAAAGCTCGAGGCGGAACTCGATCCCGAGATGCGCTTCCGGCCACTGCTGCCGGCCGCGGGCTGGCTGGTCGGCGGCGCTCTTTTCGTGCTGTCCTGCTTTCACTACTACACGGCCGGCTTCGGCCTCCTGCCCGAGACGACGCATCGCGGCATCCACATCGCCTTCGTTCTCGGCCTGATCTTCCTCGTTTTCTCCTGGAGCAAGAAAGCCAATCTCGCGCCGCCACGGCGCGGCCTGCTGCGTCCGCTCGGCATCGGCCTGCACGACTGGGCGATGTCGATCCTTGCCATCCTATCCAGCCTCTATGTGCCCTGGGTCTTCCACGATCTGCAGTTCCGCGTCGGCAACCCGCTGCTGATCGACTGGCTGATGGGCACGATCATGATCGTCGTGCTGCTCGAGGCGACGCGGCGCAGCGTCGGCTGGCCGCTGCCGATCATCGCGGTGATTCTCCTCGTCTATGCGCTCTGGGGCCAGTCTTTTCCCGGCGTGTTCATCCATCCCGGCAATACCTGGAAGAGCGCGGTTAATCACCTCTACCTGACGAGCCAGGGCATTTTCGGCATCGCGCTCGGCGTGGTCGCCACCTATGTCTTTCACTACGTGCTGTTCGGTGTTCTGGCGACGCGCATCGGCCTAGGCAAATTCTTCATCGATCTTGCCATGGCCATGACCGGCCGCTTCGCCGGCGGACCGGCGAAGGTGTCGATCTTCGGCTCGGGCCTGTTCGGCATGATATCCGGCAGTTCAATCGCCAACACGGTGACGGTGGGGTCGCTGACCATTCCGGCCATGATCCGGCTCGGCTATCCGCGTCACTTCGCGGGCGCCGTCGAATCGACGGCTGCGACCGGCGGTCAGATCACGCCGCCGATCATGGGCGCGGCGGCCTTCCTGATGGTCGAGTATATCAATACCCCCTACCAGACCATCATCATCGCCGCCACGGTGCCGGCCTTCATGCATTTCTTCGGCGTGTTCTGTCAGGTGCACTTCGAGGCGAAGAAGCTTGGCATGCGCGGCATGAGCCGGGCAGATCTGCCGGTGGCGCGCGAGGTCATCAAGCGAGATTGGCCGACCGCCATGCCGCTTTTCGTGCTGCTCACCGTGCTGTTCAGCGGCTTCACCCCCTATCTCGCCGCGTTCTGGGGCATTACCGCCTGCATGGTCGTCGGCCTCACCGGCCGCAATCCCGTGATTGCCGTGGGGATGTTCCTGGCGTTGGCGGCCGAGGTCTGGCTCGGCGTGTTGACCGAGTGGGAAGGACTCCTGCCGCTAATCGGCGCCTGCATCGCCGTGAGCGGCTGGTCCGTCTGGCGCGACATCGACGGCCACAAGCGCCTGATCGACGTGGTCGACGCCTTTGTCGTTGGCGCCAAATACGCGATCAGTGTCGGCGCAGCAGCCGCGACCGTCGGCATCATCGTCGGCGTCGTCACCCTGACCGGCGTCGGCTTCAAGCTGTCCGACATCGTCACCACGATCGCGGGGCATATGGCCGCGTTCTATGGCGGTTATCTGCCTGAATTCCTGTTCGACTGTGCGGCGCTGACCCTATTCTTCACCCTGGTGATGACGGCGATCGTGTGCATCCTGCTCGGCTGCGGCGTGCCGACAACAGCCAACTATCTGATCATGGTGACGATCGCCCAGCCGGCGCTCGCCAAGCTGGGCGTCGCGCCGATCGTCTCGCACTTCTTCGTCTTCTATTATGGCGTGCTCGCCGACATCACGCCGCCCGTGGCGCTCGCGGCCTATGCCGGCGCCAGCATGGCCGGCGCAGATCCGTTCAAGACGGGCAACACCGCATTCCGGCTCGGCCTCGCCAAGGCGCTGGTGCCTTTCGTATTCGTCTACTCGCCCGCGCTGCTGATCGTGACCAAGGGGTTCACCTGGGCGGCGTTCATCGAAACCGCTGCCGGATGCCTGGTCGGCATTGTCATGCTTGCAGTGGCGCTCACGGGATACGGTCTCGCGCGGCTGCCGAACTGGGAACGGCTCATGCTCGGCATCGCGTCCGTGCTGGTCATCTCGCCCAACCGCACGGCAACGCTGATCGGCCTCGCCCTGTCGATACCGACCATCCTGCGGCAGGTGATGGCCTGGCGCAGCAAGCAAGCGGCGAGCGCTGCCGCACGCTGATCGATTCCACCTACTGGAAGATGAAGTCGCTTGCCGACAGGCTGCTGCGTGACACGCCCAGCAGCGTGATCGAATTGCCGCTACCGAGGTCGATCACCGCATTGCCGAAGGCATCCGACCCGACGCGCGTGGCCAACAGGGCGGCTCCGTCGCCGATGCCAGTCGCGTTCAGATTGACGGCCAGTTGGATGACATCGCCGCCATCCTGTCGGAAGTCCGCCAACCGGTCGGCGCCGCTGTTGCCGTGAAACACGAAGATATCGTTGCCGGCGCCGCCGGAGAGCAGGTCGTTGCCCAGGCCGCCGTTGAGCGTGTCGTCGCCCTTGCCGCCATGCACGACATCATTGTCGCGCCCGCCGTGGATTGAATCGGATCCGGCGCCGCCGAACAGCGTGTCGCCTCCGAAATTGCCATAGACCAGGTCCTGGTCGGTGTTGCCGTATATGATGTCGCCGGTCTTGCCGCCATAGATGGTGTCGTTGTTCTCGTCACCCCACAACGCGTCGTGATCGACATTGCCGTAGATCACGTCGTTGCCCGCATGGCCGTGGACGCTGTCGTCGCCGTCGCCACCGAGAATCGTGTCATCGCCGTCGCCGGCCATGGCGACATCGTTGCCACTGTTGCCGAACAGATGGTCGGCGCCGATGCCGCCGGCCAGCCAGTCCCTACCGCCGCCCCCTGACAGCCAGTCGTCTCCGGCGCCGCCGGAGATCGATTCGTCGGCGTCGTTGCCGGTCACGCTATCGACGCCATCGCTGCCCCTGTACCACCTCATGGTGGCGAGAACGTCCCACCCGCTGTTTCCGCCGTCATGGTTGCCGCCGCCACCATTGCCGCTGCCGCCGGACCCATGGTCGCTTCCGCCGCCACCGCCACCGTTTCCGCCGCCGCCACCGCCGCTGACGGTCGAATAGGCGAGCGACGTCAGCCCGCCGCTCGACGAGGCAGAGAACCTGCCCTCGAAGCGGCCGGTCAAGGTAATGGTCGTGTCGGCGCTGCCGCTGCCGTCGGTATCGATGTCGAGCTGGGTATTCGTGCCGAGCGTGATCGAGACGGCTCCGAGCGCAAAAGTCCCGTTGACCCGGACCAGATCGTTCTCGGAGAAGTCGACGATCGTGTCGTCGTCGCCGGCGATGAAGACGTCGCTGCCTGCGCCGCCGGTCAGCTCGTCATCGCCCGCTCCGCCAATGAGCGTGTCATTGCCGTCTCTGCCGTCGGCGCATTGATCGCCATGGCCGAGCACGATGGCGTCGCCACCGGCACTGCCGGTGATGCAAAGATCCTGTGTGTCGTTGGCCGTGAACACCGTCGCGTCGGCAAGCGTGACTGTCTCGATATCGCCGATGGCGGCGCCCATGACCGCCGTGCCGCCGCCGGTGACGTTGAGCGTGTCAGTCCCCGAGCCGCCGTCGAGGTCCGAGGCGATCGACGCGGCGTCGACACTGATCGTATCGTCACCGCCGCGCGCACGAACAATCTGACCGGCCGAGCCCAATGTGATGACGTCGGCGCCATTGCTGCCGCTGATTTCGAGGCCGACCGTGGCGTTCGCCGTGAAGTCGGTCGCCGCGTTGAGGTCGACGAGCTCGACATTGGTGACACCGGCGCCCATGACGGCGGTCCTGCCGCCGGTGATGCGCAGGGTGTCGGTGCCCGCGCTGGCGTCGATGATCGAGCCGACCAGCTTGGCGCCAGTCGAGCTGATCGTGTCATTGCCGGTTGTCGTGGTGCCGCTGGCGTTGACCGCGTTGACGAGGTCGACGACGGCATTTTGCCCGTTCAGCGTAACGCTGGCCATGGTCCGCTTCCTGATCCGCGTGTCGCAGGGGATCGCCCATGGACGTCGTTAGCCGCACGTCTCGGATTGCGTCACCCCGCGCACCAACGCCTGCGCCGGTATGCGGGTCCCGGGAAAAGGCCTGAAAGGGCCAGAAATTTTACTTGAGTTGAACGGCTCCTGAGCGGCGCAAACCAGGCGATCGTCCAGAAGCTAGAGATGCTTTCGAATGCCCGCCGCCACCTGCTCCGGCGTCGCTTGATGGCTGAAATGGGTGAGATAGCGTCCGTCCGGGCCCATCAAGTAGATGATCGATGAGTGGTCCATGCCGTAGTCGGCGAGCCCCTCAATCTGTGCCTTCTTGTAGTAGACGCGATAGGCCCGCGCGGCGGCAGCGATCTGCTCCGGAGTGCCCGTGAGCCCCATCATGCGCTCGCCGAAGCTCGGCACGTAGCTCGCGAGCTGCTCGACCGTATCGCGCGCGGGGTCGACGGTGATGAGCATCGGCTGCACGCGGTCGGCGACCGGTCCGATCTGCTCCAGCGCCTCGGCCATGATCTGGAGGCTGGTCGGGCAGAAATCCGGGCAGAAGGTATAACCGAAATAGATCAGCATGAACTTGCCGCGGAAGGTCTGGTCGGTCACGGTCCGGCCGCTTTGGTCGGTCAGCGTGAACGGACCGCCGACCAGCGGCGTGCCCACCTCGATATTGCCGAACATGGCGGGGCCGAACCACAGCCGCCCGACCAGCGCCGCCAGCAGAAAAGCGGTCGCGGCGAAAGCGATCATCAGGAGGCGGCGGATGACGGTCTGGGACATGGTCCCTAGCCCGCTTGCTGGCGTGGTGGGCGGCCGAGCGGATCGCCGCTGAACGCGGGCTTGCCGCCGAGCCAGTCGAGTGCCGCGCGCATACGCACGACCTCGCCCACGACAAAAATCGCGGGCGGGTCGAGCTTGGCGTCCTCGGCATCGCCGACGCAGCGCTCGAGGGTGGTCTCGACCACCTGCTGTGCCGGTGTGCAGGCGGCAGAAACGATGGCGGCCGGCTCCGTCGGGCTGCGCCCGGCTCCGATCAGGCGCTGGCGGATGACTGCCAGATGCTTCAGCGCCATGTAGAAGACGAGGACCGGCGCGCCGCGGGCGACGGCTGGCCAATCGAGTCCGTCGGGCACTTCACCCGAGGCATTGTGGCCGGTGACGAAGGTGACTGCCGAATTGGTATCGCGATGGGTGACGGGAATGCCGGCATAGGCGAGGCCGCCGATCCCGGCAGTCACGCCCGGCACGATGCGGTACGGCACGCCGGCGGCTGCGAGCGCCAGCGCTTCTTCGCCGCCGCGTCCGAACACCATGGGATCACCGCCCTTGAGGCGCAGCACGCGCAGCCCGTCGCGCGCCAGGCGCACCAGCTTGAGCGAGATGTCGGGTTGGCGCGGGCTCGGCTTGCCGCCGCGCTTGCCGGCATAATCGAGCCGGGCACCCGGACGGGCGAGCTTGAGGATGTCGGGTGCCACCAGCGCGTCGTAGACGACGACATCGGCTTGGTCGAGCGCGTGGCGCGCCAGCAAGGTCAGCAGGCCCGGATCGCCGGGGCCGGCACCGACCAGCCAGACCGTACCCGGCAGAAAATCCGGCAATGCGAGGGCGGCTGCGCTCATGGTTGCAGCCTACACCGCCGACGCACCGTGAACCAATGCGACAGACCTACCCAGACGAAAACGCCCCGCGTGGGCGGGGCGCTGCGGCGTCGATCAAACGATCGCTAGAGCATGTTGATTTTAGGTTGGTGCATACCCTGAATTCCTGAAGTAGGCTGCGCATTCCTCGGCGGTGTAGCTGCCGAGGAGTTCGGCGATTGCCGCGCAGATCGCCTCGACGGTGCGAGC
>VGDO01000208.1 GCA_016869645.1 Alphaproteobacteria bacterium
ATCGCTGCTCGCCGATCTCGCCACGCTCACCCGCAACACCGTCCGCTTCGGCCGCGCAGCCTCCTTCCCGGTGCTCGCCACCCCGACCGAAATCCAGCGCCGCGCACTCGATCTGCTCGCCGTCAAGCCCAGCCTGTAGTCAGGACCCGCAGACAAACGCGAGTCACATCAGTGGCTTGGTCAAAATTCGGGCAAAGTTCAGCTTAGAAGAAGGAGTACTCTCGATGCCGGCTGGTGTTAATTCAGTCAACACGAACGCAGGAGCACTGATCGCACTTCAGAACGTCAACGCGATCAATCGGAACCTGACCGCCACCCAGAATCGGGTGTCGACGGGCTTTAAAGTCGTCGGTGCGGAGGACAATGCCTCGAGCTTTGCCATCGCACAGGGCATCCGCTCGGACCTCAAGTCCTACCAAGCGGTGTCCCAGGGTATCGCCAACGCCAAGGGCACAACCCAGATCGCGCTCGCAGGAACCACTGCGATCTCGGATCTCCTCGGCGACATTCAGGCGAAGATCACGGAAGGCCTCAATCCGGGCAACAACACGCAGCAACAGGCCATCCTTCAGTCTGACTTCTCGAACCTGATCACTCAGATCAACCAGTTCATCTCGTCGTCCGCGTACAACGGGAAGAACTTGCTGAGTTCGGGTACGGCGAATGCGGCCGTGATCTCGAATATCGATGGTTCCACCATCGCGATCCGCGCGAACAGCCAAGTGACCGCGGCGGCGACGGTACTAGCAGGCCAGGCGATTACATCGACCTCGGTTGCGCTGGTGGCGTTGACCCGCATCAACGAGGCACGCGCCACGATCGCGACGGTGCTCGGCAATCTCGGCGCCGACCAGCGCACGATCACGTTCCAGGATGATTTCATCGGGGAGGTCTCCGACGCTCAGGAGATCGGCCTGGGAGGCATCGTGGACGCCGATTTGGCGCGAGAGTCTGCGAGGCTGCAGGCGTACCAGGTGCAGCGACAGTTGAGCATCCAGACGCTCAACATCGCGAACTCCAGTCCGGCAACTCTGCTGGGTCTGTTCGCGGGTCCTTAGCCGCAGGGGAATCCGTGGGCCGCGTCAGCGGCCCCGGTCCCCCGGCCGCGTAGGCGGCTGCTGGCAAGGCGTTGCACCGGCGCTCCTCTCGTGCCTGGCGCAACGTTCAACGTTGCGACGCCTTCGCGGCGGCGATCCTTTCCACCACTCCGAGAAGGTGGAGGTCGCCGCCGCGAATGGCGGCCAGCGACAAGCCAACAGGCCCGCCAGCGACGCGGCCGAAGGGGAGAGACACTTGCGGCAGCCCGGCATGTCCCGCCGGGCAGGTCATGCTGAGCGTGCGCACCCGGTAGGTCTCGAGCGTCTCCGCGCTCGCATCCTTGCGGGGTGCGGCGTCCGGCGCTGCCGGCATGACGAGGATGGTTCCCTCGCCGAGCACGGACTGCATGCGCTCGGTGATGCGCTTGCGCGCGGCGCTGGCGGTCGCGACCATGTCGTCGCTCACCGTCTTCGCCCACGCGAAGCGTTCGCGCACGCCGGGACCGAAACTCGGGTTGACCCGCTCGATCCACGCGCCGTGCGACTGCCAGGCCTCGCGCGCCTGCAGCACGCGAAAATGACCATACCAATTGTCGAGGCCCTCCGGGCTCAGCCGGACACGTTCCACCGGCACGCCGAGCGCGGCGGCGGCCGATGCGACTTGCGGCTCGAGCTCGGCGCGCGTCGCGGGCTCGGCCAGTTCGAACGCATCCTCGGCAAGCAGCATCCGGGTCGCCCGCTGCGGGCGACGGTCGGAGCCCAGCAGCACGTCTCCGACGCGACGCATCAGCACGGCGTCGCGCGCGAACCAGCCGATCGTGTCGAAGCTGGGCGCCAACGGCATGGTGTGATCGAGCGGAATGCGGCCGTGTGTGGTGCGGATGCCGTAGATGCCGCAGAAGCTCGCCGGCACGCGCACCGAGCCGCCGGTGTCGGAGCCCAGCGCCAGGTCGACCGCCCCGCCGGCGACCGCCGATGCCGAGCCGCTCGACGAGCCGCCTGGCACGCGATCGGGAGCCGCCGCGTTGAGCGGCGTACCGTAGTGGAAATTGGCCCCGGTCAGGCTGTACGCAAGTTCCTCGGTGATGGTCTTGCCGACCACCGTGGCGCCGGCATCGATGAGGCGCTGCACGGCGGAGGCGGTCGCTGACGCCGGCGGATGCGTGCGCAACCAGTCCGGATTGCCACATCCCGTGACGACGCCGGCGATGTCGAAGATGTCCTTGACCGCCACAGTGAGCCCGGCAAGCGGACCGGATGGCGCGCCGGGAATTCGAATGTCGGTATGCCGGCAGAACGCGCCGAGCTGATCTTTCATCGCGTGCCCCTCTCCCGCAACACCATCAGGTGCGGGCCGCCGAGATTAGCGCCTCAATGGACACGATTGGAATCGAAACGCGCACGATCGCGGGACGCGGTGCGAGCCGGGATCGTGCGCGAGTGATGTGACAGCGGCTAGACGGAAGCGAAGGACGCGACGGTCGGTCGTGAAACCGGGCGTCTGCCCTAGGAGCCTGTCTGAGAATTCGCCATGGGCTGCGCCGCTGCAACAAGGACTTGGGCTAGGAGGCCGTCGCGACGCGGTGCTGGACGCACCGCGAGCGATGGCCGACGCCGTCCCAAGTCCTTGTTCCAGCGGCCCTTCGGGTTGGGCCAGGAAGTTCGAGGGCGTTGTCGCGTGTGCTTGGCGATGCGTCCAGCATCGCCGTCGCACCCGCTCCTAGCCCTCGAACTTCCTGGCCCAACGCAGCCCGTGGCCAATTCTCAGACAGGCTCCTAGCGGTCGTCCTCGGTCGCTTCGAACCAGCGCGATGAGGCGCCGTCGGCGCGCAACAGGCGGGCTCTGTCATTGAGCAGTCGCTGATGGGTACGCGCGGCCTGCTCGGTCTGATCGGGCATCATGGCCAGCACGGCGAGGCTCGGCAGCGTCGAGGCGGCGATCGCGGCCCCGGTCGCGAGCGCGACCGCGATGACGACGGCAATGAAATTGAAGTTCGGGCGGGAGGTCATCGGGAACTCCATCAATCCATGCTCGTGGGCTTTTATGATCGATAGGATAACTGCGCTGCCGCCAGCATCCTGTGACCTGGATCACAATAGATTGAATTTTATATTTTTTCTTTAACCATTTAAATCAATCAGTTAGATAAAATGTCCGGCCGACAGCCTCTCTGGGCGGGCGCTTTGACCGCGGCGATGAGAAACTCCTTGTTGCCCTCTGGCCCCAGGACCGGGCTTTCGACCAGTCCAGCCACGCTCCATTTGGCGATGGCATCCAGCCAATGGGCGATCCGCTGGCAGACTTCACCATGCAGGACCGGGTCGCGCACCACCCCACCTTTGCCGACACGCTCGCGTCCGACCTCGAATTGCGGCTTGATCAGGGCGACCAGCCGAGCGCCCGGCTTGGCCAGCGCGAGCGCTGCCGGCAGCACGGTCTCGAGCCCGATGAAGCTCGCATCGCACACCACGAGATCGACGAGTTCCGGGACCTCTTTGCCGGTGAGATAGCGTGCATTGGTGCGCTCGAGCACTGTCACGCGCGGATCCTGCCTGAGTTTCCACGCGAGCTGGCCGTGGCCGACGTCGACGGCATAGACGCGCGCTGCGCCGCGCTGCAACAGGACGTCGGTGAATCCGCCGGTCGATGTCCCGATGTCGAGCGCGACCAGGCCCGCCGGGTCGATGGCGAAATGATCGAGGGCGTGGGCGAGCTTGATTCCGCCGCGCGACACCCACGGGTGATCCTGCCCGACGAGTTCGATCGCCGCGTCGCGCGCGACCATGCGGCCCGGCTTGTCGAGAGCCCTGCCGGTCCGATCGCGTACCAAGCCGGCCATGACCAGAGCCTGCGCCCGCGCGCGGCTCTCCGCCAAGCCGCGTTCGACCATGAGCTGGTCGAGCCGGCACTTGTCGGCACGCGACCGGCGGGAGCCCGAACCGTCGCCGGCCCCGCGCCCCGCCGCCGGGCGTTCAGGTTTCAACCGAGACGCGTCCGGGGGCGGCGTGCTGGTAGTGATGGCGGACAAGGCCGCCAAGGCCCTTGGCGATCAGCCCGCTTGCCAGCACGCCCCACACGAAGCCGAGCACGGGCAGCGAGATGTTGGCCGAGTAGAAGCGACGGAAGTAGAGCCATAGCCCGCGCGCCTTGTAGAGCTCGATGGCGAGCGGCGAGACGTCGCTGGTGCCCTTGATGTGCAGGCACTTCTTCTGCGGGAAAAAGAAGATCCGGCCGTTGCTCTTGGTCAGCCGCATGCAGAAGTCGAGGTCCTCGAAGTGGAGGAAATAGGCGGGATCGAGGCCGTCGAGCTCGAAGAACATGTCGCGGCGCATGAACATGAAGGCGCCGGAGATGGCCGGTACCGGCGTGATCGACTCCGGGCACGGCAGGTCGCGCAGGTTGACCCGCTTCTCGCCGAAATAGCGGGGCGCCAGCAGGTAGAGCCGGAAGGCCTCGACCAGCCATTGCTGCGGGCTCGCCAATGTGCGCCGGCAACCACGCTGCTCGCTGCCGTCGGAATTGACCACCCGCACGGTGGCCATCCACGGTTCGGCGCGTCCCGACAACGAATCGATGATCAGCGGGAAGGTGTCGGGCTCGAGCACGCAGTCCGGATTGAGCAGCAGCAGGTACTTGCCGCGCGCGAGCTGCGCACCGATGTTGCAGCCGCGCGAGAACCCGACGTTGCCGTGGCCGGAGATCAAGGTGATGCGCGGATCCTTGGACATCATCTGCAGGTAGCGGAAGATGACGGCGTCGTTGCCGTTATCGACGATGATGAGCTCGCGCAGATTGCGCTGGCACAGCACGCTGTCGATCGATGCGCGAATCGCATCGCCGGTGTTGTAGGTGACCATGACGACGCTGACATCGTCCTGTTCGGCCGCGGGCACCGGCGAGGGCACGAAATGCAGGCGACGCTCGACCTGCCCCTCGCGCTGCCGGCGGTACCAATCGGCCATCTGATTGATGCCGGCTTCGAACGGCTCTCTGGGCTGCCAGCCGAGCTCACGCTCGATCAGGCCATGATCGATCATCAGCGAGTTGAGCAGGCGATCGACCATCTCGGCCTGGCCGCCCAAAGTTGCGGCGAGCCGGAAGATCGACTGCGGCGCCGGCAGCAAGCGGGCGCGCTGGCCGAGCGCCTCGCAGATGTGCTGGATCAGATCGCTGGTCGAGATGTCTTCGCCGTCGCTGACCAGATAGGTCTTGCCGGCGGCACGGGGCGCCTCGACGCACAGACGGAGCGCGGACACCAGGTTGTTCAGGCTGATCAAGCTGCGCTTGTTGACGATGCCGCCGAGCGGGAGGGCCAGGCCGCGATCACACAATTGCAGCAGGCGATAGAGGTTGCCCTTGACGCCTGGACCGTAGATCAGCGGCGAGCGAAGCACCGTGGTTTCGAGCTCGCCGGCCCGCGCGCGCGCATTCAGGTCCTGCTCGGCCTCCCACTTGGAGATGCCATAGGCGTCGATCGGGGCCGGCAGATCCGTCTCGGTGAAGGGGTGATCGGTGGTGTACTCGCCGTTGACCTTGATGCTGCTGAGGAACACCAGGCGGCGCACGCCGGCGCGCGTCGCGGCCTCGGCGAGCCGCTGTGTGCCCTGCACGTTGATGCGGCGGAACGCGTCGAGCGGGTTGTGCTCCGGGTCGCGCATGACGTGAACGCGGCCCGCCAGGTGGATGATGGTGTCGACACGGTCGAGCACGCCATTCCACTCGGTCGCCCCGTCGATCGGGCCGACCCGCACATTCTCGATGCCGGGAAGGATCGTCGTGCCGCGGTTTGCGGCAACGACTTCGTATCCGGCCTCGACGAGAGCCGGGCAAAGCGCCCGGCCGACGAAGCCGGTCGCACCAGTGACTAGAACGCGTGCCATATAGCAATTCCCCAGCCGCGATCTTAACGGCTTTCACGCAGCAAAGATACCGTGTCGTCCTGCCGCATGGCGGCAGGTCAGGACCGCCGCTCGACCACGAAGCGCGCAACGGCGCGCAGCAGGTCGGCCTTGCCGTCGAAGTGCACGAGATGAGCGATCGCCTGGTCGGCCAGCAGCCGGGCCTGGCTGCGCGCGCGCTCGACGCCGAGGATGGAGACGAATGTCGCCTTGCCGGCCGCCACATCGCGCCCGACCGACTTGCCGACCTCCGCTTCGGTTCCTTCCACGTCGAGCAGATCGTCGGCGATCTGGAAGGCAAGGCCCAAGTCGTGGCCGTAGCCGCGCAAGGCATCGCGGAGCGGTGCCGGCGCCTTGCCCAGGATGGCGCCGGCCTGGGCGGAAAACGCCAGGATGTCGCCGGTTTTCATGCGCTGCAGGCGCGTGATGGCGCCGATGTCGAGCGGCGTCGTCTCGGCAATGAGGTCGATCATCTGGCCGCCGACCATGCCGCGCGGGCCGGCCGCTTCGGCGAGCGCCTGGACCAGCTCGCTGCGCACCGCCGGATCGGAGTGCGTGTGCTCGGCGGCGAGCACGCCGAAGGCGCGGGTCAGCAATCCGTCGCCGGCCAGGATTGCGGTCGCCTCGTCGAACTTGACGTGGCAGCTCGGCTGGCCGCGGCGCAAATCGCTGTCGTCCATCGCCGGCAGATCGTCATGGATCAGGGAATAGCAGTGCACCATCTCCACGGCAGTCGCCGCGCGCAACGCACAGCTCTCGGCAACCGCGAACAGCCGCGACGATTGCATGACGAGGAAGGGGCGCAGCCGCTTGCCGGTTCCGAGGCTCGAGTAGCGCATGGCCTCGTAGACGCGCCGCTCGGGCCCGTCGGGCATCTGGAGCAACCGGTCGATCTGCTTGTCGACCGCTGCGGCCGCATCGGTCATCGCGCCGGCGAGATCGGACATGGCTGTCAACCGGCGTCGAGCGGCTTGGTGCCGGCCGAACCGTCGGCCGCGAGCACGATCTTCTCCACTTTGGCCTGCGCCTCGCGCAACTTGCTCTCGCAGTGACGCTTGAGCAGCGCGCCGCGCTCGTAGGACTTGATCGCGTCGTCGAGCTTGCCCTGACCCTGCTCGAGCTGCTTGACGATCTTCTCCAGCTCGGCGAGCGCGTCTTCGAAGCTGAGCGCGGCAATGTCGGCGGGAATCTTGGCTTCGGCCATCGGAACGTCCCAGGTTGACGGGGCGGGAGTGTAGGCGCGGTACGGACCGGTAACAAGGGCGGAGCGAATGCCCGGACCGATCGCGCGGACACCCCGGCGCCGTGACCCCATCGGTGACGGTCGTTCAGCGCGCAGCTATGCTGACATCATGACCGGACCGCACGCCGACCGCGCCATCCTGGTGCACTGGCACGCCATGCCGCACCACTGGCCGATCACGTCGCGCCAGGTGATGGTCGGACCGTTCTACGACACGGTCGAGACAGCCGAGGGGTTCCGCTCGATCAACGTGCCGGTCGGACAATACGACCTCAAACCCGTGATCGACCGGCTGCCGCCGCATCAGCGGCCCGAGGCAATCGTCGTCGTCGTCGATTCGACCAAGTCGTCGTTCCCGCGCAACCTCGCCGCGATCGACGCGGTCAAGGCATTGATCATGGGCGACACCCACCACCTCGATGCGCCCTTGCGCACCATGCTCGGCTATGCGCTGAGCGAACCGTTCGATCTGCTGGTCGGCAACCATCTGCCGCAGCATCTCCATTTCTTTCACGAGGCGCGCCGCGGACGAATCGCTTGGATCCCCGGTGTCTGGTTGCGGCAGTTCCGACCGCCCGCGCCGGAGCGGCGGGAAACGCCCTTCCTGTTCGTCGGCCAAGTCGGCGCCTACCACCCCTATCGCCAGCACGTCATTGCGGCGGCGCGCGCCGCCGGGCTGCCGCTCGAGGTGCGGCGCGCCAGTCCCGAGGAGGCGGCATTCGCCTATGCGGGCGCGCGCCTGACGCTCAACTGCAGCCTGAACGGCGACCTCAACCAGCGGATCTTCGAGGTGATCGGCAGCGCCGGCGCGCTCGTCACCGACCGACTGGCGCCCGAAGCCAACCTTGATCGCGTGCTGTCGCCGGATGTCGATTGCGTCGTGTACGATCACGCCGACGACCTGATCGACAAGGCCGCCAGGATGCTGGCGTCACCCGAGCGCACGGCCGAGCTCGCCCGCGCCGCGCAGGCGACCTATTCCCGTCTCCACACGCCCGCGATCAAGACGCGCCAGCTGCTTGCCGCGCTGTTCGGCGGCGATGACGAGGTGGCGCTGCCCATGTGGCACGACGCCCGTCTCGGCCTGCCGCGGGAAGCCGACAGCGCCCGGCTGCGCGCGCGGCTCTTGCTCTACGAACATGTCCAGGAGCTGCACCGCGAGGCAGCGCGGCCGATCGACATCGCGATCGGGCGGAGCGTCGACAGGCGTGCCGCCGTCGATCTGATCGACCTGCCCCGACTCAGACTGTCGTGGATCGGCTCGACGCCGGCGACCGAGGCGCTGGCCGCCCTGGAGCGCGTCGGCCTTGCCGATCGCCTAGAGTCCGCGCCGGCGCCTCGCACGCGGCTCGCCCTCGTGACGCCCGGCGATCTGCGCGACGGCGCTGCACGGGACGATGTGCGTGCGGCCGATTCCGTCGCCATAGGGATCGCCGATTCGGCGGCTCCGACCGGCTCGGGACCGAGCGACACGGCCCAAATCCTGGAATCCCTGGGCTTCGAACGCCGAAACGTCCCGGCGGAAATCTTCGAGCGCGCGCGCCCGACATGACGCGACAGGTCGCAAGATCCGCGCTAGCCTCCGGCCCTCGTTCCGGTCCGGAGGATTTGCATGCCCGATGCCAAGGTCGCCATCGTCACCGCCGCAGGTCGCGGCATGGGCGCGGCGGTTGCCCGCGAGCTTGCCGAGCGCGGCTATCGCCTGGCGTTGATGTCGCCGTCGGGAGCCGCGGCGAAACTCGCCGACGAGCTCGGCGCGATCGGCGTGACGGGTTCCGTCACCAAGCCCGCTGACCTCGAGACCCTGGTCAAGCGGACCATGGATGCCCATGGCCGGATCGACGCGCTGGTCAACAATACGGGCGGACCACCCAAGGGGAAGCTGCTCGACATCCCCGATGCCGATTGGCACACCGGCCTCGACATGGTGCTGCTCAGCGTCACGCGCATGGCGCAGCTGGTCACGCCGATCATGCTCAAGCAGAGGGGCGGCGCCATCGTCAATATCACGACTTTCGCCACCTTCGAGCCCGAGGCGGCGTTTCCCGTCTCGGGGGCGATGCGCGCCGCATTGTCGGCCTGGTCGAAGATCTATTCCGATGCCTATGCGAGCCAGGGCATTCGCATCAACAACCTGCTGCCCGGCTACATCGACAGCTACGCGCCCAACGACAAGAACGTCGCGCGGATACCCATGGGCCGGTACGGCACCACGCGCGAGATCGCGCGCACCGTCGCCTTCCTGTTGTCGGACGATGCCGGCTACATCACCGGGCAGAACATCCGGGTCGACGGCGGCATCACCCGCGCGCTCTAATAGCGCGTTTCGAGTCGCGGGAGCTG
>VGDO01000209.1 GCA_016869645.1 Alphaproteobacteria bacterium
GCGCGTCGTTTACAGCCAGGGGATAATTCACTAACGTGACCTCCGCGGCCGGCGATCGACCGCGGGCGGACCTGCGGATATACGTACGCGCCTTTGATTTGGCCCGCATTTTCGAGGCAAGACTGATCGTCAAGATCGCGAGCGAGCGGGGGAAATGTCATGGTGACCAAGGCTAAGGCCGGCAATGGCAGCGGCCGGCGCGAGGGTGCCAACAACGGCAAGAAGCGCCTGAACCTCGCGCTGCAGGGTGGCGGATCGCACGGCGCCTACGCATGGGGCGTGCTCGATCGGCTGTTCGAGGAGGAATCGATCGAGATCGACGCGATCGTCGGCACCTCGGCCGGTGCCATGAACGCGACTGTCACCGCCTATGGCTGGGCCAAAGGCAACCACAAGGGTGCACGCGAAGCTCTCGGTTACTTCTGGAAGAAGATCTCCGAGGCGGCGAAGAAAGGGCCGCTGCAGCCCTCGCTGCTCGACAAGATGATCGGGCGCGGCAACATGGATTTTTCGGCTGGCTACATCTTCATGGATGCCCTGAGCCGGATGATGTCGCCCTATCAGCTCAACCCGATGAACGTGAACCCGCTGCGCGACACGCTGCTCGATTGCGTCGACTTCGATTTCATGCACCAGGAAACCAAGGTCAAGCTGTTCATCTGTGCGTCCAACGTGATGACCGGCCGGCACAAGATCTTCACGGAAAAGGAAGTCTCGGTCGACGCCGTGCTGGCGTCCGCCTGCCTGCCGTTCTTGTTCCAGGCGGTCGAGATCGACGGGCAGCATTATTGGGATGGCGGATACATGGGCAATCCGCCGCTTTATCCGCTGTTCTACCACACGCAAACGCCCGACGTGCTGATCGTGCAGATCAACCCGATCAACATCCCCGAGCTGCCGACCACGGCGCAGGCGATCCTCGACCGCATCAACACGCTGAGCTTCAACTCCAGCCTGATGCGCGAAATGCGCGCCATCCACTTCGTCACCAAGCTGATCGACGGCGGCTTCGACGATCACGGGCGGCTGAAGCGCGTCAATCTCCATACGATCGACGCCGAGGAATATCTTGGCCGGCTCAGCGTGTCGTCCAAGATCAATGCCGACTGGGATTTCCTGATGTCGCTGTTCGAGCTCGGCCGCAGCAAGGCGGACGATTTCCTCAACCAGCACTACGACAAGATCGGCGTCACGTCGTCGACCGATATCGCGACCAAGTTCCTCTAGGCCGCGCCAACCGGGGCCGCGTTGATCGTGGTCTGACGGCGGCGGCGCGCAACGCTGTCAAACGACCGCTACCTTAGGTATGTGAGCGATGGCGACCGGCGCCAGTGCCTGTCTGTGTCTGTCGGTAGCCGGCCGTGGCATCGTCTTTCTGGGCGGCTTCGAGCTCCAGCGGGTCGATGGCCGCAACCTGGCCGGCGATCGCTCCGCCCAGTCGCGCTGGCAGAAAGATCAGGGTCGTCACCCGCCGATAGGCGGCAAACGATAGATCGTGCAACAGCTCCTCGTTGGTCTCGATGGTGTAGGTTCCTGCCGGTTGCACCTCATCGAGGCCGCGGAGCAGGAATGGTCGCGTGAAGGTGACCGGCCTGTATGTCGAGCGCGTGAACATCCTGTTTCTTTTGCTCCCAACGGTATCGAGGCAGCTGTCGGTCGGCATTGGCTTCGCTCATCGCGCCTTCCGAAACGGCAATCGACAGTACGGCAATTGCGCCATCCAACCAGCTTTTCATATGGCCATCGGAGTCGCGAAGCACAATAAGGAGGAATAAGTCTCGAGTGGCCCGAAAATGAACGGCGCCCATGGATTCATTGCCGCGATCATGTTCAAAACTCTTGTTTCCGAGCGACTCGCGCACTGCAAATTTGTTCAATGTTGCCCTGTACTTGCTACGCGGACCGAGAGGACGGAAGCGTCCGTCGCGAAAGCTGGGCCTTACCGTTCCGCCTCCTCTCGACGCGCCTCCAAGGCCAGCCATTCGTCCTCGGCGGCGGCCAGCTCCGCCTGAGCCTGCGTCAGCGCGGCCGCTGCCGTTCGGGCGCCCGCCGCGTCGCGCGCATAGAGCGCCGGATCTGCAAGCTCCGCATTGAGGTCCCTGATCCTGGCAACCAGGGCATCGATCTGGCCGGGCAGGGTCTCGAGCGCCCGCTTCTCCTTGAACGAGAGGCGTGGCTTGGCCTGAACGCGGCCGGGAAGCGACGCGGGCGGTGACGGCGCTCTCGGTGTTGCCCGGACCTCGGCTTTGGAGGTTTCGATGCCGGCACCGCGCTGCGCCACCATGTCTGCGTAGCCACCGGCATATTCGATCCAGCGTCCCTTGCCCTCCGACATCAACACGGAGGTCGCGACGCGATCGAGAAAGTCGCGGTCGTGGCTGACCAGCAGGATCGTGCCGGCATAGTCGGCGAGGTGTTCCTCCAGCAGATCGAGGGTTTCGAGGTCGAGGTCGTTGGTCGGCTCGTCGAGCACCAGCAGGTTTGATGATGTGGCCAGCGAGCGTGCGAGGAGAAGCCGCGCACGTTCGCCGCCTGACAGTGCACCGACTGGCTGCCGGGCTTGCTCAGGCGCGAACAGGAAATCGCGCAGATAGCCGACGACATGGCGCAACGCGCCGTTGACCGACACCACGTCACCGCGGCCCCCGGTCAGCGTGTCCTGCACGCTGCGTGCCGGGTCGAGGCTCGCGCGATCCTGCTCGATGATGATGGGCGCCAGGTTGGTGCCCCGCCGGATCTCTCCGCTATCGGGCGCAATCCGGCCCATGAGCAGGTTCAGAATGGTCGTCTTGCCGGCCCCGTTGGGTCCGACCACGGCAAGTCGGTCGCGCCGCAGCAGGCGCAGCGAGAGATTCTTGACGATGACGCGCCCGGCGAAGGCCTTGGACACGTGCTCCGCGACGATGACTTGGGCGCCCGAGGCGTCGGCCTCGCTCATGGTCAGCCGCACCTCGCCCTCGACGCGGCGCGCGTCGCGATGGGCACGGCGCAGCTCGGCCAGCTCGCGCATGCGACGCATGTTGCGTTTGCGCCGCGCCGTCACGCCGAACCGCACCCAGTGCTCCTCACGCACGATCTGGCGCTCGAGCTTGTGGTGCTCGAGCTCTTCCTGCTCGAGCACCGTGTCGCGCCACTCCTCGAAGGCGACAAAGCCGCGGTCCAGCCGGCGCGTGCGGCCGCGGTCGAGCCACACCGTGACGCGCGACAGGTTCTGCAGCAGCCGGCGGTCGTGACTGATGATCACCATGGCGGCGCGCAAGGCGCTCAACTCGGCCTCGAGCCACTCGATGGCGGGCAGATCGAGGTGGTTGGTCGGCTCGTCGAGCAGCAGCACGTCGGGCGCCGGGGCCAGCGCGCGCGCGAGGGCCGCCCGGCGCGCCTCGCCGCCCGAGAGCTGGGCCGGGGCGGCATCGGGTCTGAGCCCAAGATCGGCAATCAGCCGATGGGCTCGATAGGGATCGTCGGACGGGTCGAGGCCGGCTTCGACATAGGCAAGGACGGTGGAAAAGCCCGAAAGATCTGGTTCCTGCGGCAGGTAGCGAATGGTGGCTCCGGGCTGAACGAAGCGTTCACCGCTGTCGGCCTCGACCAGGCCGGCGGCGATCTTGAGCAGGGTCGATTTGCCTGAGCCGTTTCGACCGACCAGGCACAGGCGCTCACCGGTCGAGACCGCGAGATCGGCGGCTTCGAGGACCGGCGCGCCACCGAAGGTGAGCGCGATCGATTGCAGGTTGATGAGCGGCGGCGCCACGAGATCGGGGCGGTGCGGGTCAGGGCTGATGCAGATCGGCGCGCATGGCGCGCGCGATCGGGTCGATCACCAGCTTCTGTCCCGCGGCGAACAGCACGACGATGGCGAAGCAGGTGGCGAGCACCGTCGTCGCATCGGCGGCGGCCTGCGCTCGGAGCATGAGCTGGCCGAGGCCCGACTGCGCGCCGAACAGCTCGGCGACCAGCGCGATCTTCCAGCAGATGCCGTATGAGGTGCGCAAAGCCGCGACCCCGTAAGGTAACATCATCGGCAGGGTGATCTTCGCGAAGACGGCGCGGCGCCGGCGCGTGAAGCTATGCGCCATCTCGACGACCTCCGCGTCGAGGTTGCGCAGGCCCTCCATGAAGTTCGTGACGGCAAAAGGCAGCAGGATCATGACCTGAACGAACATGACCGAGAGCGTCGACGCCTTGAACCAGATGAGCGCCAGGATGGCCCAGCCGACCGAAGGCAGCGCGTTGAGCGCCACGAGGATGCGGTCGCGCACGATCGCGTCGATCCATTGGGCGCGCCGCGCGAGCAGGGCCAGCGCAAGCCCCACAACCAGGCTGATGAAGACGGAGCCGGCGACGCGCAGGAAAGTCACGAGAGCGTGACGCGACAGCTCCGGATCGACGAACAGGTCGAAGGTGCGCTTGAGCACGGAAACGGGCGACGGCAGGACCATGGCTGACAGGCTGTTCGACATCCACCACCAGCCGAGGACGGCCAGCATCACCAGGCCTTCTGCAGCGGCATGCTGCCCCAGCCATCCGCTGCGCCTTGCCCGCGCGGTCATGACGCCGCTCCGACGCGGCCGAGCTGCAGGTGGCGCTGTGCCGTGTCGAACAGCAAGCGGTTGATCGCATAGACCAGCAGCACGATCAGCAGCATGACGGCGAAGATCTGCGCCGTGTCGAGCTCCTGGCGCGCGACGTTCATCAGATAGCCGAGGCCGGTCGTGCCGCCGAGCAGCTCGGCGGTCAGCGTCACCTTCCAGGAGACGCCGAAGCTCACCCGCATGGCCGAGAACATGAACGGAAAGAGCGACGGCAGGATGATCAGCCGAAAAGCGCGCGCCCGGCTGCGGCTGAAGCTTCCCGCCATTTCCATCAGCTCGCGATCGAGCGCGCGCACCCCCTCGCGCAGATTGATGATCATGAAGGGCAGGAGAATGATCGTCACCGAGAACACTACGGTGTTCGTGCCGATGCCGAGCCACACGATCGCCAGCATGGTCCAGCCGATGCCCGGAAACGAGTTCACGAAAGGCGTGAACCGCCCATCCACCATGATGACGGCGACCGGCAGGTAGAGCGGCAGCAGGGCCACAAAAAAACCCAGCACGAAGGATGCCAGCATCGCCGCCGCGACATGAAAGATTGACGCCGCGACGTGCCACAGCCCGGCCGGAGTCGCGACCAGCCAGGCGAGCTTGTCGCCGACCTTGATGGGACCCGGCAACTGGTAGGGCGGCAGCGCCTGGGCGGCGAAGAACCAGACGATCAGCACGCAGGCCGTGAACCCATGGACGGCGATGGCCCGTCGCCGGTCCTGCGTCAATGTCAACTTATTCGCCCGCGAAGGTCGCGCCGGCGTCGCCCCACCTATGGCTTCATCGCGTCGGGCCAGATGACCGATTGCACCGGCGGCGCCGAAGGCAGGAGCCCGATGCTGACCGCTGCGGTCCAGAAATAGTCGATTGCCTTGACGTCGGCTTCCTCGACCGGGGTCTTGAAGTCGGAGACGCTGTCCAGGATCTTGCGCAGATACTCGGGCGGCACATTGTTCTTCTGGCCGACCATCTGGCTCCATTCCATCTTGTTGGCGGCCGCGTCGCGCACCGAGGCCGTGACCACGCGGTTGAACTCGCGATAGAGCGCGGGGTTGGCCTCGACGCGCTCCGTGAAACCGACGATGACCGGCAGCACCATGCGGGCGCCCGAAAGCCGCAGCAGGTCGGGGGCGGCGCTCCACACCGAGCGGAAATCGCCGGTGCGCTCGGCCTCGAACACCTGGGCATAGAGCAGGGCGCCGGCCGCGATGCGGTCGGACGCGAGCGCGCCGGGAATCGCCGTGGTCGGCAGCTCGACGAACTGAAAGTCGCCGCCCTGGAGCGCCGAGTTGAAGCCATACTGCTTGGCGAGCGCCACCCGCATCAGCGCCAGTGCCGTCGAGCCGAGGCCGAACACGCCGATCTGCTTGCCCTTGAGGTCGTGGATCGACTTGGCCGGGCTGTCCTTCTTGACCCAGAGGTCGAGCGTGGGACCTGGCGACAGGCGCCCGATCGCGGTGTGCAGGATCTTGACGTTCAACCCTTGCGCCACCGCGCGCGGCACGGCGACGACGCTCGCCTGGATGATGTCATACTGGCGGCCGAGCATGGCCTGGGTGAGGGCCGGGATGCTGATCGTCGTGATCTCCAGGTCGATGAGATCGGAGGTCACACGCCCGCTGCGGATGGCGTGGAAATACAGCTCGTGCGTCGGATCGGCGACATAGGCGAAGGTGAGCTTCGTCTTGGCGTCGGCCGGCTGGCCGGCGACAAGGCCGACCGCGGTCAGGACCGCGAGCAAGGTTCTACGGATCATCGCACTGTCTCCCCACTGAGATTGATCTGCTGGCTTCGGAACATATCGTGCAGGCGCGCGCGCGTGGCCCGCAGCGACGGCATCTCGTCGATGTTGCGCGGGCGCTGCTCGCCGAGCGCAATCGTGTCGAGGATTCGCGTCGGTTTGGCGGAAAAGACCACGATCCGGTCGGCGAGCTCGATCGCCTCGTCGACGTCGTGGGTCACGAAGACCACGGTCTTGCGCGCCGTGCGCCACAGCTCGACCATGTCGGCGCGCATGCGCCGCCGCGTTTCGGGGTCGAGCGCGGAGAACGGCTCGTCCATCAGCACGATGGCGGGGTCGACCGCGAGCGCGCGCGCGATCGCGACACGCTGGCGCTCGCCGCCCGAGAGCATGAGCGGAAACTTTTCCATGTCGTTGCCGAGACCCATCAGGCGCAACAGCTCGGCCGCGCGCGCCTGACGCTCGGACTTGGGCACGGCAGGATTGCGCAACTCGAGACCGAGGGCGGCGTTGTCCCGCGCGTTGCGCCACGGCACGAGCCGCGGCGACTGGAACACGTAGGAGATCGAATCCCAGGCCTGATGCGGCGACTTTCCAGCGACCGTGATCGCGCCTTCGACCGGATCGATCAATCCCCCGATCAGACGGAGCATGGTCGACTTGCCGCAACCGCTCGGGCCGAGCAGGCAGACGAACTCGCCCGACGCGATCGACAGCGACAGGTTGGAGAAGATCGTCACCTCGCCGAGGCGGACGGCGACGGCCCGGAAATCGATCAGCGGCGCCCCGCCCGGTGCGCTATGGCGGACTGAGTCGGTCACTGACTGGTCAGGAAGTCGAGAACGATGCGGTTGAATTCCGCCGGCTTCTCGATGTTGGACAAATGGCCGCAATCCTCGATCACGGCGAGGCGCGCGCCGGGGATGGCATCGGCAATGGTCTTCGACATCGCAGGCGGCGTCAGCTTGTCGTCCGCGCCAACCACGACCAGGGTCGGCACCGTCACCTTGGCGGGCACGAAGCTCGGCTTCCATGTCGTCCGCGCCTCGATCGCCTTGATGTAGGAATCCTTGTGCAGCACGGCCATGCTGTCGACCAGGCGCTGGTAGACGCGGTCGCCGGCGTTCGGTCCCATCAGGCTGCGCGCGACGGCCGGCGCCATGTCCTTGGGCGCCTTGCCCTCCTGCAGCGGCTTGACGCGGAGACGGATGAATTCCTCGCGCGCCTTCTGGTCGAAGGCGGCTTCGTGGCCCGTCCTGGTGTCGGCCAGCACCATGCTCGCGACGCGCTCGGGATGCTTGGCGTAGAAATCCTGCGCAATCGAGCCGCCCATGGAGAGGCCGACGAGATGGGCCTTGGCTACGCCGAAATGGTCGATCAGCCGCCGCAGGTCGGCGCAGAAATCGTCGTAGTCGAGCACGCCTTCATAGTCGTCGCTCTGCCCGTAGCCGCGCGCATCCCACGCCACCGCCTTGAACCGCGCCGCGAAAGCCGGAAGCTGGTCATGCCAGTTCGTCCGGTTGCCGCCGATGCCGTGCATGAACACGACGAGAGGCCCCTGGCCCATGCAGTCCATCGCGATGCGCGGCTTGGACTCGATCCACTCCGTCTTCCAGCTTGACACCTGCCGACCCCCGATGCCTCGTTCAGGGCCCTGACGATACGGTCATTTGCGGGTTGACGCCAATGGCTGCGTTTTGAATTCTCAAGGCGCATCGGACTAAGGGCATTGGCATCTAATCGGGCATGACAAGCACGTCGAAACCGCATGCGGAGATCGCCGGAGCCGGGCTCGCCGGGCTGACGGCGGCCGTGGCGCTCGCCGAGCGCGGCTGGAGCGTGCGCGTACACGAGCGCTACCAGTCGCTGCGCTCGCAGGGCTTCGGCATCACGACCCACGCCAACGGCTTGCGGGTGCTGAAGGCGGTTGGCGCCTATGAGGACACCGTGCGCGACGCCAACCCGCTGAGCGTCTCCGAGTTGCGCGACAGCGAGGACCGGCTGATTTCGCACACCCGCTACCGGGCGCAGAGCATCCGCGTGTCGCGCTACCGCCTGGTAGCGGCGCTCGCTGAACGCGGCCGTGCGCTCGGCGTCGAGCTCGCATTCAATTCCGCGGCAGCGGGTGCCGATCGGGCCGGCGAACTCCGTCTCGAGAGCGGTCCGCGCCTCAAGGCCGACCTCGTGATCGGTGCCGACGGCATCAACAGCCGGGTGCGTGATTCTCTCGACCTGATCCGCTCGCGCCGCATCAAGGCCGATGGCGCGATGCGCCTGGTGATACCGAGATTGCCCGAGGAGGTCGCCTCGGAGGATGCCAACAAGGTCATCGAATGGTGGTCCGGCAACCGCCGGATCATTTACGGCGCGTGCAGTCCGACCGAGCTCTATATCGCGCTCGTCGCGCGCGCCGACGATCCGCTTGGCTGCCAAGCGCCGATCGATCGCGCGAGCTGGATCCAGGCATTCCCCAAGCATGGCGCGCTGTTCG
This sequence comes from Alphaproteobacteria bacterium, assembly GCA_016869645.1. Taxonomy (GTDB): domain Bacteria; phylum Pseudomonadota; class Alphaproteobacteria; order SHVW01; family SHVW01; genus SHVW01. The sequence continues at coordinate 8,819 of VGDO01000209.1, forward strand.
AGCGCATTCATCGCGATGCCGAGTGGGACAAGGTTATGTGGGTGCCGTTCCAGGTGCTCAAGCTCACTTCCTGGTCGGCCGGGCGCGTCGCCATCGCCGGCGATGCGGCCCACGCCATGCCGCCCAATCTGGGCCAGGGCGGCGGCTGTTCGCTGATGAACGTGCTGGCGCTGGCGGTGATCCTCGAAGAGACCGGCAACGACGTCGAGCGGGCGCTCAGCCTGTGGGAGCAGCGCGAGCGGCCGCTGACCGAGCATACCCAGTTCTGGTCGCAGCTCTACAGCGTGCTGACCGCCTGGCCGCGCGCGCTGCGCGAGCCGGCCTTCGCGCTGCTCGGCCTGCCGTGGATGCAAAAGCAGTACCGCCGCACCTCAAACCATATCGCCACCGGCACCGAGCACGTGAATTAATCGGTGTCTGACCCCGACCAGTTTCTTCAGTAGCCGATGGTGCGGTCGACGAGATTGCTCGGCCTCTGGCCGGCGAGCGCGCGGCGCAGATTGTCGACCACCTGGGCGACCGCGGTCGCGGGATTGGTGGCGCTCGAATTGTGCGGCGTGACGGTGATGGCGGGATGACGCCAGAACCGGTGCTCGGTC
>VGDO01000210.1 GCA_016869645.1 Alphaproteobacteria bacterium
ACCGGCCAAGGCGCGGCCCGCGGGGGGGGGCCCCCCCCCCCCCCGCGATGAAAATCGATTGGTTCACGGCTTCTCAGCGTCCGTTGCTGCGTGTCATTCATGCCCGAACAAGCCGAAAGTCCTAGCACCGCAAGGACAGGGATCGGCAGCAATGCCCACTTCATGGAGTGATCTCCTCTGTTGATGTTTGTCAGTGGCTCGAACCGGTATTGCCGCGACGGCGCCGCGCCCGCGCACCGAAACGTCGGCGCGAAATGCCCGGCGGCGGCGCGGAGCTGCGCTCGACTCGAGCGCCGGCTGGCGCAGCCGATGTCCTCGTCTGGATATGCTGAAGGATGGTCTGCGGAATCGCTTGGTCGAGTTCGCTCGACGACGCGAGCGAACGCGTCCGGGATGTTCGGTCGGTCATGTGTCCGCCCCTCATTCCCAACCCGCACCGACGCCGGCCAATCGCCGGACGCGGCACCTGGGGCTGTAGGTTCCAGTCTTGCTGTGATACTAGCGATAGTGGAGCTCGGCGATTATCGGGTGGAACCCCGAATTGCCTGGTGGAAATCACCTAGCTCCGGACGGAACAAGGCTGAGATGCGGCTGCCGGACCGGTGAAGCCGCGCGGCGGGGGTGGCGAATGGCCGGTATCAAGGGCGACCCGGAGGCATGGCGCACCGCCAATCGGGCCAATTGGGACGAACGGGTGGGTGTCCACCTGGGCTCCAAGACCTATGACGCCCGGGGCCTCAAGGCCGGGTGCGGCCGGCTCGGCCCGATCGAGGAAGCGGAGTTGGGGCCGGTCGCGGGAAAGCGCGTGCTGCACCTGCAATGCCACATGGGGCATGACACTCTGACGCTGGCCCAGCGCGGCGCGGAGGTCGTTGGTGTCGATTTCTCCCGACCGGCGATCGGCGTCGCGTGCGACTTGGCGCGTGAGCTTGGGCTCTCCGCGCGTGCGCGCTTCGTCGAGGCCGATGTCTACGACGCGGCCACGGTCGTCGGTGAGCCGCGCGCGTTCGATCTGGTGTTCACGACCTGGGGCACCGTCGGCTGGCTGCCCAACGTCCGAGGCTGGGCAGACACCGTGGTGCAGTTCCTGAAGCCCGGCGGATCGGTCTACCTGGCCGACGGGCATCCAGCGGCACTGGTCTTCGACGACGCGGCAGCTCGGCCCGATGGAATGCCCGGCTACTACGCGCCCTATTTCCAGCGCGAGCCGCTCATCATCGACGACCCGCGCGACTATGCCGATGACAACGCGCGCCTGGCCAACGCGACCCAGTACAACTGGATGCATCCGCTATCCGACATCGTGATGAGCTTGATCGACGCGGGCTTGCAACTGGAATGGCTGCACGAGCATCGGACGATACCCTGGCGCATGTTCGCCGTGCTGGTCCAAGACGATGCCGGCATGTTCACGTGGCCCGACCGACCGTGGTTGCCGCTCGCCTTCTCGCTGAGAGCGCGCTCTCGCTAGGCAACTGCGGTCCGGCAACGGCGACCAAGTTCATCAGGACGGATTGGCGCGCCCTGCACAAGCCTGTTGCAGCAGGCGCGCCAGTTCGGCAATGCGATACGGCTTGGTCAGGATGTCGACGTCCGGCGGAACGCCGGCCTCGGCCGCGGGTGCGCGGTCGGTGTAGCCGGAAGCATAGATGACGCCGAGTCTCGGGTGCTCCCTGAGCGCCGCCCGCGCCAGGTCAAACCCGTTGATTCCGCCGGGCAGGACGATGTCGGTAAACAGCACGGCAATGCCGCTATCCTTGCGCAGCGCCTCGAGCGCCGCATGGGCATCGCCGGCCTCGATGGGCACGTAGCCGAGTTGGCGCAGCATGGTCACCGCCACGCGGCGCAACTCGCCGTTATCCTCGACCACCAGGACGCGTTCGCCGCGCCCTGCGCCACCCCGCTCGGACGCCATCCGCACGGGGCTTGGCGTCGTTTCATCCGCCTTGTCTGAGGCACGCGGCAAGTAGAGGTGCACGACCGTGCCGCGGCCCGGCGCGCTGTCGATGCGCACCTGACCGCCCGACTGGTTGACAAAGCCATGGACCATGCTGAGCCCCAGCCCGGTGCCCATGCCGACATCCTTGGTGGTGAAGAACGGCTCGAAGGCACGCGCGACGACATCCGCCGGCATGCCCATTCCGTCGTCCGCGACCGAAATGTGCACGTAGTCGACCGGCTGCGCGCCAGGCGCCCGGTCGAAGCTCATCGAGTCGTTGGCGGTGGCAAGCGTCAGGTGACCGCCGTTCGGCATGGCGTCGCGGGCGTTGATCGCCAGGTTGACGATGGCGCTTTCCAATTGCGCCGGGTCGACACGGCAAAGCCAGAGGTGCTCGGCCCGCCGCAGCGTGACCGCGATGGATTCGCCCAGCGTGCGTTCGAGCAGACGCAGCAGGTCGGCCAACAACACGTTGACGTCGACCGGCCGGGGCCGCAGGGCCTGCTGCCGGCCAAAGGCGAGCAGCTGGTGCGTCAAGACGGCGCCGCGCTCGGCCGCCGTCAGGGCCTGATGAGCGAGGTCATGTTCCTCGCTTTGCTCATCGAGCATGGGACGCAACAGATCGAGATTGCCGATGACGACGCCGAGCAGATTGTTGAAGTCGTGCGCGACGCCGGCCGTCAACCGTCCGACCGCCTCCATGCGCTGGGTCTGGATGAGGCGCTCTTCGATGTTCTTGCGATCGGAAATATCGCTGGCGAGCGCGAAGAAGCCACGCACCCCTCCACGATCGTCGATGTCGGGTACGTAGAGCAGATCGATCCAACGCTCGAGGCCGTCCGGATACTTGCCCTGAAACTCGGCACGCACCGGCGATCCTGACAACACTTTGGTCATCAGCGGCTTGACGCGTGCGTAGGTCCCCGGAGGCAGGATCTCGCTGACCTGGCGGCCGATGATCTCGGCGGAGGGACACGTGTACCAGCGTTGTCCTGCGCGATTGACGAAACGATAGCGCTCGTCCGCATCGACATAACCGATGAAAGCCGGAAGGTTGTCGGCGAGCAGGCGAATCAGGTGCTCGCTGTCCTTCAGCTCGACGGTCCGCTGCTCGACCCGACTCTCGAGCTCGATGTTGGCACGCGCGAGTTTGTTGCGCAGCCCGACCGTCTCGCGGAACGCGGCCGCGAAGCTGCGCGCCGATGCGAGCAGAACCGCAGCATAGACCAGCGCCATGACGCCGACGGCGATGTGGGTCGTATCGCCGCGCGCGAGGAAGGCGATCGCAATCGGGATGGCGCATGGAATCACATAAGCCGCGAAGGAGCGGAGGTGGACATGGAGAACCACCAGCGCGCCGCCACACATGCCGGCAGTCGTCACCCCCATCAGCATGTCGTAGGTCGGATCGTTGACCCACGGAATGACCAGTGCCGACGCTCCCCACAGAGCGCCGGTCGTCCCCGCGCCCCAGGCGTTCAGCGTCAGCCAGCTTTGCTGGCGCAGCGCATTGCCATAAGTCCAGTAACACTGGCGCAGCACGACCCGCGCGCCGACCACGGCGATCATGGCGCCGACCCAGGCGACCAGGAGCCCGGTCGTGAGCACCGGCGTGACGGCGACCGCGACGATGGCCGCATTGACGACATTGATGACCGCCGCCAGAGGCGAGCGGAACAGGGTATCGAGCTGTTCGCGCGCCAGCAGATCAGCCGCGGCAGCTTCATTGCCCAGAGCGGTCAATGCCCCTGGGGCAGTGCCGCTGGAATTGGGGGGGGATTGCGCCAAGTGAGACTCGCTGCCGCCTTTTGTGCCCCTAACAAGGGTTTAGAGCTCCGCGGCGCGAGCTTGCTTCAAAATGGTTAACAAAGTATTGACGTCCTGACGACCCTACCGCGTGATCCGCCGCTCCTGCTCGCGGATCGCGAGCGACAGGGCAAAAGCCAGGACGGCCGCGGCAACCAGGACGAAGGGCGCCGACGACCACGATCCGCTCGCGCTCACGAGTGCCGCCACGGCAGGGGGGCCGATCGTCTGGCCCAGATTGGACCCCTGCATGATCAAGCCGGTCGTGGTGCCGACCAGCACCGGCTTGGGCGCGAAGACAGGAGCCGCACCCAGAACCGAGGTTGGCAGCAGCCCGGCGGTGAGCGAGAACAGCAGCACCAGCAGGTAGCGCGCGGCGTCGGGCAGCGCGTCGCTGTAGATGCCGAGAGTCGACAGCCCCATGCCGGTCGAGGCCAGCGCAATCAGCAGCCAGCGTGGCCAGCCGCGATGGAGCAGAACGCCGCCTATCAGGTTGCCCGGCGCGTTGGTCGCGACAGCAAGCGCGACGAGTACCGCGGCCGCCGTGGTCCCCATGCCTTGGTCCTCGACCAGCATCACGGGAAGGAATCCGAGTACGGCAAGGAACTGCCCGGTGTAGCAGCCGAAGCAAAGCGCCAGTAGCCACGGCGCCGGCGCGGACAAGGTCAGGCCCATCGCCTGGAGCGGCGGTACCGCCGTTCCCGAGCGCGGTGGTGGCGCGGCGAAGTCGCGCGTGACGCGGGCGAGCCACAGGGCGAAGGCGAGAAGCAGCAGGGCATTGACGAGCCAAAGGCCGCGCCAGCCGGAGAACTCCATGATCGCTGGCGCCAACAGGATCATCACGGCGGTGCCAGTCGGCATATAACAGCCCCACATGCCGAAGGCGAGCTTGTGATGCACGGGTCGTGCAGCCCGCGCGATGAGGCCGGGGGCGGCCACCGCGCTCATGATGAAACCGAAGCCCTCGAAAAACCGCGAAATCAGGATGGTTGCAGCGCCGTCAGCGGCGGCACCGAGCGCACTCGCCAGCGCCGTTACCAGCATGCCCAGGAGGAGCATGCGCCGGTGACCGACGCGATCGGCGATCGCGCCAGCCGCCATGCCCGTGACGATGCCGATCATGTGGAACATCGAGATGAGCCAACCCGACGTGACCAGGCTCAGATCGAGCTCGCTGCGAAGCACCGGCAACGCAGCCGGCGCCTTGCCGATTTGAAAGGAGACGAAGATGCCGGCGGCCACCGCGGCGATGACGACATCCCAGCGCGTGGGCGGCTCGCCACCGCCGGGCGTCGGCCGATCGGACATGTTCATGTCAGTCAGGTTGGAGCCAACGGCGCATCGCCGCGGTAACCTGCTCGGGCTCTTCCATCGTGGCGAGATGACCGCAATGGTCGATCACGACCAGCCGCGCATTGGGGATCGATGCCGCAAGCTCGGTGTGCAGCTCCGGCGGCGTCAGCGCGTCCTCGCGGCCGCACAACACGAGCGTCGGCACGCGAATCTTGAGCAGATCGGGCCGCCCATCCGGCCGCCCCATGATGGCGCGCTGCTGGCGCAGGAAGGCCGCTTGTCCAACGCTTTCGGCCATCGCCATGACCGTTTCCGTGAGCGCCTTGTCGGAGAGCCGGTCGCGATGGATCAGCAGCGGCAGCAAGCGCGGCGTAACGCCTCTGAACCTGCCGGTCTCGGCAAGCTGGATCAGGCCGCGACGCCGTTCGGTCTGCTCGGCCGAATCGGAGCGCGCGGAAGTGTCGAGCAAGGCGAGGCGTGTCACCCGCTCTGGCGCCTGGCGCATGATTTCCTGCGCGACGTAGCCACCCATGGAGAGGCCAGCGAGGGCAATGCGGTCAGGCGCGGTCGCAAGCACCTCGCGCGCCAGAGCCGTCATCGATTCCTGCCGTGTGAGATCGGCAACGACGATGTCGGCAATCTCGCCGAGCGCGGCAATCTGATGGTGCCAGAGCCGCTCGTCACACAACAGGCCGGGCAGCAGGATCAGTTTTTGACGCGTGATCATTTCACGAGCGCAAGCAGGTCGCGGAAGGCGGGATCCTCGGCGTTTTCCGCCCACTCAAATACGACCATCTCCGTCGTGACGATCCGTACACCCTCGGTGCCGAGACGGGCCAAGGCAATCGCCTGGCTCTCAGCCACGCGGGATGCGACGGCGTCGGAAGCGACGAATACCGCCTGGCCGGCGGCACGCAGGCCCAGCGCCGTCTGGAGCACGCAGACATGAGCCTCGACTCCGCACAGCACGGCCTGGCCGCGCCCGGACGCGGCGAAACGCCGCATGAAGCCGGTCTCGGCCGCCGCGTTGAATGCCATTTTGCGAATGGTCGCGTCGGGTGGGACAAGGCCGGCGATCTCCGGAACGGTGGCGCCCAGCCCGGCGGGATTCTCCTCGGTTACCAGGATGGGGACTTGAACGCGGCGAGCCGCTTGAATGAGAACGCCAATTCGTTCCAGCACTTGCGAGGCGGCGGGAATGACCGGCAGCAACGCAGTCTGGACGTCGACGACGACCAGGATGGAACGGTCGCGCTGCAACAGCATTGATGCAGAATCCGATGGCCGATTGGGACGAGGCCGCCGATGGGCGGGCGCACACTATCGCAAGGCAATGTGTGCGCCAAGCCGGCGCGGCAAGTTGAAATTTCCATGAAATAGGCGACAAGTCACTGGATTCCGTGTAGTAATTCAACGGCGGGTTTGACTTCCAGCGTTCCCGCCCCCACTTGATGGAAGCGACGGCGATGCCGGAGCGGCCCGTCGCAACTTTGTGAAAAGAAAGCCTGAATGGATTTCAGTGAACTGGGCTTGAGCCCGGACATCTTGCGCGCGGTTTCAGACGCGGGCTACGTCAAACCGACCCCGATCCAGGAGCAAGCGATCCCCTATGTGCTGCAGGGGCGCGACATGCTCGGCTGCGCCCAGACCGGCACCGGCAAGACCGCGGGCTTCACGCTACCCATGATCGAAATCCTCGCTGCCGGGCGCGCCAAGGCGCGCATGCCGCGCTCGCTGATCCTCGAGCCGACGCGCGAGCTGGCAGCCCAGGTGTCTGACAACTTCGAGGTCTACGGCAAGTATCACAAGCTTTCGATGGCGCTCCTGATCGGCGGTGTCTCGTTCACCGACCAGGAGTCCAAGCTCGACCGCGGCGTTGACGTGCTGATCGCTACGCCTGGCCGCCTGCTCGACCACTTCGAGCGCGGCAAGGTGTTGCTGAACGACGTGAAGATCCTGGTGATCGACGAGGCCGATCGCATGCTCGACATGGGCTTCATCCCCGATGTCGAGCGCATCGTCAGTCTGTTGCCGCGCATGCGCCAGACCCTGTTCTTCTCCGCGACCATGGCGCCGGAGATCCGGCGTCTGGCCGACGCCTTCCTGATGAATCCGAAGGAGGTCGCGGTCGCGCCGCCTGCCTCGCCCGCCACGACCGTAACGCAGGGCCTTGTGCGCGTCGCCGATCGCGACAAGCGCGACGCGCTGCGCCGACTGATTCGCTCGGAGAACGTGCGCAACGCGCTGATCTTCTGCAATCGCAAGCGCGATGTGGCGGTCCTGCACAAGTCGCTCGTGCGCCACGGCTTCAGCGCCGCCGCGCTGCATGGCGACATGCACCAGAGCGACCGAATGGAGACGCTCGAGAAGTTTCGCCACGGCCAGATCCAGCTTCTGGTGTGCAGCGACGTGGCCGCGCGCGGTCTCGACATCGCCTTCCTGTCGCATGTCTTCAATTTCGATGTGCCCATGCACGCCGAAGACTACATCCATCGCATCGGCCGGACCGGCCGAGCCGGCCGCGAGGGCCGCGCCTTCATGCTGGCAACGTCGGCCGACAGCCGCTACCTCGCCGCTATCGAGCAGCTGATCGGCAAGCAGATTCCGCGCGTCGAGCTGCCGGGGCTGCCCGCGAACGCAGAAGCGTCCGATCGGGGCGAAGCCACGGCGGAACCCGACGCACGCGCGCGTAAGCGCGACCGCCACGGCCGGGGCGGACGGCGACGCGGCAAGCCGGATCTCGCCGTGCTGACCGGCGGCGCAGCGGAAGTCGAATTGCCTCTGCATGGCCGGGCGGACGCGGAGCACGGCGGCAACCAGCCGAGCACCGAGGCCGCGCCGCGCGTCGAAGCGCCGCGTGCCGAACCGGCGCGTCAGCACTTCAAGCGCGACGCCAAGCGGCAGGATCACCGACCCGACCGCCAATCCGGCCGCCGCGATGAACGCCGCGAGCGGGAGGAACCGCCCGTGGTCGGGCTCGGCGATCACGTGCCAGCCTTCCTGCTGCGGCCCGTTCGCATCAGCGCCAAGGGCGGCTGACCCGGCCGATCCCACGAACTCATTGCCGTCTGCGCGGGAAACTGTCGGGTTCTTGCGCTGAACGTCGAGTCTACGGGCTAAGCGTGTTGCGGCGAGGCTGCGGGGAAGGACGTTGTGGGTCTGCGCGTCGTCGTTGACGAAGACGACCCGATCGCCGACCCGCGCCGTGAGGCTGAGGGGAGCGAAGTTCTGGCCACGCGGCGAAATGCGGTGGTCAGCAGCCCAGGTAGCACCGGCCGCGAATCCGCGTGCGCCAAGGCCAGCGACAGCCAAGCCAATCTCGCCCGGATTCGGCACCCAACGGCGCACGCCGTCCTCCTCCTGCTCGCAAAAGTTGCGGGCACCTTGACGCGGCAGGTCAGGCAGAACAAACGTCCGGGGATAGTCGGTCAGCGCGTTGAGGAACGCCACGAGAGCGCGGCGCTCGGCCGCATGGAGCGGCATCGGGCGGATCTCCGCGGACCGGCTCGGACGGTCGGTGCCGCCCGTCACGTAGAAATCGACGACGGCCCCGAGCGTGGCAATCGAGCCGTCGTGCATGCACGGCGGCCGCACGGCGACGTCGCGTAGCGTCGGGATCTTGAATGCGTTCTGCAGCTTGATGTCGGCGGGAAATAGGCGACCGCGGCCGGGATCGCTCGCGTTGGGCAATCCGATATCGTGGCAGCTGCCGTCGGTGAAGTTCCAGCTCTGATGGCAGCGCACGCATTGCGCCTTGCCGACGAACAGCTCGAAGCCCTTGACCTGCTTGGGTGTGAGCGCGTCGGCGCGACTGTCGACCCAGTCGTCGAAGGGAGCGCGATTGGCAACAATCGAAGGCTCGAGCACGGCAATGGCCTTGGCAAGCGATTCTCGGGTGATCCCTTCACCCCGATAGGCGCGCTCGAACATCGCGCGATAGCTCGAGATGCCGTCCAGCCGCGCGATCATATGTTCGAGCGGCAGATTCATGATCTGGGGGTTGGTCATGGGACCGATCGCCTGCTTGTCCAGCGACTCGGCGCGGCCGTCCCAGAGAAAGGTCTCGGACCAGGCAAGGTTGAGGATTGGTGGAGATCGGCGCGGCATTGCCTGGCCGACATCGTTGATCGGCTTGGCCATGCGATCGGCCCAGACGATCAGCGCGCTGTGGCAGGTCGCGCAGGACACATTGCTCGAATCGCCCAATATCGAATCAGCAGCGTCACGCGATTGCCCCGCGCCAGTCGTTCTAACCTGAACTTTGCCCCATTTTCGAGCTAAACAATTGAAAGTGCGGGGATTTTGGCTTTGACGGTAGTCATGTAATTTGTTTGAGGGGCTCGACAGGCTGGTTGTGCCGTGATTCAAGCTGCA
>VGDO01000211.1 GCA_016869645.1 Alphaproteobacteria bacterium
CCAGCCTGTCGAGCCCCTCAAACAAATTACATGACTACCGTCAAAGCCAAAATCCCCGCACTTTCAATTGCTTAGCTCGAAAATGGGGCAAAGTTCAGGCTAGTGTTCTGTCTCTGACAAATGAATCCCGAAGCAGATGGAGCCTCGTCGATGTCCGACTGCGCGGTCTTGATTCCCCTCGGCGACTTTTTCTGAAACGCATGAAAGACGTAGATCTTCTACCGAAATTCGACGGTGTAGACCGCCCGATAGGTACCGCCACCATAATCGTCGACGATCTCGAGGACTCCCGGACCCAAACCCTTCCCGGGCTTCGCCGTCGGATGCTTGCCGCCGAACTGTGCGACGCCCAAGGCATTGCCCATCGCGTCCTTAGACGGGCGCCGGAAAGGCCAAAAAGTCCTTTTTCGGGGACCCAACCCAGTCAAGCGGCTTTTCGCCGACGGCTGGTTTCCGAGCCGTTCTCGCTTGTCCCAATATGGGGATAGAAAGTCGAGCTAAGGTGCGTCCTACTGCACCCTGGCGTCGGCCGCCGCGCGCAACGGGTAGTGCGCCTCCGGCGTGTAGATTGCGCCCGAGCGCGACAGGAAGCTCGAATAGAGCACGAAGCCCTCGACCCGGAACGGCTCGAGCCGGAACAGGCCGTGCGCGCCGAGAAAAGCGCCGATGCGGCTGACCGGCGCGTCCTTGAGACGCGCCAAGGTGACATGGGGCGAGAATTTGCGCTGTTCAGGTTCGAGCCCGATGCGCACCAGCGCCGATTCGATCTTGGCCTGGAGATGGTTGAGCGCAGGATTCTTGTCGACGCCAACCCAGAGCGCCGACGCGCGGCCCTTCGATTCCCAGGCACCGACACCGGCGAGCGACAGGTCGAAGCTGGAGACCGAAATTCCGATCAGCGCCGTGTCGATATCGTGCCCGGTGCCGCCGTCGACCTCGCCGATGAAGCGCAAGGTCAGGTGCAGGCTTTCGGGGCGGACCCAATTGGCGCCAGGCACGCCGCCGCACAGGATCTGAAGCCGTACCCGCACCTGTTCCGGCAGATCGAGCGCAACGAACAACCTGGGCATGACCGAACTTCCCTACTGTGCGGCCGCCGCCCCTTTGGCGAATCCTGGGGAATCCCGAAGGCGGGGTCGCGCGCTGATCCTATCACGGACAGGGGCTGGGATTGTCCAGGTGAATCGCCTCGATGCCCTTGATGACGGCATCGGACAGCACGAGATCGCCGGCGGCGATGTCCTGGGCGAGCTGGTCGGCCGTGGTCGCGCCGATGACGGCGCTCGCCACGAACGGACGGCTGGCCGCGAAGGCGATTGCCATCGCGGCGGGTTCGAGACCGTGGATGCGCGCCAGCTCGGCATAGCGTTGGGTCGCGCGCTCGGCCGCGGGCCCGAGATAGCGACCGAACCGGTTGGCGAACAGCGCCATGCGCGAGCCCGGCGGACGCTTGCCCTGCAGGTACTTGCCCGACAGCACGCCCATGCAGAGCGGCGAGAAGGCGAGCAGCGAGATCTGCTCGCGCAGGCCGATCTCGGCGAGATCGGTCTCATAGGTGCGCGCGAGCAGGCTGTAGCGGTTCTGGATCGCTGCCATGCGCGGCAGGCCGCGCGCGTCGGCGAGCGCGAGATAGCGCATGGTGCCCCAGGCCGTCTCGTTCGAGATGCCGACCGCACGGACCTTGCCGGCCTTGATCAAGCCGGCGAGCGCTTCCAGCGTCGCCTCGAGCGGCGTCGCGCGCGGATCGTCCTTGCCGGAGGCCGCCGCCTCGATCGTGGTCTGCCGGTCCGGCCAGTGGAGCTGGTAGAGGTCGACATGGTCGGTGCAGAGCCGCTTGAGGCTGGCGTCGAGCGCTGCCTCGAGATTGACGCGGTCGAGCCGAAAGTTGCCGCCGCGGATGTAGCTGAACTCCGGCCGCGACAATCCGCACGCCTTGGTCGCCACAACGACGCGGTCGCGCCGCCCGCGCGCCTTGAGCCAGGTGCCGATGAAGGCCTCGCTCAGCCCTTGCGTCGCCGCGCGCGGCGGCACGGGATACATCTCCGCGACGTCGAGGAAGTTGACACCGGCTTCGATCGCCTGGTCGAGCAGACGATGCGCGTCGGCTTCGCCGGTCTGCTCGCCGAAGGTCATGGTGCCGAAGCAGATGCGGCTGACGGAGATGTCGGTCCGCCCAAGTCGGGAGAATTTCATGGAGGTCTCGAGGCTGGTTGCGGTGTTGAGTGGATGACTTCTCTTGCGGGCACTGCCTCATCCCGAGCCCTCGGGCGAAGCCCAGTTCGCCCTGGTACGAAGGACGAGGCCGCTGCTCGCGATAGAGATGTCGGGACGGACGACGGTTACGCGGCGAGGTCCCCGTGGTTCGTACCGGGCGAAACAAAGTTTCGCCCATAGCTCACCACGAGGATGGATGGAACCTACAGGAACAGGGTGAGGACGCCTGTATAGCCGTAAAGCCTGCCGTGGGAAATCTCTCCGTTGGCATAGAAGCCGACCAGCGGCAGATCGCCGAGCGCCTCGCGCAGGATGGCGAGCTCGGCCGAATCCGGTCCGAAGGTGTTGGGTCCGCGCGCCAGGCAGGAGATGTAGACGGCGCCCTTCGGCGCCGCATCGCCGGTGCGGCGCTTGAGCTGGGCCAGCATCCGCTTCAGATCCTCGACCGCCGTGTCGCGCGCGCGACGGCAGAACATCAGGCGGTCGCCTTCGCTGACCTCGGCGGCGATCGCGAGCCAGCCGCGCGCCGGATCGATGCCGACCAAATTGCGCACCAGGTAGTCGCCCGTATCCGTGCCCGGCACGGGCAGAGCCGCGAAAATGATGCCGCCGATATGCCTGAGGTCGCGCGCGAGCTCGGGTCCGATGTCCTGCTTGAGCACGTCGAGGGCGGTCTCTCCGTCGAGATGGGTGATGATGTTGTCCTGGCAGCCGGTGATCGTCCGTTTCGGTCCGACCGGCGAGCAGCCCTGGCTGAGCGCGGTCGCGACCGGCACGGCGCCGGCGATCAGCACGCCGGAGATGCCGCCCTCGGCCGCTCCGTCGCCGGCGACCTGCCAGTACTGGCCGCGCGAGGAGGTCAGTCCGCCGACCAGGAAGCTGCGGCTCGTCGCGGCGAGATCGCCGATCAGCCCCGGCACGCGCTCGTTGCGCGGATCGGCATGGATGATGCCGAGTTGCGGCTCGGCCTGGGCGATCCAGCTTCGGCTGTCGGCGTGGAACTGGCCGATCTCGCTCTTGATGGTCGGCACCACGTGGAACGACCCTTCGGGGAACGCACCGACCATGACCGCGAGCCCGGGCCCGTCGAAATACTCCCGTCCGCTCGCGCACACGCCGATGCCGACCGTGCCGACCCAGTCGCCGACATTGGTTGCGCGCTTGAGCTGGCCGACGATTGCCGGCAGGTTCTGGGCGAAGGCATCGGTCGCATAGACGAAGCCGAGATTGGCGCCCTCGGGCAATGGCCGCAACGCGGCGACGCATTCCGTCACGGCCTCGTCCCAGGAGGAGGCGCCGGAATGGCCGTGCCGGAACTCCGTCATCCGCGCTTGTCCAGGAGCTCGGTCACGCGCGGCAGGATGCGCTCGACGATGATGGCGACGCCCTGCGCGTTGGGATGCATGCCGTCGGTCTGGTTGAGCTGGACCTGGGTTGCCACGCCGTCCAGAAAGAACGGGTAGAAGACCGCGTTGTGCTTTTCCGCCAGGCGCGGAAACACGGAGTTGAACTGGCGCGTGTATTCTTCGCCCAGGTTGGGCGAGGCGAGCATGCCCGCGAGCAGCACCGGCAGATGGCGCGCGCCGATGCGCTGCAGGATCTTGTCGAGGTTGTCCTCCATCTTGGTCGGATCGAGGCCGCGCAGCATGTCGTTGGCGCCGAGGCAGACGATCACCGCGTCGGGCTTCTCGCCGAGCGCCCATTCGAGCCGGGCGAGCCCGGCGGCCGAGGTGTCGCCCGACACGCCGCCGTTGATGACCTTCGCTTCGATGCCGCGGGCGCGCAGCGCGCGCTCGAGCTGGCTCGGGAATGACTCCGATGCGGTCAGGCCGTAGCCCGCGGTCAGACTGTCGCCGAAGGCGAGGATGCGCACCTCGGCCGCCCGCGCCTGAACGCCTGGCGACGGTGGGCAAACTCCTGCCACAATTGCCGCTATGATCAGCAGCGCAAACGAGCTCGCGCGCCGCCCGCCCCACGCGATCCTGTTGAAAACCAGGGCAAAAGCGCTATATCGCTGGGTCACCTCCCGCGCCGTCTCCTCGTCACCTGTGGTGTGCATGACCCTCGCCTCCCACGCCGACATCGTCCCGACCGCAACCGCGACAGCCGCGCCGCTGATCCGCCTAGACGGTGTCCACCTCAACTTGGCGAGCGCGGCCGGGATCGTCAATGTGCTGCGCGGCGTCGACCTCGCGGTATCGTCCGGCGAGACGCTCGGCCTGGTCGGGCCGTCCGGTGCCGGCAAGTCGACGCTGATGATGGTGATGGCCGGGCTCGAGCGGCCGACCGCGGGCGGCGTCCAGGTCGCCGGCCACGATCTCGTCGCCATGAACGAAGATGCGCTGGCGCTGTTCCGCCGCGACCGCGTCGGCATCGTGTTCCAGGCCTTCCGCCTCGTGCCGACCATGACGGCGCTCGAGAACGTCGCCGTGCCGCTCGAGTTCGCCGGCCGCGACGATGCCTTCGATCGCGCCGAGGCGGCACTCGGCCAAGTCGGCCTCGGCCATCGCCTGACCCACTATCCGGCCCAGCTTTCGGGCGGCGAGCAGCAGCGCGTGGCGCTGGCGCGCGCCTTCGTCATCGAGCCCGCATTGCTGCTGGCCGACGAGCCGACCGGCAATCTCGACGGCGATACCGGCCATCGCATCATCGACCTCATGTTCGGCCTGGCCGAACGGCGCGGCACGACGCTGGTGCTGATCACGCACGATGCCGAGCTCGCCGGGCGCTGCAGCCGCATCGTGCGCATGGCCGACGGCCGCATTGCGAGCGACGCCGTTTCCGGCAAGAAGCCATGAGCGTCCAGGCACAGCTCGGCCGCCTGCCGATCAACGGCGCGGCGCTGCCGATCCGGCTGGCGCTGCGCGAGCTGCGCGGCGGCCTCAAGGGCTTCCGCATCTTCCTCGCCTGCCTGATGCTGGGAGTGGCGGCGATCGCCGGCGTCGGCTCGCTCGCTGCCGCCCTCGTGCAGGGTCTGCGCGAGGACGCACGCGAGATCCTCGGCGGCGACGCCGAGCTGCGCCTCGCCCAGCGCACGGCCGAACCGGACCAGTTCGAGTTCCTGCGCGCGTCGGGCGCGGTTTCGAGCACGGTCGACATGCGCGCCATGGCACGCCGCATCGACGGCGAGAAGCGCGGCCTGGTCGAGCTCAAGGCGGTCGACCGCGCCTATCCGCTGATCGGCCGCGTCGAGCTCGAACCGCCGATGGCGCTCGCCGCCGCACTCGGCGAACGCAACGGCCGCTTCGGCGCCGTCGTCGAGCCGGCCATGGCGCAGCGCCTCTCGATTCAGCCGGGTGAAGCATTCCAGGTCGGCGAGGCGACGCTCGAGCTGCGTGCGGTCATCAAGCGCGAGCCCGACCGCGCCGTCGGCGGCCTCGGCTTCGGCCCGCGCCTGATGATCAGCGTCGATGCGCTGCCGTCGACCAATCTGGTGCAACCGGGCAGCCTGACCGCCTATCACTATCGCGTCAGGCTCGCGGGCGCCGCGCCAGTGCGCGACTGGATCGCCGGGCTCAACGAGCGCTTTCCCGATGCCGGCTGGCGCGTGCGCGCGTCGGACGAGGCCGCACCCTGGCTGCGCTTTCATATCGACCGCCTCGCCCAGTTCCTGACCCTGGTGGGATTGAGCACGCTGCTGGTCGGCGGTGTCGGCGTCGGCAACGCGGTCAAGGCCTATCTCGAGGGGCGCATCGGCACGATCGCCACGCTCAAATGCCTGGGCGCGCCCGCGCGCCTGATCTTCCGAACCTATCTGTCGCTGGTCCTGATCCTCGCCGCCGCCGGCATCGTCGCTGGCCTGGTGCTCGGCGCGCTCGCACCCGCCGCCGTGGTTGCGACCGTCGGCCATCTCCTGCCGCTGCGCGCCGTCGACGGCGTCTACGCCGTGCCGCTCTTCACCGCCACGGCATTCGGCGTGCTGACGGCACTCGGCTTCGCGCTGTGGCCGCTGGCGCGCGCCCAGCAGGTGCCGGCCGCCACGCTGTTTCGCGACCTGGTGGCACCCGGCCATGCGCGCCCGCTGCTGCGCCACATCATCGGCCTCGGCGTCATCGCGGTCGCGCTGGCGGCACTCGCCATCCTGACCGCGAGCGACCGCAAGATGGCGGTGTGGTTCGTGATTGGCGCGATCGGCTCCTTCATCGTGTTCCGTCTCGCCGCCCTCGCCATCATCTGGGCGGCGCGCCGTCTCGGCCGGGTGCGCCAGGCGCGCCTCCGCCTCGCGCTCGCCAATCTGCACCGGCCGGGCGCGCCGACCGGCAGCATCGTGCTGTCGCTCGGCCTCGGCCTCACCGTGCTGGTGATCGTGGCGCTGCTGCAGGGCAATCTCTCGCTGCAGATCAACGAGAGCATGCCCAGGCGCGCGCCGAGCTTCTATTTCATCGACATCCAGCCCGACCAGGTCGACGAGCTCGACCAGATGCTGGCCGCTTTGCCCGGCGCCACCAATCCGCGGCGCGTGCCGGTGGTGCGCGGCCGCATCACCCACATCAAGGGCGTGCCGGTCGAGCAGGTCAAAGTCGCGCAGGAGGCGCAATGGGCGGTGCGCGGCGACCGCGGCTTCACCTATGCGGCAGCGCCGCCCGACGGCGCGCGCTTCGCCGAGGGCAGCTGGTGGCCGAAGGACTACAGCGGCCCGCCGATCATCTCCTTCGACGCCAATGTCGCGCACGGCTTCGGCGTCGGCATCGGCGACACCATCACGGTCAACATCCTCGGCCGCGAGATCGAGGCGAAGATCGTCAATCTGCGCGATATCGACTACCGCAGTTTCAGCATCAACTTCGCGACCATCTTCGCGCCCGGCGTGCTCGAAGGCGCGCCGCAGAGCCACATCGCGACGGTCAAGCTGCCGGAGGCCGAGGAGGACCGCGCGGAGAAGGTGGTGACCGACGCTCTGCCCAACGTTTCGGCGATCCGCGTCAAGGAGGCGCTGGCCGCCGCCAACCGCATCGTCGCCGCGGTCGGCCAGGCGGTCCAGGTCACGGCCGGGATCACGCTCCTGGCCGGGGCGCTGGTGCTCGCCGGCGCCGTGGTCGCGACCCATCACCGCCGGGTCTACGAGGCGGTCGTGCTCAAGGTCCTGGGTGCCCGCCGGCGTGACGTGATCGGCGCCTATTTCCTGGAATATTGTCTGCTCGGCTGCGTTACTGCTGCGATCGCCGCCGTGATCGGCTCGATCGCGGCCTGGCTCATCATGACCGAGGTCATGCGGGCACCCTTCGTGCTGCTGCCCTGGGCGGTCGTGCTGGCGCTCGTGGTCGGCGCGGCGATCGCGGTCGGCCTCGGCCTGGCCGGCACCTGGCATGCGCTCGGCCAGAAGGCGGCGCCGCTGCTGCGCAACGAATAGGAGGTCACCATGACGGGTGGTCGCCGAAAACTCCCGCGGGCCTGGATGCCCGTCGCGCTGATCCTCGTCGCCTGGCTCGAAGCGGGAGGCGGCGCGTTGGCTGCGTCGTCCGATCGGTGGCAGGCCCAGGGCCAGCCGCCGGCGCAGCCGCCCACGCGGCCCGCACCGCGCTCGGAGGACGTCTTGGTCGACAGCGCGCGCAAGCTGCTCGAGGCGCTGCGGCGCTTCATGGAGGATTTCCCGGTCTATGCCCTGCCCGAGCTGACCGAGAACGGCGACATCATCCTGCGCCGCCTGCCGCCGCGGCGCGACGGCAGCGGCGCGAAAGATTCGATCCAGCTCTAGCTTCGTCCCCGCCCTGAGCGCAGAGCGGGCGGCGCGACCGGCCGCGACAGCTTATTGGCTAGTGCCGGGTTGCGAACAGGCCGAGCGCGCCGCGCCGCTTTCCATGAGCCGCCATCGTGAGTTTTTCGCCATGGCGCGCCAGCTCAGCGTCGATATAGCTGCGCAGGCCGGACGTGAGCCGGCCATTCGCGCCGACCCGCGCCATCAGCCGGGCCATGCGGTCGAGGTCGGCGGCGAGACCGGCTGCTTGTTCGCCGCCGATAGATCCGGCCTGCATGGCGTCGGCCAGCGCCAGACGCTGGCGCGCAAGCGCCGCGACGGTGCTGTCGCGCGCGTCAGGTTGCGCACGGACCGACTTGCCTCCGATGAGCAAGCGGAGGGCGCTGCGCGGGCTAAAGACATTGAGCATCATGGACGCCTCCCAGAGGTGGCCGGCCAGAGGGCCAGAGCGGACGGGTCCAGGCTACGCAACATCGCATGGCAATTCTGTGCCCGTTCTGTGACCAATTCCGGCCGCGCGCCCATCTCGATTCGTTGCGTCTTTCCAAGATGTTGCGCGATTGTCGTCACAGCTTGCCCGGTGCCATGTCACAGGCTGGTCAACCGGCCTGACTTGACCCGACCGAGATTTCGTGGCCAACGCAGCCGCGCCTATACTCGCGCGCCCATCACGACGAGGACCGCTTCCGGCGTGGCCGACCCCAAGCTCAAGACCGCGATTTACGTCGCCGCCGGCGTGCGGCTGTGCAGCGTCAACGGCGTGGTCGCGACCGTGGCGCGCCGCGGCGATGACGAGGCGGGCGCCGTGCTGCTCAAGCTCAACCGGCTGGGCGCCGGCGTCACCGTGCTGGCGCAGACACGCACGCCCGAGGGCGAGCTCGTCTGGACGGCCGGCATCGGCAAGGAACCGGTGGCCGAAGCCGAGGCCGACGCCTACATCGCGCGCCAGGTCAAATACGATCCCGACCTCTGGGTCGTCGAGATCGAGGATCGCGAGGGCCGCCACTTCTTCCAGGGCCGCATCCTGTGAAGCGCCATCTCACGGTCTTCGCGATCGCCGCCGCCTTCGGTCTGGCCGTCTACGCCGTCATCCAGCTGGTCGACCGGCTGTTGCGCCATTTCGGCATGGCGCTGGTGTGACCGCGCTTTTCGAAGGATGCGGCGTCGTCGACGGGCAATCCTACGCGAACTTCACGCGCGCTTGGCCCACAGAATTACGGTGACAGAATTCCGGTGACAGTGCATTTAATTCCCAGAATTACGGTGACAGTGCACTTATTACACAATCACGGGAATTACGGTGACAGTGCACTTATTAATTACAAATTACT
>VGDO01000212.1 GCA_016869645.1 Alphaproteobacteria bacterium
CTCAAGCAGAGCAGGCGCCGCCAGCGCGCCAAACGAGCCACCGACCGACCCGACAGCCCATCCGAGGAATAAACCAGGGCGCATGAAGGCCCCCCGCGGGGGGCCTTCATGCCGTCAGCCGTGATGCACTTTTACTCCGGCCAGCCGATGCATTTTTACTCCGGCGTTGACACGCGGATCGACCGCTTCACGCGATCGACGATGATGTCCGCAACCAGCTCCAAGGTCATCCCTTGCGTCCTTCCGCGATCGTCACTTCTGCTTCAACAGGAAATCTTCATCGTGGCGCCGAAGAACCGGCGCCTGTCGCCGGCAAGCGAATGCGTGCGCGACTTCCTTCTCGATTGCGCCGTCGAACCGATGCGCCCGGTTCAGCCGCGATAGCCGTAGTCGCGCCTCGCGGCGTCGGGCGTGACGAAGCCCTGGCGCAGATCGGCCTCGACCGCCTCGCGCTTGCGCTGGCGCGGATCGCCGTAGCCGCCGCCGCCGGCCTCGATCGTGTCGATGCGGTCGCCGGGTTGCAGGACGTAGCGGCCCTTGGGATGCACGGGGCTCCCGTTGATCGCGATCTTGCGCATGCCGCCGGGCCTGCCGCCGAGCACGCCGGCAGGCGCGAACTCGGTGCGGCCCGCGAGGCAAGATACGGTCATCGGCTGACCGCTGTCGTTGATCAGCGCGATGCGTTGGCCGAGCCCGCCGCGGAACTCGCCGGGCCCGCCGCTGTCGGGCAGCAGCTCCTTGGACTCGACGAACATGCCGGTGAGGTTCTCCCACACCTCGATCGGCGTGCCCGTCATGTTCGACGGCGCCGGAGTCGTCGCCTGGCCGTCGATGCCGCGGAGCGCGCCGAAGCCGCCCGAGGTGAAGAAGATGCTCGACACGCCCACGCCCTCGCGCGTGCGGCCCTGGACGTTGATCAGGTTGAGCATGCCGGAATCGCCCTGCACGCGATCGGGCAGTGCACGCGCCAGCGCGCCATAGACCAGCGGGTTCACGAAATGCCCGACGATGTGGCGGCCGCCGGTCGGCGAGGGCGGTTGCGGATTGAGGATCGAGCCGGCCGGCGCCACGGCCGTGATCGGCCGCACCGAGCCCTCGTTGTTCGGGATCTTCGGCGTGGTCAGGCACTTGATCGCGTGGCAGGTCATCGCGCGCGTGTAGCACAGCGGCACGTTGATCGCGGCAGGTACTGCGAGGCTGGAGCCGGCGAAATCGGCATGCGCCTCGCCGTCGGCGATCGTGATCCGGCAGGCGAGGCGCAGCGGATCGGCATGGCCCTCGATATCGATCGCGTTGTCGTAGATGCCCGCGGGGATCCTGCGCAGCTCGTCGCGGATCGCGCGCTCGGAATGGCCGAGGATCGCGTCGGCGAGCGGCGTGAGGTCGTCGATGCCGTACTCGTCCATGAACTCGACCAGCATGCGCGCACCCACCGTGGTGCAGCTGACATTCGCCATCAGGTCGCCGATCGTCTGCTCGGGCACGCGCACATTGATGCGCACCAGCTCGATCCAGGCCTCGTCGACCACGCCGGCGCGCGCGAGCTTGATGATCGGCAGCCGCAGGCCCTCCTCGTAGACCTCGCGCGCGGTGGCGGAGAAGCCGGCGCCGCCGATGTCCGGCAGATGCGTGATGCTCATCGTGTAACCGACCAGCGCGCCGCGGCGGAACACCGGCTGCATGACGTTGACGTCGAAGAGGTGGCCCGTCCCCATCCACGGATCGTTGGTCGCGACCACGTCGCCGGGCTGCAGCGTCTCGGCCGGGAACTTCGCCAGCATGCAGGCGAGGGTGGCCGGCGCGGTGCCGGTGAAGGAGGGCACCGAGTAGGCGCCCTGGGCGATCGAGCGTCCTTTGCGGTCGAACACGACGCAGGACAGGTCGTAGCTCTCGCGCACATTGGTCGAGAACGAGGTGCGCACCAGCGCGTTGATGATCTCGTCGGCGATGGCGATCAGGCGATCCCACTGGATGCCGAGCGCGATCGGATCGTAGGCGGCGCTCATGACGCGGCTCCCAGCTCGAGGATCAGGTTGAGATGCGCATCGACGCGCATCGTGTCGCCGGGGTCGACCACGGTCGTGGACTCGCGCTCCTCGACTAGCGCGGGACCTGCGACGGTAGCGCCGGGTTCGAGTGCGTAGCGATCGAGGACCGGGCAGTCGACGGGACCGTCGCGCTCCGGGAAATAGGCGCGGCGCGTGCCCTTGCGCGACGACGCCGATGGCGGTCCCGCCTTGAGGCGGTGGTCGTGCCGCGCGCCTGGCTCGGGCCCGCTGGCATCGACCTTCCAGTTCACGATCTCGACCGGCTTGTCGTCGAAGGCGAGGCCGAAGACCTTGGCATAGGCCTGGGCGAAGGCGTGCGGCAGCCGCTCGCGGATCGTCGCGTCGAGCGGACCCACGACCGGCACCTCGACCTCGTAGCCCTGGCCCTCGTAGCGCATGTCCAGGCGATGGCGATGCGCGACGTCGACCGCCTTCACGCCCGCCTCGGCGAGGAATCTGTCCGCCTCGGCGGCGAGGCCGGTGAACTCCCGCAGGATCTGCTGCGCGTCGAGCCGCGCCAGCGACACGCGGCGCGAGCGCACGAGCTCGAAGCCGACCGGGCTCGACAGCAGACCGAAGGCCGACATCACGCCGGCCCCGGTGGGGCAGACGACGCGCGGGATCTTGAGCTTGCGCGCGACCCGCGCCGCATGCAGCGGACCCGAGCCGCCGAAGGCGATCATGCTGCAGCGGCGATAATCGACGCCGCGCTCCGAGGCATGGACGCGGAAGGCGCGCGCGACGTCCTCGTTGATGACCTCGTGGATGCCCCAAGCGGCGCGCTCGACCGACACGCCGAGCGCCTTGCCCACACCGCTCTCGATCGCGCGGCGCGCCGCTTCGGCGTCGAGCGCCATCCTGCCGCCGAGGAACGAGCCGCTGTCCAGGTAGCCGAGCACGAGATTGGCGTCGGTCAGCGTCGCCTGGGTGCCGCCCTGGCCATAGCAGGCGGGACCGGGATTGGCGCCCGCGCTGCGCGGGCCGACGCGCAGCACGCCGCGCTCGTCGACATCGGCGAGGCTGCCGCCGCCGGCGCCGATCTCGATCATGTCGAGTACCGGGATCTTGACCGGCAGGCCGCTGCCGCGCTTGAACTCGTGCACGCGCGCGACCTCGAGCTCGTAGCGCTTGAGCGGCGTGCCGTCATGGACGATGCAGCCCTTGGCCGTGGTGCCGCCCATGTCGAAGGACAGGACCTGGTCGACACCCAGCGTGCGGCCGTGCCGCGCCGACATCAGCGCGCCGGCCGCCGGACCGGACTCCAGCAGCCGAACGGGGAAGCGTCGCGCGAGCCCGCCGGTGAAGGTGCCGCCCGACGAGGTCATGATCAGGAAGCTGCCCTTGAAGCCGAGCGCGGCGAGCCCGTCCTCCAGCCGCGCCACGTAGCGGTCGACGACGGGCTGCACATAGGCGTTCATGCAGGTCGTGGTCCAGCGCTCGAATTCGCGCATGAAGGGGAAGACTTCGGACGAGGCCGAGACCTTGAGCTGAGGGAACTCGCGCGTGAGCCAGGCGACGGCTGCGCGCTCATGCGAGGGATCGAGATAGGAGTGCAGGAAGCACACCGCGACGGCCGCGATCCTGTCGCGCGCGATCGCCTCGGCGAGCGGCATGCGCAGCTGGTCGAAGCTCGGCGCCGCCTTGACGCTGCCGTCGTATTTGACGCGCTCCGGTACTTCGAAGCGCAGATGGCGCGGCACCAGCGGCTCGGGGAAGCGGATGCGCAGGTCGAACAGGTCGTAGCGCCGCTCCATGCCAATATCGAGCGTGTCGCGGAAGCCCTTGGTCACCAGCATCGCGGTCGGCGCGCCCCGCCGCTCGATCACCGCGTTGGTGACCAGCGTCGTGCCGTGCACGATCGTCGCGACGTCGGCGATGGCGATTCCGGCCTCGGCGGTCACCGCGCTCACGCCCGCGATCACCGCTGTCGACGGATCGCCGGGCGTGGTCAGCAGCTTGTGCGTGGTGATGTCGCCGGTCGCGTCGTCGAACAGCGCGAAGTCGGTGAACGTGCCGCCGATGTCGACGCCGATGCGGTAGCGCTGCGCGCGAGTCATGTCCTCGGCCCGCCGGTGTCGGTCGCCAGCGCGCGGCAGGCCGCGATCGCGCGCGCGATGTCCACGTCCTCGATGCCGCGATAGACGATGAGACGCAGCCGCCGCGGCCCGAAGGGGATCACGAGCACGCCGGATGCGGCGAGCTTCGCCTCCGCCGCCGCGACGTCGAGCCGCTCGAGCTCGATGACGACGATGTTCGTCGGATACGCCGGCTTGACCACGCGCAGGCCCGGCGTGCCCTCGATCCCCGCGATCAGCGCCGCGGCGCGACGGTGATCCTCGGCGACGTCGCGCCAGCCGGCGAGGGCGACGCGCGCCGCGGCGGCGAAGACCGCCGTCGGGCGGATACCGCCGCCGAGCCGCTGGCGCAGTATGAGCGCCTCGGCGATGCGCGCGCGCGATCCGACCAGCGCGCCGCCGATCGGCGCGCCGAGCCCCTTGTTGAGGCTCACCGTGATGGTGTCGAAGCCGGCGGCGAGCGTGGCCGGCGCGACATCGAGCGCGACCGCCGCGTTGAACAGCCGCGCGCCGTCGAGATGGGCCGCGAGGCCATGGGCACGGGCGAGGGCGAGGATCGCCTGCGTCGTCGCGCCGTCGATCGCGACGCCGCCGGCACGGTTGTGCGTGTTCTCGATCGCGATCGCGGCGATCCGCGAACGCTGGGTGTCGGGCTTCGCGCGCAGCGCCGCGCGCCAGGCCTCGAGCGGCGGCTGCTGGCTGCCGAGGCCCTGGACGGCGACACCGGCGACGGCGGTGGCGGCACCGGCCTCGGAGATCGCGAAATGGAGGTCGTCCGGCCCGAGCACGATCTCGCCTGGCCGCGCGAGAAGCAGCAGCGCGATCTGATTGGCCATGGTCGAGGTCGGCATGACGAGGGAGTCCTCGTGGCCGAGCAGGGCGGCGAGCTCCGCCTCCAGCGTACGCTGATCCGGATCGTCGCGGAAGTCGAACCCCCAGGGCCGCGCGCAGGCCGCGTTCATCGCCGCGATCATCGCCGGCGTCGGCCGCGTCAGGAAGTCGCTGCGCAGATCGACGATGCGCTCAGGCATGGGGGTCATCCTTTCATCGTCGCCGGGAGCCACAGCGCGAGACCGGGCGCGGCGTAGAGCATGAAGCAGAGCGCGCCGATCAGCAGCGCGTAGGGGGCGGCAGAGCGTGCGATGCGCGCCAGCGTGCTGCCGCCGGAGATCGACTGAATCGCGAACAGGTTCAGCCCCATGGGCGGCGTCAGCTGGCCGAGCTCGATCAGTACGACGAGCACCACGCCGAACCACACGCCATCGAAGCCCATGCCGCGCAGCGTCGGATAGAGCAGCGGCACGGTCAGCAGCATCATCGAGATGCCGTCGATGAACATGCCGAGGACCAGGTAGAGCACGAACAGGCAGCAGAAGAAGAGGAAAGGCCCGAGCTCGAGTGCCACCAGCGCCTGCGATACGCCGCGGCCGATGCCGGATGTGGTCAGCGCGTAGCCGAGGATCTGCGCGTTGATGATGATGAACATGACGACGGCATTGGTGACGACCGCGTTGCGCAGCGCCTCCTTGACGCCGGCCCAGTCGAGCTCACGGTAGAACAGCGCGATGGCGAGCGCGACCAGGCAGCCGAACGCCGCCGCCTCGGTCGGCGTCACGACGCCGAAATACATGCCGCCGAGGATGCTGAGGATCAGGAAGGCGACGGGCAAGCAGTCGACGAGGCCGGCGGCGATCTCGGCGCCGGTGGGGCGGGGTTCGGCGGCGGGGATCAGCCGCGGCGACAGCGCGACCCGCAGCCGCACATAGGCCATGAACATCAAGGTGAGGACGAGGCCGGGGACCACGCCGGCCATGAACAGGTCGACGACGGACTCCTGGACGACGGCGGCGTAGATCACCATCGGGATCGAGGGCGGGATCAGGATGCCGAGGCAGCCGCCACCGGCGAGCGTGCCCAGCGTCAGGTCGTCGCTGTAGCCGCGCTGGCGCATCTCGGGCAGCGCCACCGTGCCGATCGTCAGCGCGGTCGCGGTCGAGGAGCCGGAGATCGCCGCGAAGACGGCGCAGCCGACGATGTTCGACTGCGCCAGCCCGCCGCGCACGCCGAAGAGCAGCCGCGACAGGCCGGCGTAGAAGCGCTTCGACACGCCGCTGCGCAGGATGATCTCGCCCATCAGGATGAAGAGCGGCACCGCGACCAGGGTGAAGGAGTTCGCGGTGTTCCAGACGATGTCGCCGATCGTCGGCCACAGCCGCGCGCCCGAGAGCCAGGTGATGCCGAGCAACCCCACCAGCCCCATCGCCGAGCCGATGCCGACACCGAAGAAGAGGCAGGCGAACAGGACGATCGCGTAGGCGAGGACGGCGCTCTCCCAGCCCATCAGCGCGCGCGTCCGGCGAGCGCGCGCGAGGCGCGCAGAACGAGATCGACGTAGCAAAGCGTCAGCCAGGCGAGGCCGGCCGGCACCGCGATCTGCGCCATCCACAGCGGCGTCGCCGAGGGCTGGATCGACACCGTGCCGAAGCGCCAGGAGGTCATGAAGAGCTGCAGCGACGACCAGGTCGCGATCGCCGCGACGCCGGCGCCGACGATCGCGCTGGCGAGGTCGCAGGCGGCCCGGCCGCTTGGGCCCAGGCGCACAAACACCGCCTCGACACGCAGGAACTGGCCGGTGCGCAGCGCATGCGCGAAGCCGAGCAGCGTCATCCAGACGAAGAGGTAGCCGCCATATTCGTCGGCGATCAGCGTCGAGGTGTTGAAACCGTAGCGCGCGACGACCTCGACATTGATCAGCACCGCCATCGCGACGAGCATCACACCGCTCGAGTCGCACAGCGCCGCGGAGGCACGATCGACGAAGTGGGAGATCCGGCCCATGGGCGAGCGCGCATCGCCGCCGCGATCCGGCCCCCCGGGCCGCGGCGACGATGGTTTCCCGGCTCAGCTCGCGCCGCAGGCCTTCATCGAGCCTTCGAGCAGGCGCCTGCCGGCGTCGCCGTGCCTGGCGGCCCACTGGTCCCACATCGGCCGCATCATCGTGCGCGCCCGGGCGACGTCGTCGGCGCCCGGCTCGGCGAGCGTGACCTTGTTGGCCTGCAGGTTGCGGCGCGCCTCGACGTCACCGCTCTCCGACATCGTGCGATAGGCCTTGGTCCACTCCTGCGCCTTGGCGAGCAGCGTGGCGCGCAGCTCGGCCGGCAGCTTCGCGAGCTCGTCGCCGTTGATCATCATCACCTGATGGCCCATCGTCATGTTGACCATGTAGCCGGTCTTGACGATGTCGTAGGCGCGCCAGTCATTGGCCGACAGCGCCGAGGTGATCGCGCCGTCGATGACCTTGCGCTCGAGCGCCGGGATGACCTCGGCCGAGGTGATCGACACGGCCGAGCCGCCGAGCAGCTTCATCATCTCGACCTGCTCGGGATTCCACGAGCGCACCTTCATGCCCTTCAGCTCGTCGAGCTTCGCGACCGGCCGGTTGAGCCAGAAATTCTGCGGCGGCATCGTCCAGTGCATCGCCACCGCGACGTTGAACTTGCGCTTGAAGACCTCGTCCGCGGCCGGCTTCACGACCTCGAGTGCGCGATCGAACTGGTCGTAGGACGAGCACAGGAACGGCAGCGACAGCACGTTGAGCTCGGGCACGTCGCCGGCCGCGAAGCCGACCGCGACGTCGCCCATCTGCACCTGGTTGGTCGCCACCGCCTTGACGACGTCCGGCGCGCGATAGGGCAGCTCGCCCGCCGCGAAGACGGTGATCTTGAGGCGGCCGTTGGTCGCCTTGAGCACGTCCTCGGCGAAGGCGCGGTTGCTCTGCGCCGGCTTGTCGTTGACCGGGAAATAGGTGAAGAAGCGCCACTCGATCGGCGCCTGCGCCAGCGCCGGGCCCGCGATGAGCATCGCGGTTGCGAGCGCGAGCACGCCGCGCCGTGATCTTGTCCAAGCCATCGGTCGTCTCCCCTGCTGGGCCCCGGCGCGCCGCCATGGCAGAGCCCGCTGACCACGACGGCGAGGACGATAGGCGTGCGCGGCCGACGCTTCAATCGGGAATTGAAGGTGGCGTTCGGCACGCGCAATTCGATGAATTGCACCTCTGTCATGAACACCTTCAGCTTTCGGGTCAGATCGAACGGCTGGGCCGGATTGGCCTTCAGGTTCACCTGCATCTGGGCGACGCGTTCGGGCCTAATGCCCATGACGCCGATTTCGGTTTCCCCTTCAGCCGCCCCGGCCGCCGCGGCCAGGTTCTCGGTCGCCGCCCCCTCCAGCATGATCGCGTTCGGCTTTTCCTCGGTCGTCGATCCGGCTTCGACATTTCGCGAGACCGGGGCGTAGACCATCGTCCGGTCGTCCGAGATCACCACACCGATGCGAACGCCGGGCTGTTCGCGCAAGTCGAACATCGCGTCCTTGCTGGCCTTGCGAATGATCTCCAGCGCCTCCGGGTCGCCGTAGCCCATTCGCTAAACCTCGGCGTCAGCGTCGAGAATGACGGTCAGGGACAGGGCCGGCAGGTCGGCCATGCGGGCGGCGAGGGCATCCGCCACCGGGGTGGTCAGCGCCGGGGCAATGAGCGCAAGGCGTGTGCGGGCGCCCTGGATCAGAGCGATCAGGCTGTCGTCGGAGGCGGTGGTAAAGAGAACTGATGTTGTAGGTGGGGCAAATAGTCGACTATGTGGAATTTCAGCCCTACCCACGCGCCAACTCGGTGATTTGCCTAGGATTACCCGCCCTCTTGCTTCCACGGTGCTTCCACGGGCGGGATTTGTATAGGGTCTATAAGCAGAGACGCCCGCTAACCTTTTGGGTTAGCGGGCGAATTTGGTTGCGGGGGCCGGATTTGAACCGACGACCTTCAGGTTATGAGTGGAAGGGAAGCGATTGCGCAGGAACACGCAGAATTGCTTTTTTCTTCGTATTTTCAATGACTGGTTGACTTAGAACGGGACGCCCCACACTCTGATTTTCGCAGGCACGCGCCGCGACTTTCGCCCTCTTGCTTCCACAGTGCTTCCACGGGCGAGCACAGCGGGTGCCTGGAAGCAGAATGAGCATCAAGAGCGGATCGCGGGCCATGCCGAAACTG
>VGDO01000213.1 GCA_016869645.1 Alphaproteobacteria bacterium
GCGTGCGGTTCTTGACCTTGGTCCCGTCACGGTAGCTCTCCCGCAGCAGAATGGCTGGCGGTGATCCGCGGTTCGGAACGATCGCGACGTACATGTGCAGCTTGAATCACGGCACAACCAGCCTGTCGAGCCCCTCAAACAAATTACATGACTACCGTCAAAGCCAAAATCCCCGCACTTTCAATTGCTTAGCTCGAAAATGGGGCAAAGTTCAGCCTAGGCATCAGCGAATTGCGTTGCGCCGACGGATAGGGCGCTTCGGGCGACGGCGGACTGATCTTGTCGAACCGATTGGGCAAGGGCCGGTGCGGCGCGCCCGGCGGCGCCGGGGACGGCGGGTGGATGCGGTCGAAGGTCTGCGGCGCCATCAGCGAGCGCGGTACGACCGTGGTCGGCAGGCGCGGCCGGTTGGGCCGGACATCGAAGTCATCGTCGCGGACCGTCGTCGGGCCGCAGCCCGAAACGCCCATGCAGGGGGGGCCAATCCCGTGAGCGCCGGAGCCATTGGCCACG
Source organism: Alphaproteobacteria bacterium (assembly GCA_016869645.1). GTDB lineage: Bacteria > Pseudomonadota > Alphaproteobacteria > SHVW01 > SHVW01 > SHVW01. The sequence continues at coordinate 514 of VGDO01000213.1, forward strand.
ACGCCATCCGCGGCGCGGGCCGGAACCAGCTGAACCAGCAGCGCGGCGACCAGAGCGCGGATGAGCCGAGCTCCAATCGTGCCGTGTCTCGCTTGGGCGGGCGTGTGCGCGTGTCGCATGGCGATCCAGGCTCAAAGATGGGAATCGCGCCGGTCCAATCCAAGCAGGCAAGCAGCTTTGACCCGAGTTGCTTGTCCCCGCGCGACCGGCTATGAAAGCCTCGATTTTTCAGGCATCTGCTGGGTCCACTGACATGTCCGAAGCGAAATTCGGTCCGCTCGCCGGAGTGACCATCGTCGATCTGAGCCGCATCCTCGCCGGCCCCTATTGCACCATGCTGATGGCCGAGCTGGGCGCGCGCGTGATCAAGGTCGAACCGCCGGGCAAGGGCGACGACGCGCGCGAGTATGGCCCCTTCGTCAAGGGCAAGTCGGCCTATTTCATGTCGGTCAACCGCGGCAAGGAATCGATCGCGCTCGACCTCAAGGCCGCGGAGGATCGCAAGGTGTTCGAGGCGCTGCTCGCGCGCGCCGATGTCGTGGTCGAGAACTTCCGGCCCGGCACGATGGAGAAGCTCGGTTATGGCTGGGCCGAGCTGCACAAGCGCTATCCGCGCCTGATCTACGCCTCGGCGAGCGGCTTCGGCCACACCGGCCCCGATGCAACGCGGCCGGCCTACGACATGGTGGTCCAGGGCATGGGCGGCATCATGAGCGTGACCGGGCACGCCGGCGGTCCGCCGACGCGCATCGGCATGTCGATCGGCGACATCGGCGCCGGACTCTATACGGCGATCGGCGTGAGCTCCGCCCTCTATCATCGCGCGATCACCGGCGAGGCGAGCAAGGTCGACATCGGCATGTTCGATTGCCAGCTGGCACTGCTCGAGAACGCGATCATGCGCTACTTCGTCAGCGGCGCCGCACCCGGGCCGCTGGGCGCACGCCATCCCTCGATCACGCCCTTCGAGGTGTTCGACACCAGGGATGGCCACCTGATCATCGCCGCCGGCAATGACGGGCTGTTCGTCAAGCTGGCACAAGGCTTGGGACGGCCCGAGCTTGCCGACGACGCACGCTACAAGACCAACGACCTGCGGAACCGCAATGTCGACGCGCTGAAGGCAGATTTGGAAGCCACCCTCAAGACGAACACGACGACCCATTGGATCGAGGTGCTCGACAAGGCGGGCGTGCCCGCCGGTCCGATCAACAATGTCGGCCAGGCGATCGAGCATCGCCAGGCGAAGGCGCGCAACATGGTGGTGACAGTCGACGATCCGGTGATCGGACCGATGAAGCTGGTCGGCAACCCGATCAAGCTTTCGGGCTTCGCCGACCCGCCGACGCGGCGCACTGCGCCCGCGCTCGATGGCGACCGCGCGCGCATCAAGGCCGAACTCGCGATCTGACGCGGAAGGGAATCTTATGTCGAATGCGCTGACACCCAATCTCGACCCGCACGCGTTGGCAAAGGCGATCTCGGGCTATCACCTGATTCACGGCGCCCTGCGACCGGCGATCTCGGGCCGGAGTTTCGACGTCGTCGATCCGGCGACGCGACGCACGATCGGCCACGCGGCCCAGGGCGACGCCGCCGACGTCGATCTTGCCGTGGATGCTGCGCGACGCGTCCAAAAGGAATGGGCAAAGAAGCCGGCGCGCGAGCGCGGCAAGCTGGTGACCGAATGCGGCCGCCTGCTGAACGATCACATCGAGGAGCTGGCGCGGCTCGTGGCACTCGAGTCCGGCAAGGCGCTGCGCACGGAAAGCCGCGTCGAAGCCTCGGTCGTCTCGGACGCTTTCGCCTACTACGGCGGCCTTGGCGCCGAGCTCAAGGGCGAGAGCGTGCCCTTCGACCCGAACATGCTGACCGTGACCACGCGCGAGCCGATCGGTGTCGTCGGCGCGATCATCCCGTGGAACGTGCCGATGATGCTGATGGCGCTCAAGATCGCGCCGGCGCTGGTCGCGGGCAACGCCGTCGTGGTCAAGTCGGCCGAAGAGACGCCGCTCGCCGTGCTGCGCACGGTGCAGATCCTGAACCAGATCATGCCGGCGGGCCTGATCAACATATTGTCAGGCTTCGGGCCGGAATGCGGCGCGCCGCTGGTGGCGCATCCCAAGGTCGGCAAGGTCACGTTCACCGGCTCGGTCGAGACCGGCCGCATCATCTACAAGACCGCGGCCGAGAAACTCATTCCGGTCACGCTGGAGCTCGGCGGCAAGAGCCCGATGATCGTCATGGCCGATGCCGATCTCGACCGCGCAGTCGACGGCGCGGTCTCGGGCATGCGGTTCACCCGCCAGGGCCAGAGCTGCACGGCGGCGAGCCGCATCTACGTCCACGAGACGATCCACGACGCCTTCGTCGCAAAGATGAAAGCCAAGGTCGACGCCATGGTGATGGGCGATCCGCTCGACGAGAAGACCGACATCGGCACGATCATCTCGCAGCAGCAATACGACAAGGTCACCGGCTATATCGAGATCGGCCGCAAGACCGCCGGCGCCACGGCCCATGTCTGCTCGGCCATGCCCAAGGACGCCAGGCTCAAGAACGGACTCTACGTGCAGCCCGTGATCTTCACCGGGCTCGGCAAGGAGAGCCCGGTGACGCGCGAGGAGATCTTCGGGCCGGTGACCTCGGTCTACCGGTTCCGCGACTACGAGGAGGTGCTCGCCGAGGCGAACGACAGCGACTACGGGCTCGCCGCGACGATCTGGACGCGCGACCTCAAGACCGCCATGGACGCGACCAAGCGGCTCGAGGCGGGCTTCGTCCAGGTCAACCAAAACCTGGTCGTGCGTCCCGGCCTGTCCTATGGCGGGGTCAAGCAGTCCGGACTTGGCCGCGAAGCCTCGCTCGAAGCCATGCTCGACCACTTCACCCACAAGAAGACGATTATCATCAACATGAGCTAGCAACTTCCTGGTGGTGAGTCTGTCGAACCACGAGGACCTCGCCGACGAAAGGTGCCAGCCATCGACGGCGGAGAAGCGGCGATGGCCTCATGCTTCGTACCAGGGCAAACCGGGCTTCGCCCGTGGCTCAGCATGAGGCGGAGGGCTGCGGAAACTCGATGGAATAACCGCTTGAGCATGACCGTTGTCTGATGAGCCACACCAGCCAGACGAACCCGCCATGACCGATGCCCGCTTCGCCGCGCTTGCCGGAGCCAAGGTGCTGATCACCGGCGGCATCGGCTTCATCGGCTCGAACCTGGCCCATCGGCTGGTCGCGATCGGGGCCGACGTCGTGCTGGTCGACAGCCTGATCCCCGAGTATGGCGGCAACCTGTTCAATATCGACGGGTTGGACGGAAAAGTGACCGTCAACATCTCGGATATCCGCGACGTGTTCAGCCTGCGCTACCTGGTGCAGGGCCGCGAGATCATCTTCAACCTCGCCGGCCAGACCAGCCACCTCGACTCGATGAACGACCCCAACACGGATCTCGAGATCAACTGCCGCAGCCAGCTCACGCTGCTCGAAACCTGCCGCAAGCACGCGCCTCAAGCAAAAATTGTATTCGCCAGCACGCGCCAGATCTATGGCGCGCCCGACTATCTGCCGGTCGACGAGAAGCACCTGCTGCGCCCGGTCGACGTCAACGGCATCAACAAGATGGCGGGCGAGTGGTACCACATCCTCTACAACAACGTTTACGGTCTCAAGGCGACCGCGCTGCGCCTGACCAACACCTATGGGCCGCGCATGCGCGTCAAGGACGCGCGCCAGACCTTCCTCGGCATCTGGCTGCGTCTCGCCTGCGAGAACAAGCCGTTCGAGGTGTGGGGCGGAGCGCAGCTCCGCGATTTCTCCTATGTCGACGACACGGTCGATGCGATGCTGCTCGCGGCGCTGACGCCCGGCTGCGCCGGCCATGCCTTCAACATCGGCGGCGACCGCACGATCAGCCTGAAGGATCTCGCCGACTTGGTGATCAAGGCGAACGGCGCCGGGACTTATGTGGCGCGCGAGTTCCCCGCCGAGCGCAAGCGCATCGATATCGGCGACTACTACGCGGACGACGGATTCTTCCGCAAGACCGCGGGCTGGACCCCGCGCGTGCCGCTCGAGGAAGGCCTGAAGCAATCGATCGCCTACTATCGCCAGCACCTCGCCCGCTACCTGTGAGTATGTGATGACCGACCAGCCGATTCCCCAGACCGATCCGAAAGCCGGCTATCTCGCGCACAAGGCCGAGATCGATCAGGCGATCGCCCGCGTGCTGGCGAGCGGCTGGTACATCCTCGGCCAGGAGGTCGCTGCCTTCGAGCGCGAGTTCGCCGCCTACATCGGTGCGCGCCACGGCGTCGGCGTCGCGAACGGCACGGATGCGCTCGTCCTCGGCCTCAAGGCGCTCGGCGTCGGCCCGGGCGACATGGTCGCGACCGTGTCGCACACGGCCGTCGCCACGGTGGCCGCCATCGAGCTCGCCGGCGCGCAGCCGCTTCTGATCGACATCGACGCCGACCGCTTCACCATGGATCCCGCCAATCTCACCGCCGCACTCGACGCCCATCGCGGCCGCGTCAAGGCCGTCATCCCTGTCCACCTTTACGGCCAGCCCGCCGACATGGCGGCAATCGGCGACATCGCGCGCGGCCACGGCGCGCGCATCCTCGAGGACTGCTCGCAGGCGCACGGCGCGGCATTGGATGGAAGGAAGGTGGGGCTGTGGGGCGATCTCGCCGCCTACAGCCTCTATCCGACCAAGAATCTGAGCGCGCTCGGCGACGGCGGCGTGCTGACGACAGACGACGACGAGCTCAATCAGCGCCTGCGCATGCTGCGCGAGTATGGCTGGCGCGAGCGCTACATCAGCGACGTGCCGGGCACCAACACGCGGCTCGACGAGCTGCAGGCGGCGATCCTGCGCGCCAAGCTCGTCCACCTCGAGACCGAGAACGAGCGGCGGCGCCAGGTCGCTGCCGCCTACGACAGGGCGCTCGGCAACGGACCGGTCCAGGCGCCGCGCCGCGTGCCCGGCGCCGTGCACGTCTACCATCAATATGTCGTCAAGGTCGCCGAGCGCGACGCCTTCCGCCAGCGCCTCAAGGAGCGCGGCATCGCGACCGCGCTGCATTACCCGCTGGCCGTGCATCGCCAGCCCGCCTATCTGGACCGCGTGCCTCTCGCGCCGACCGGCCTGCCTGAGACAGAGCGCATCATGCACACCATCGTCAGCCTGCCGATGTTCGGCCAGATGACGGATCAGCAAGTCGAGCGGGTGACGGCGGCGCTGAGGCGTTAGCGCTTCCTGAACTCCCGCCTCAGCTCTTCGCGCACCGCCCTGCCCGCCTCCAGGTTCCAGCAGTTGATGATCGCCAGACGGAATCCGCCGGGCGGCATGGCGTGGTGCGCCGGCGGCTTGGTCTCCTCGAAGGTGATCTGGATCGAGGAGATGTGCGGCTGCTGCAGGCAGCGCTTCACCGCGGCACGGTCGATGGTCCAGCGCACGCCGTGGTCGCCGAACAGCACGACGCTGTAGCCGTCACGCCGGTCGGCATCGTCGAAGCGCCAGCGCTTCTGGGCGTAGAGTTCGACCACGGACTCGAGCCAACCCTTGCCGTTGAGGTCGAGCCATTGTTCGGCCATGCGCAGGTGGCATTCGAGAATGCCGCCGCCGATCGTCTCGAAGTTGACGACACCGGTGAAACCCTTGAGATGGCGCCGGCTCCAGTCGCCGAGATAGCCCTCGAGGCCGGGATCGGGCTCGGCATGGACGTGCCAGTAGTCGAAGGTGCCGCGTTCGGCCGGCTTGCCGGTCGTGTGGCGCCACCACATGGGCACGCCGTCGACGAGCGCCACGTCGGTCGACACGTGGCGGCCGGTGAAGAGCGGCATCCACATATGGCCCGGCTGCAATGCGGCGAGATACTCGGCCTCGGTGCGGATGACCTGGCCGCCCGTGCCCATGCCGCGCATGTTGTAGATGGGTTTTGAGAAGATCGGGTATTGCCTGGGCTCGGTGCCGTGCGGCCCGTGCGGCAGGCCCTGCGTCTCGCAGATCTGCAGCTTGTTATGAACCCAGCGGAACGAGGGATAGAGCTCCCACGCCGCCGCCTCGTCGATCGGAATGACGAGCCCTTCCGGCACGGGCTGCTTCTCGAAATACTGCCAGCGCCAGCTATCAACTCCGACGAAAGGCATTTTTTAGTATTTGCAATCTAGCATTCGCATGGAAAGGATATAGCATGGTATCGGGCACGCACGTATTATAGGTGCCCATCGCATCGAAAACTGTTGAGCGTCGAGACGTCCGGGCCCCCCGAGCACCATTGTCGTCGGGTACCAGCCCAATGAAATCTACGCCACCGTCAACAAACCAGCTTGCCAGCCAATGGCAAGCATAACCTTAACCGCTCCGAACGCCGTCGTCTCGACATCCTCGAGCGTAAACTCGACCGGCCCGACGACGGCACTGGCCGACACGATCAGTTCCATCGCCGCCAATCTCGTCGATTCGGTCGTCGACGGCGACGCCGGAACCGATACGCTCAACATAACGGGCGGCGGCACCGCCAGCATGCCGGCCGCCTTCACCAACATCGAGCAGGTCACGCTCGCCGCAGCGACGAGCTTCACTGCCAATGACACGACCGGTCTCATCATCACTGGGAGCAGCGGCGCCGACACCATCACGCTAGGCCAAGCCGTGCAGAACGCCAATGGCGGTGCCGGCAACGACACGATCGCCGCCAGCTCAACCAGCATCGCCTCAACCATAGCCGGAGGTACCGGCACAGATGCGCTGAACGTCATCGGTGGCGGAACGGTCGTCATGGGGGCGAGCATCACCACCATCGAGGCGGTCACTCTCGCAAGCGCCACCACGCTGACCGCCAATGCGCTTGCCGGTCTCGCCATCACCGGAAGCAGCGGTGCCGATGCGATCACTCTGGGGGCTGCCAGTCAGTCGGTCGATGGCGCAGCCGGCAACAACACAATCAGCGTCACCGCTGCACAGGTCACCGCCACCATCAACGGCGGATCCGACACAGACACCCTCAATATCACCACCGGCGGCACGATCACGCTAGGCAGCAGCATCACCAACATCGAAGCTGCCGTGCTCGGCGCTGCCAGCACATTTACGGCACCCAACGTCGCCGGCTTCACGGTCACCGGCAGCTCCGGCACTGATACGATCAACCTCGGCACTGGCGGTCAAGTCGTCATTGCGTCGTCCGGCGCTGACACCATCAACGGCAACTCCGGCAACGACACGATCACTCTGGGAGCCGCGGGGCAGACCGTCAGCGGCGGATCGGGTGACGACACCATCAACGTCGACGCGACATCCATCGCCTCGACCATTGCCGGCGGCACGGGCACGGACACGTTGAACATCACGGGCGGCGGCACCGTCACGATGGGATCGACCAGCAACATTCACGTTGTCACGATCGCCGCCGCGACCAGCTTCACCGCCGGGGCTGTCGCCGGCCTCGTGATCACGGGCAGCTCCGGCGCGGACAGCATCACGCTCGGCAGCGGCGGGCAGACCGTCAATGCGTCAGGCGGTGCCGACACCGTCACGGGGAACACAGGCAACGATTCGATGACGCTGGGCGCTGCAGGGCAAACCGTCATCGGGGGCGCAGGCAACGACACGATCAACGTGAGCGCCGCCACCATCGCTTCCACGATCGACGGCAGCATCGGCACGGACACACTCAACGTTTCTGGCGGCGGCGCCGTCACCATGGGAGCCGGAGTCACAGCGATCGAGAAGGTGATCCTCGCAGCGGCCACATCGTTCTTCGCCAACGACAAAACCGGCCTCGTCATTACGGGCAGTTCTGGAGCCGACCTGATCAGCGCGGGCGGCGGCGGGCAACGCATCTCAGGCGCCGCCGGCAATGACACGATCTCGGGCGGATCTGGCGCCGACAACCTCGAGGGCGGCGCCGGCAACGACGTCTTTGCCGTTCAGGACGGCGACACCATCTCCGACTTCTCGGCGAACGACGCCATAGAGGTGAGCGGCTCATTCGCCCTCGATGTTGTGACCATCACCGTCGGTCAAAACACCACGCTCGCGATCGACTCCGACGGCAACAGTCAAGTCGATACGACCATCATCTTGGTCGGTTCGTTGGGAGGCACCTTCTTTTCGTCATCAAGCAGCAGCACAACGACGATCAGCTACGCAGCCCCGTCAGGTCAGACTTTCGACGGATCAGGGGGCACCGATATTTTTACCGGCACTGCCGGCAACGATACGTTCAATGGTCGCGGCGGCAATGACACGATCGATGGTGCTGCCAGCAACGACACCATCCAGGGCGATGCGGGTGCTGACAACCTGCGTGGCGGCACAGGCAACGACTCGATCAATGGTGGCGACCAAGACGACACCGTGTTGGGCGACCCCGGTGCCGACACCATTCAGGGCGGTGGCGGCGCCGACCTCATCTACGGAAACGCCGATCACGATCTCATCTACGGCAACACGTCCGCGGACACGATTTTCGGCGGTCGAGACGAGGACACCGTCTATGGCGGTCAAAATGCCGATCTGATCCGACATTTCCCAGATGGGCGGCCGATCCGCCCCCGATTGACGACAGGATAGCCCAGCTCCTGCCCTTCCGGAAGGTGGGACCGCGTAGTGACGATGTCCTTCGCAGCAGGATCGTCGGC
>VGDO01000214.1 GCA_016869645.1 Alphaproteobacteria bacterium
CATCGGCCGCACTCATGGAATCCGTTTGAAAATCCCCCCGGACTGGGCCAGCCTACTCCTACCGTATTGCTGAGCAATAAGGTCTCACGGGGTCGCGTACCCGCGACTGAGTCGACGAACCGGATCAATGGAACAGGAGACTTCGATGACGGACCGTAGAAAATCCACCAGCACGAGGACACTGATCGCCGCCAAGTCGTTCAACCGCCGCACCATGCTAAAGGCCACCGCGGCGTTCGGCACGGCTGCAGCGATCGGACCGTGGTTCGTACGTGACGCGCTCTCCCAGTCGGGCGAGCTGAGCTGGTTCACCTGGGAAGACTATGCGCCGAAGCCGCTGGTCGACAAATTCACCAAGGACACGGGCATCAAGCTCAACGTGACGCTGTTCTCGTCCAACGAGGAGCAGCTCAACAAGCTGCGCGCGGCGCGCGGCGAGGGCTTCGATTTGTGCACGCCGACCATCACCTGGGTCGGCGCCCATGTCGAGGCGGGCAACCTCCAACCGTTCGACGAAAGCAAGATGCCCAACCTCAAGAACATGATCCCGAGCTTCTACAAGAAGATCGACGAGCTGGGCGGCCGCGTCGGTGGCAAGCTGTATTGCTCGCCGCACGACTGGGGCACAGAGGCGCTCGGCTTCGATACCAAGGCGATGGACCTGAAGTACGGCCAGGCCAGCTTCGGCGATCTGTGGGATCCGAAGTGGAAGGGCAAGATGACCTGCCGTCCGCGCTCGATCATGCTCGGCACGGGTCTGTGGATGGAAGCCAAGGGCGAGATCCCGCCCGGCTCCATGTTCAAGGCCTATACCGATCAGGCGACCATGGAAAAGTACTATAGCCAGACGCTCGACTACGCGATCAAGAACAAGGCGCAGATCGGCAAGTTCTGGCAGGGCACTGCCGACACCCATGCGGCCTTCTTGCAGGAAGGCTGCGTGATCGGGCAGACCTGGGACGGCCCGATCAACACGATGGCCAACGAGAACAAGCCGTACAAGTATCTAGCGCCGAAGGAAGGCGCCCTGACCTGGGTGGACAGCGTGTCGCTCACCAAGGGTGCGAAGAACATCGCCCAGGCTTACGAGTTCATCAAGTGGATCCAGACGCCGGAGAACGGCGGCCTGCTGGCTGACGAAACCGGCTACAACAGCGTCGTGACCGGCGCCGAGAAGCACACCAAGCCGTCCTACACGAAAAACTTCAACAATGCGTATCCCGGCGATGCGCTCGAGAAGCTGTGGTTCCAGGGCGAAGAGAAGCCTTGGTTCATCGCCAAGCGCCAGGAGTACGCAACGAAGGTCCAGGCGGCGTAACGCCAGACGTACCAGATCTCCCTCCCTCGCGCGGCGCGCGGGGGAGGGGGTTGGACTTGGCGGGACGGGGTCGCAGTCGCGCGTGACATCGCTGCGACTGGCTTGGACTACGGCATATGAAGAACGATCTCGAGCTCGACAGGGTGGTCAAGCGGTTCGGCGACTTCACCGCCGTCCACGGCGTGAGCGTATCGATTCCCCAGGGCGAATTTTTCAGCTTCCTCGGCCCATCGGGCTGCGGCAAGACGACGATTCTGCGGATGATCTCGGGGTTCATCGATCCGAGCGAGGGCGAGATCCGGCTGGCCGGGCGCAACCTCGCGGGCATCGGGCCGAACAAGCGGCCGACCGCGCTGATCTTCCAGAACCTTGCGCTGTTTCCCCTGATGTCGGTTGCCGACAACATCAGCTACGGGTTGCGTGTGCGCGGCGCCTCGCGCGAGGAGCGCCGGCGCAAGGCCGACGAGATGCTCGAACTGGTGGCACTCGAAGGTTACGCCGACAAGCGCATCGACGAGCTGTCGGGCGGGCAGAAGCAGCGCATTGCGATCGCGCGCGCATTGGCGGTCGAACCGGCCGTGCTGCTGCTCGACGAGCCGCTGTCCGCGCTCGATCTCAAGCTCCGGCAGCACATGCGCGCGGAGCTGCGTGCGCTGCAGCGGCGCACCGGCGTCACCTTCATATACATCACGCATGACCAGGGCGAAGCGCTCGCCATGTCGGACCGGGTCGCGGTCATGTCCCAGGGCCGCATCGAGCAGATGGCCAATTCGACCGACATCTACAACAATCCGGAAACCGCGTTCGTCGCGTCCTTCGTCGGTGAGAACAACATGTTCAGCGGCAAGGTGCGGATGACCGCCGACGGCTTCGGCGTGATCGACACGCCGTTGGGGACAATGCGCGCCAGCAATCCGCGCGGCCTGACGGTCGGTGCCGATGCGCTGCTGTTCGTGCGGCCCGAGCGCGTGCGCCTCGCCGGCGCCGGCGAGACCACGGCCCACGGGGACAATGGCGGCCGGAACGTGATCGAGAGCGAGGTCATCGACGAGGTGTTCGAGGGCTTGGCCGTCAATATCTTTATGAAGAATCCGAAGGGTCGGCCGATCGCAATCTCCGTGACCAACGATGGCGCCGTGCCGGTGTTGCACCCTGGGGAGCGCCAGCGTGCGAGCTTCGCCGCCGAGCATGCGATCCTGCTGCCGGCCGGCCGGCTCGCCGAACGCGGCAGCGAGAAGACCTGATGTTCGCCGGCTTGCGCGAGGCGGTGCGGCGCTTCGGCTATGGCGGTTTGACCTTCATCCTGGGCGGCTGCGCCTTCTGGGCGCTGTTCCTGATCGTCCTTCCCAACCTGATGATGGTCGATCAGGCGTTCCGTCCCTTCCTGCCACGGTCGGAGTGGGGCGGACCGAAGGACGTCTACACGATCGCCAACTTCACGCTGGCCCTGGTCGATCCATTCAACCAGCTGATCTTCCTCAAGACGATCTGGGCGAGCGTGCTGGTGACGGTGGTGGCGCTCGCCAACGCCTACCCGATCTCGTTCATCCTGGCCCGTGGCGGCCAGTCCGGCTGGGTCGGCATCCTCATGATCGGCCTGCTCATACCGTTCTGGGTCAACGAGATTCTGCGCTCCTTCGCGTGGCTGCTGCTGCTCGCGCGGCTCGGTCCGATCAACGATCTGTTGTTGCTGTTAGGCATCGTGGACGAGCCCTATCCCTTCCTTCGACAGGACATGGGCGTCATCATCGGACTGGTCTATGCCTACATCCTGTTCATGATCTTCCCGCTCTACAGCGCGATGGAGAGCCTCGATCCCAACCAGATCGACGCCGCGCGCGATCTCGGCGCGCCATGGTGGCGCATCCATTGGGACATCGTGATCCCGCATTCCAAGCCAGGCATCGCGTCCGGCTGCATCGTCACCTTCATGCTGGCGGCCGGCTCCTTCGCCGTGCCGCAGATCCTCGGCGGCACGCGCAGCATGTGGGTGACCCAGCTCATCTACAATCAGTTCGATGCGATCAACTGGAATCAGGGCGCCGCCTATGGCCTGGTGCTCGTCGCGCTCTGCCTGGTCTTCGTGCTCGCCATGATGGCCGTGTTCCGCGTCAGCCTGAAGGATATCGCGAAGTGACCGGCACGAGTACGGACCGCATCCTGCGCGCGATCGTGGTCGGCTACCTCGTTCTGTTTTTCGTCTACATGTTCGCGCCGCTCATTTACATGATGGCGGTCGCCTTCAACGACAGCCGCATTCCCACGCTCAATCCCTGGCGCGGCTTCACGCTCAACTGGTTCGTCGTGATGTGGGAAGACACGCGCATGTGGCAGTCGATCTGGAAGAGCGTGGTGATTGCCTTCTGGGTCATCGTGCTGTCGATCCCGCTGGGGCTCGCAGGCGCCTTGTTCATGGTGCGACTCCAGGTGCCGGGCAAGCCGCTGATCTACTCGATCCTGATCTCGCCCGTGCTGATGCCCGGCATCATCATCGGCCTGAGCACGCTGGTGTTCTGGGATGCCAGCTTCGATATCGGCGGACGCTGGCAGCTTTCCGTGCTGGGGCAATCGAGCTTCATCAGCGCCTACTGCATGCTGCTGTTCATGGCGCGCCTGCAGCGCTTCGACCCGACGCTCGAGGAGGCGGCGGCCGACCTGGGCGCCACGCCGCTCCAGGTATTCTGGACCATCATGGTGCCCTATATGCGGCCGGCGATCCTGTCGGCGGTCGCGATCTCGTTCTTCCAGTCTTTCGAGAACTACAACACCACGACCTTCACGATCGGCAACGACAACACCTTCACGATGTACATCGTGGGCAAGGTCAGGAAGGGCGTCACGCCGGATACCAATGCGCTCGCTTTCGTGCTGGTCGTCGCCACCGTCATCGGCGGCGTCGCCTACGAGCTGGTGCGCCGACGCGAGATGAAGCGCGCCGCGCGCCGCGCGCGCCGGGCGCAACAGGCCGACGAGGCGCTGGTCGCGACGCCCACGCCGGTCGCGCAGCCGGCGGATTGAGGAAACAGGCGCCGACCGCGGCAGGCAAGGCATGCCGGATTCAGCCATTGGGCCTGTCTGCCCGCCTGTGCTAGCGTCCCGGCCGAATTTCAACCCAATGGCGCAATCGACGCGCCGCCCGCAACACCAATGGAGCGAATGACCATGTATGAGACGCTTGCCATGTATATCGACGGCCAGTGGAGCCAAGGCAGCACGGGCGAAGGCGAAGACGTCGTCAACCCGGCGACCGAGGCCGTGCTCGGCCGGCTGCCGCATGCCTCGCCGGCCGATCTCGATCAGGCGCTTGCGGCTGCCAGGAAGGGATTCGAGATCTGGCGCAAGACGAGCGCTTACGAGCGCGGCCGCATCATCGAGAAGGCGGCCGATATCATGCGCTCGCGCGCCGATGCGATCGCCACCGTGTTGACCATGGAGCAGGGCAAGCCGATCGCGGAAGCGAAGCTGGAAGTCATGACGGCCGCCGACATCTGCGAGTGGTACGCCGAGGAAGGACGCCGCGCCTATGGCCGCATCATCCCCGGCCGCGTGCCCGGCCAGCGCCAGATGGTGATCCGCGAGCCGGTCGGCGCCGTCGCCGCCTTCACGCCGTGGAATTTCCCGGCGGTGACGCCGATGCGCAAGATGGCGGGCGCGCTCGCCGCGGGCTGCTCGATCATCATCAAGGCGTCGGAAGAGACGCCGGGCACCAGCATCGCCATGGTCAAGTGCTTCCTCGAGGCGGGCGTGCCGGCCGGCGTGCTCAATCTGGTGTTCGGCGTGCCCGACAAGGTGTCGCGCCATCTGATCGCGTCGCCGACGATCCGCAAGATCTCCTTCACCGGCTCGATCCCGGTCGGCAAGCACCTGGCGAAGCTCGCCGCCGAGGGCATGAAGAAGGCGACCATGGAGCTGGGCGGTCACTCGCCGGTCGTCGTGTTCGACGACGTCGACGCGATCAAGGTCGCCGAGGTCGCGGCCGCCGGCAAATATCGCAACGCAGGCCAGGTCTGCATCTCGCCGACGCGGTTCTATGTGCAGGAGGGCGTCTACGACAAGTTCGTCGGACGCTTCACCGAGGTCGCGAAGGGCCTCAAGGTCGGCAACGGACTCGATGCCGACACCAAGATGGGCCCGCTCGCCAACAAGCGGCGCGTCGATGCGATCGACGGTTTCGTCGCGGACGCCAAGAAGCGCGGCGCCAAGGTCGCCGCCGGCGGCGAGCGCATCGGCAACCAGGGCTACTTCTACGCGCCAACGGTGTTGACCTCGGTGTCGGAGGAGGCGCGCATCATGAACGAGGAGCCCTTCGGTCCCGCGGCGCCGATCCTGCCGTTCAAGACCTTCGACGAGGTCGTGCAGCGTGCCAACCGTCTCGAGTTCGGCCTCGCCGCCTATGCCTTCACCAAGTCGGCGACCATGGCGGCCGCGGTGTCGGATGCGCTCGAGAGCGGCATGGTCGGCGTCAATCATCTGGGCATCTCGCTGCCCGAGACGCCGTTCGGCGGCGTCAAGGAGAGCGGCTACGGTCACGAGGGCGGCATCGAAGGACTGGATGCCTATCTGGTCAGCAAGTTCGTCACGCAGATCGGCGCGTGACGCCCATATCGTCGTCCTCCCTCGCGACGCGCGCGGGGGAGGCGAGGGCGCGCGCAATTTCAATCATTGGTGCTCGCCGGCTTGTGCCGAAGCGCGCGCGATGGTATGGCTCGACCATGTTCTGCGGTGCGGCCCAACGCACGTCGCATGTGACGTCCCCTGACGGACCTCCCACCCCGCCGACATGTCCCGACCAACCTCAGCGGTGGGCGCACCGCCTTTGACGAGACGACGGCATGAAACAAGGAACCGTGAAGTGGTTCAACGCCACCAAGGGATATGGCTTCATCGCGCCGGATGACGGCTCGAAGGACGTCTTCGTCCATATCAGCGCGGTCGAGCAGGCCGGCATGTCCGGGCTGGCCGAGGGCCAGCGTGTCAGCTTCGACGTGGCGCCGGGACGTGACGGCCGCGTTGCCGCATCCAACCTGAAGGCCGCGGGCTGATCGGCTCGACGCACGCGCGCGTGCGATCGGATCAAGGCGGGCCGCAGGGCCCGCCTTTTTTCATGCCCAGCCGCGCTCGTGACCGCCTTTTTCGTTGCGCTGTTCTCCCGTCTACCTAAATTTGACGATCGGGCATCGATGGTCGGCATATGGAACCATGTCGATTTTCCGGGACGGCCAAGGACTTGAATGGAATTCGTTTACCTCAGCATCGGGTTGCTCGGCTGCGCGATCGCGTTGGGATTTGTTGCGCGGCGGATCAGCCTGCCGTTTCCGGTGGTGCTGGTGTTCGGCGGCTTGGCGCTCGGCTTCGTGCCGACGATGCCCGCCGTCCACGTCAACCCCGACTTCGCGCTCGCCTTCATTCTGCCGCCCATTCTCTATCAGGCCGCGCTGTTCACGAGCTGGCGCGAGTTCTACGCCAACCTTCGGCCGATCATGCTGCTCGCGATCGGCCTGGTCATCGCGACCACCGTCACGGTGGCCGCGGCGGCGCGCTGGCTCGTGCCCGACATGCCGTGGGCGGCCGCTTTCGTGCTGGGCGCGATCGTGTCGCCGCCGGATGCGGTGGCGGCGACGGCCATCCTCAACCGATTGCGCATCCCCCGGCGCATCGTCGCGATCCTCGAGGGAGAAAGCCTGGTCAATGACGCGACCGGTCTGGTCGCCTATAAGTTCGCGGTCGCCGCGGTGCTGACCGGCACGTTCTCGCTCGCCGAGGCGAGCGGCAATTTCATTCTGGTCGGCGTCGGCGGCGTCGCCGTCGGTCTGGCGCTCGGATGGCTGTTCATCCGCCTCCATCACTTCGTGCGCGATGTCATGCTCGAGATCTCGCTGTCGCTGATCGAGCCCTTCGTCGCCTATCTGGTCGCCGAATCCCTGCACGTGTCGGGCGTGCTGGCGGTCGTGACCGCGGGGCTGTTGCGCGGCTGGCATGCCCCGGAGGTCTTCTCGCCGCGCGCGCGCATCCAGGGCTACACGGTTTGGGCCGTGATCGTCTTCCTGCTGCACAGCGCCGTCTTCATCCTGATCGGACTCGAATTGGCGGAGATTCTCGACCGGCTGGCCGACCGCAGCGGCGGTGCCCTGCTGATCAACGCGGCCGTCATCAGCCTTGTCGCGATTGCCGTGCGTTTCGCCTGGGTCTTTCCCGCGACCTACGTGCCCAGGTGGCTCAGTCCGCGGCTGCGTGAAGTCGATCCGGCGCCACCCTGGCAGCACACTGTCATCATCTCGTGGTGCAGCATGCGCGGCATCGTCTCGCTCGCCGCCGCGCTCGCCTTGCCCTACACGATCCACGCCGGCGGCTGGTTTCCGGCTCGAGATTCCATCGTCTTTCTCTCCTTCTCGGTGATTTTCGTCACCCTGGTCGTGCAAGGTATGACGCTGGCGCCTCTCATCCGATGGCTCGGCGTCGGGTCGGACGGCTCGGAGGACGAGGAGGAGCGTCAGGCCCGCATCAAGACCGCCTACGCTGCGATCGCGGAGCTCGATCGGCTGTCCGATTCCGCGCAATTCGACGGCGCGGTGCTGCGTGCCGTGCGCGTCGAGTACCAGGGGCGGATCAACGACTGGGAAGAGGTGAAGGCCGCGCGGACGTCCGGCAATCTCGCGGGCACGACGGAATTGCGCCGTGCCGTCCGGCTCCGCGTGATCGCCGCCGAGCGCCGGCGCTTGATCAAGCTCAGGCGCGACCGCGCGATCGGCGACGACGTGCTGCATCGGATCCAGCGCGAGCTCGATCTGGAAGAGCTCAGGTTGTCGTGAGCATCTTTCCGCCGCCCGCTGAGCGTATCAGGCCGCGCAACAATGCGGACGGGGCGGTGGTGGCGGACGTCGAACCGGCTTCGGCGGAGCCGGTCCGCGTCGAGGCGGCAGCTCGACGGCTTGCGCCGCGGCCATGGCGGGTGTCGGTCACCATGCTGCTGGCCGTCGGCTTCGGGCTGCTGATGTTCGTGGCGGTCGGCGGCGTGCTTCTGATGAGTCTGGCCGGTGCGCGGGAGAACAACCGGTCCCTGCTGCGCGACCGTATCGAGCGTACGGTGACCCAGGTGGTCGACCGGGTACGCGCCCATCTCGACCCTGTGCAGGCGCAGGCCAGCTATGTCGCACGCCAGGTCGAGGCGGGATTGTTCGATCCGGCCGACGAGGCCGACTTTGCCCGCGTCATGTTCGGTGCGCTCTCGGCGACGCCGCAGGTCCACGGCATGACGTTCCTGCGCCCGGACCTCTCGGTGCTGCGCGTCGAGCGCAACAGCGGCGACGTCATCCGCGAGGACTGGTCCGACCGGCGCGAGGCGCAGCGCCTGCTCGACGATATGCGCGTGCAGCCGACGACCATGTGGCGCCAGCCCCTGTGGTCGGCCAATCTGGGCCAGACTCTGCTGACGCTTGCCGTGCCCGTCATGGATGACGGCTGGTTTCTCGGCGTGCTCGTCTCGGCGGTCAGCGTGACTGAGGTGTCGCGCTACCTGGCGCTGCTGTCGATCGACACCAATCAGACGATCTTCCTGCTGCTCGACGAAAAGCATGTGATTGCCCACCCCAACCTGGCGGGCGATACGCCGGCGATTGGTCCGCTGCAGCCGCTGCCGACGGTCGACGAGGTCGGCGATCGCGTCCTGGCCCAGGCCTTCGGTCCGGTGCGCCGCCCGCTGCAGGCGGTCGGCGTGCTGCCGCACAGCCAGGGCCACATCGTCGACCTGGCCGATGATTTCTGGCTCCTCGACGTTTCAG
>VGDO01000215.1 GCA_016869645.1 Alphaproteobacteria bacterium
GCCCCGCCGGCGATCGGCGGGGCGGTGCTGAACAGGATCCGCGCGACTGATTGTCGAGCGGAAACGGCGGTCAGGTCAGGTATTGGCCGCCATTGCAGGTGATGGTCGAGCCGGTGAGGAAGCCGGCATCGTCGGCGGCAAGGAAGACGACGCAGCGCGCGATCTCCTCGGCCTCGCCGAGCCGGCCGACCGGAATCCCCGCGATGATCTTCTGCAGCACGTCCTCGCGCACCGCGCGGACCATCTCGGTACCGATGTAGCCGGGCGCGATCGCGTTCGCCGTGATGCCCTTGGCGGCATTCTCCTGGGCGACCGCCTTGGTGAAGCCGATCACGCCGGCCTTGGCCGCGGAGTAGTTCGGCTGGCCGAACTGGCCCTTCTGGCCGTTGATCGAGGAGATGCTGACGATACGGCCGAAATTCTTCTCGCGCATGGACTCGATGACGCTACGCGTCATGTAGAAGAGCGAGTTGAGATTGGTGTCGATCACCGCGGTCCACTGCTCGGGCGTCATGCGGTGGAGCGGCGCATCGCGCGTGATGCCCGCATTGTTGACCAGGATCTCGACCGGGCCAAGCTCGGCCACGACCTTGGCGACGCCGTCCTGGCACGACTTGAAGTTCGACACGTCCCACTTGAACACGGAGATGCCGGTTTCGGCCTTGAACTTGTTGGCGGCCTCGTCATTGCCGCCGTAGTTGGCCGCCACCTTGCAGCCGGCCGCCTTGAGCGCCTTGCTGATCGCCGCGCCGATGCCGCGAGTGCCGCCGGTGACCAATGCAACGCGCGCCATGTCGTGTCTCCCCCTCTGATGTGTTTGCGCTCAGCCGTCGATTGTCTCAGCGACTGGCGAGATCTCGATCATGAAAACCCCAAACCATCGACAAGTCAAAGCGATTGCGGCGCGCCGCCACGGTCGGTGGGCCGCGCGGCATCCGGCCTGGCCTGCATTGACAGTGCGAAGCGCTTGCGCCAACGTCGGGGGCGAGTGGTGCTCCCTGGAGCTTAATTGGGAACCCGGTGCGAATCCGGGACTGTCCCCGCAACTGTCAGCGGCGAGCCGGCGTCAATCACGGCCACTGGTCATTCGGGAAGGCCGACGCCCGCAGCGACCCGCGAGTCAGGAGACCTGCCATTCGCTGAGGCGGCATTGACGCGTCGGACGGGGTGCGCCGGCGGCCGGACGCGGCTCGCGAACCAGGATTTGAGCCGCCTCTTGTCGATGCCGTTGCTGCATCGACGGGAGATCGCGTCATGCCGGTACGCGGCGCACACATCATCGCGCGTTTCATCGCAACCTCGGCCGTCATCATGTCGATTGCGCTCCTTGCCGCGCCGGCGTCAGCGCAAGGCAGGCCGACCATCGTCGTCGGCAAACCGTTCCTCGCCAATGCGGCCGATCCGACCAAGGCGTCCAATTCCTGGGCGCTGACCAGCCACGGCGTCGCGCAGAATCTCTTCACGATCGATCGCGCCGGCCACCTGGTTCCGCAGCTCGCCGAGAGCGTCGCGCGCACCGGCGAGAATGTCTGGCAGGTCCGCCTGCGCCGGGACGTGCGCTTCTCCGACGGCTCGCCGATGACCGCCACCGAGGTGGTCACCGGTCTCGAGCGCACCCTCACGCTCTTGCCGCCGGCGCGCGCCTCGGTCGGCAAGGCCAGGCTCAGGGCCGTCGATGAGCACACGCTCGAGATCCGGCCGGAGCGGCCCGTTGCGGTGATCGAATCGGTGCTGGCCGAATGGGCGCTGGTCGTCTACCGCGTGCTCGGCCACGACAGCTTCGTCTACACCGGCCCCTACCGCATCGTCTCGGTCAAGGTCAACAACGAGCTGGCTCTCTAGCCCAACCCGCACTACCCAGCGGCCGACAAGCGCCCGGCCATCCGCATCCGCTATTTCGCCGATACCAGCCCGATGGCGCTGGCGCTCGAGTCGGGCGAGCTCGACCTCGCTTTCCAGATTCCGGCCGAGACGCTCGGGCGGCTGCGTGCGCGCGGCGATCTCGGCACGATGACCATCCTCGGCGGTTATCAGTACTACGTCATTCCCAACACGACGCGGCCTCCGCTCGACGACGTGCGCGTGCGCCGGGCAATCCAGGCGGCGATGGATCCGCGCGTCATGGTGCGCGCGGCGCGCGGCGGCGAGGTCTCCATGGGCTTCTTCCCGCCGCCCTACCCGTTCAGCCTGAACGAGCCCTATCAGCACGACGCGACGCTTGCCGCACGCCTGCTCGACGAGGCGGGATGGCGGCCGGGCGCCGACGGCATCCGCAGCAAGGACGGCAAGCGCCTGTCCTTCAGCCTTGTGTCTCTGTCGAGCTGGCCGGACATGCTGGTCTACAGCCCGATCGTGCGCAGCCAGCTCGCCAAGGTCGGCATCGAGATCGTGCCGCGCGTGGTCGAGAATTTCCTCGCCGTCGCGCAGCCCGGCGATTTCGACCTGTTGTTCCGCGTTACCCACGGCGCGCCGGCCGGCGATCCGATCTTCCAGCTCAACGATGCGCTGCGCTCGACCGGCAGCCGGAACTTCGGCAGGTACCAGTCGGAATCTCTCGACAGAAAGCTGGTCGAGCTCGAAGCGGCGTCGGCGCTCGACGAGCGTTGGGCGCTGGCGCGCGAGGCGCAGCGCATGGTGCGTGCCGAGGCGCCGATCATTCCGCTCGCCGTCACGCCGTTCCATATCGGCATGTCGCGGCGCCTCAGGGGTTACGAGATCTTCGGCGCGGACTACTACATCCTGCGCGACGATCTTGTCGTGCGCGACTAGGCGTCCGCCGACGTGACGCGCAGTCGGTCACGCCTGATCGTGACGGCGGCGGCCATCGGTCGGCGCCTCATGATCCTCGTCGGCGCGAGCCTCGTCGCTTTTGCCGTGCTGCACGCCATGCCGGGCGACCCGGTCGAGACGGAGCTGCTGGCCTGGGGCCTGCCGCGCAGTGACGAAGGCGTCGCCTTCCTCAGGCGCGAATGGGGGCTCGACCGGTCCTGGCTCGCCCAGTACGGGTTGTGGCTCGATCGTCTCGTTTCGGGCGACTGGGGCCGCTCGATCCGCACCGGCCGTTCCCTGCTCGACGAGTTCGGCGACGCCCTGCCGATTTCGCTGGTCATGGGCTGCGGCGGCCTCCTGATCGGTCTCGTCATGGCGCTGCCGCTCGGCTTCTTCGCGGCGCAGCGCCCGGGCGGCGTGATCGACCAGGTGACCCGCAGTCTATCGGTCATCAGCCAGTCGGTGCCGCTGTTCTGCCTGGCGCTGGCCGCGATCTGGCTATTCGCGGCCGAGCTGCGCCTGATCCGGCCCTTCACGGGACCAGCCTTCGAGCGCCTGCTGCTACCCACCTTGCTGATCGCGCTGTACGCCGTGCCGCGCTTCTCGCGCGTCTACCGGCGCGAGCTGCTGCTCGCGATCAATTCGCCCTACTGCAAGTTTGCGCTCGCCAAGGGGCTGAGCCCGCGCGCCGTTCTTTGGCGCCACGCCCATCCGGTCGCAAGCGCCGCCATGCTTGCCGCCGTCGTGTCGGAGTGCGGCTGGGTGATCGGCGGCACGGCAACTGCCGAGGTGGTGTTCTCGCTGCCCGGCGTCAGCCTGTTCGTCGTGCAGTCGGTCGGCGTGCGCGACTATTTCGTGCTGCAGTTCTACATCGTGATCATGGCCGCGTGGATGCTGGCGATCGGTCAGGCGGCCGACGCGGCGCGCGCCTGGCTGGATCCGCGCACCGCGCCATGACCGCCGCGCGCATCCTCATGCTCGCCGCGATCGCCGCCGTGCTGGCGCTCGGCTCGGTCTGGCAGCCCTTCGATCCCGAGGCGATCGACATCGCGGCGGCCCTGGCGCCGCCCGGGTCCCGGCATTGGCTCGGCACCGATCATCTCGGCCGGGACATCCTGTCGCGCATCCTGGTCGGCGGCTGGCGCACGCTGACCGTGCTTGCCGCGGTGGCGGCGCTCAGCTTCGCGCTCGGCGCCGTGATCGGCACGTCGGCTGCCCTGATCGGCGGCGGCGTTGCCGAGCTGCTCATGCGGTTCGCCGAATTCCTCGCCGTCCTGCCGTCTCTCGTCGTGGCGCTGGTCATCACGGCCATCATCGGCTTCACCCCGGCGACCGCCGGCCTGGCGCTCGCCATCGGCCATGCCGGCCCCTTCGCGCTGATGGCCTATGGACTGGCGCGCCGCACCGTGGCCGAGCCTTACATCGAGGCGGCGCGCCTGCTTCATATCGGGCGACCGCGCCTGGTGCTGCGCCATATCCTGCCGAATTGCTGGCCGACGCTGGCGGCCTATGTCGCCGCCGATCTCGGACGCAACGTGGTCGGCTATGCGGGACTTGCCTTTCTCGGACTGGGCGGCGCCATCTCGTCACCCGATTGGGGTTCCATGCTCTACGAGTACCGCTCGCATCTGTTCGACGCTCCAAGCCTCATGCTCTGGCCCGGTGCCGCCATCGCAGTCACCGCCACTGTGCTCAATCTGACGCTCGATCCGACGGTCGCCGATACCGACGACACGGCCTGACCCCGCCAACGAAAACGCCCCGCAGCAAAGCCGCGGGGCGTCTCGTGTCGACGGTATGCGTCGCGTGTCAGCGCTCGACGCACATGGCGATGCCCATGCCGCCGCCGATGCACAGGGTGGCGAGGCCTTTCTTGGCGTTGCGCTTCTGCATCTCGAAGAGCAGCGTGACGAGCACGCGCGCGCCCGAGGCGCCGATCGGATGACCTAATGCGATGGCGCCGCCATTGACGTTGACCTTGCCGGTGTCCCAGCCGAGATCCTTGTTGACCGCGCAGGCCTGGGCCGCGAACGCCTCGTTCGCCTCGACGAGATCGAGATCGCCGTGCTTCCAGCCGGCCTTCTCGAGTGCCGCGCGGCTGGCCGGGATCGGGCCCGAGCCCATGATCGCCGGATCGACGCCGCGCGTCGCCCAGGACACCATGCGCGCCAAGGGTGTCGCGCCGCGCTTGGCGGCCTCGGCCGCGGTCATCAGCACCAGTGCGGCGGCGCCGTCATTGATGCCGGACGCGTTGCCGGCCGTGACGGTGCCGTCCTTGGCAAACGCCGGGCGCAGCTTCGTCATGGCGTCGAGCGTCGCGCCGTGGCGCGGATACTCGTCGGTGTCGACCACGACGTCGCCCTTGCGCGTCTTGATCGTGACCGGAACGATCTCGTCCTTGAACCGGCCGGCCTTCTGCGCCGCCTCGGCCTTGTTCTGCGAGGCGACCGCGAACTGGTCCTGCTGCTCGCGGCTGATCTGCCACTTCTGCGCGACGTTCTCGGCCGTGTTGCCCATGTGGTAGCCGTTGAAGGCGTCCCACAGCCCGTCCCTGATCATGCTGTCGATCATCTCGGCCGGACCCATCTTGACGCCGTTGCGCAGATGCATGACGTGGGGCGCCATGCTCATGCTCTCCTGGCCGCCGGCGACCACGATCGAGCTGTCGCCCGCGCGGATCGCCTGGAAGCCGAGCGCCACCGAGCGCAGGCCCGAGCCGCACAGCTGGTTGATGCCGTAGGCCGTCGCCTCGACCGGGATGCCGGCGTTGACGGCTGCCTGGCGCGCCGGATTCTGCCCCTGCCCCGCCGCCAGGATCTGGCCCATGATGACTTCGGTCACTTCCTTGGGATCGGCCTTGGCGCGCTTCAGCGCCTCGGCGATGGCGATCTTGCCCAGATCGTGTGCCGCGAGGGTCGACAGCGCACCGCTGAACGAGCCGATCGGCGTACGGGCGGCGCCGGCGATGACGATTTCTTGCTGCATGAGGAGCTTCTCCTTGGATGGGACCCATGGGACCGCCCGCCCGGCCTCGTCCAATCAGGCGTCGGCGCGGTGGCCCCAGGCATGTTCAGAACCGCAGGGGAACGGACGTCCGGCCACCATAGGACCGCCGTTGCCGCAATGCAACATCGAGGCTCCCGCCCGTACGGGGCCAAGCTCTCAGGACCGTGCCTTGCCGGCGGGGGCGGCGCGGCGGCCGGTCGGCGGCCTCAGCCCACGCTCATGGCGCGGGGGCCCTGGAATCACCGACTTCAGCCATTCGACGAGCGGCCGCCAGGCCTCGCGCTCGGCACCCGCGGACACGATCATGCCGATATGGCCGAGCGGCGGCCGCAGCACCGTGGCGTGCGGCAGGCGCGCCGCCAGGATCTCCGCCGAGGCCGGCGGCACGATGCGGTCGCGCGCGGGCACGACGACGAAGGCCGGGCATTGCAGGCGGCCGGGATCGATCGCCCGGCCGGCGACGCGCCATTGCCCTTCGGCCGGCGTGTTGGCGCCGTACCAGCCGAACAGGCATTCGCGTGCGACCGCCGCCGGCAGCGCCACGCCGTCGTTCAGCCAGTCCTCGAGTGCCACGAACAGCTCGGCGCGCGGCGAGCTGGCCTCGAAGCGCGCGAAGCTGCGGAACTTGCGCAGCGCCAGGTAGGGATCGAGTGCCGCGAACAGCGTCTGGATGAGATCGACCGGCAATTCGCCCGCCGCCTCGATGGCGAGCGAGCAGGCGTGCGCCACCGCCGGCATCGCGTCAAGCGTGCCCGACGGATCGGCGTGAAAATCCCAGGGTGTCGCAAGCAGCGCCAGACCGGCGACGTCGCGCGGGCGCCGCTGGGCGAGCGCCAGCGCCAGCAGTCCGCCCATGCAGTAGCCGAGCAGGATCGGCCGGCGTCCGGTCAGCTCGATCACCTGATCGAGCGCGGATTCGAGCCGGCCGGCGATGTAATCGGTCAGGGTGAAGGTGCGCTCGACCGGCCCCGGCCGATCCCAATCGACCAGGAACGGCCTGAATCCGGCGCCGGCCAGGTGGCGCATCAGGCTCAGCTCCGCGCGCAGATCGAGGATGTAGCTGCGATTGACCAGCGAAGGCACGGCCAGGATCGGGACGCCATCGGCAGCACCCTGTCCATAGTCGAGCAGGCTGGTCGTGCCGTCCTGCCAGACCGCGGGCGGCTCGATGGCGGGCCGGCGATAGGGATGCCGGCGATAGGCCTGGACGCCGGCCAGGAAATCGTCGAAGCGGCGGGTGAGCTCGCGGGTGACCGCGCGCCGAAAGCTGTCGGCGTCAACGCTTCTGAGGCTTTTCTGGAGCGCGGCGCCGGCTTCGCCGAGCTCCGGCCTCCAGAGCCGCCAGCCGGCTTTCAAGAACGGCAATGCGACGCTTGAGCTGAACCACGTCGTCATGGCCACCGACAGATGCAGCGGCAGCGGACGCGGCCCGAGCCGCCGCGCCGCGCGCGTCTTCTTCGGGCGCTGCCTTGCCGTTGGCTTGCCCGGGCTTGCTCGCTCCGTTCGCTCTGCCATTCGTCGCCTGCTCTGTGGCGCCCTCGTCCTGACCATCCGATGCCCGGCCTCTGCGCCCGTTTCTCGGGCCCTGCCAGCCGCCAGGCATGTAAGCGCCGGCTCCGAGCGCCCAGGCGGCAAACATGCGGTTGAGCGCATCGGCAAGGGCAGGATCGGCGGCCGTCGCCGCGAGCTGATCCTGCCAAAGATCGAGAAACCGCCGCGCCAAATCTTCGATGTCGCCGTTGCTGTTGCGCGAATCCGACATGGGGATAATTATAACCCCCACCCCGGCCCTGCGCCAGACCACCATTGCCGCACTGCAATAGACCGCAGAGACTCCGCAATGCCCGATGGCTGCCTCCGTGCGGCTCGCGGCAGGACGGGGGGCTTTCCTGCATAGCAGCATCGCGCGCCAGGGCCGTGCAGCTTTTCGCCCGTCGCGGGCCCGCCTGTGCTAGGGTCGAAGCCTCGTGGGCGCCGACCGCCCTGGATTGGAAGAGCCCCGGATTGGAAGAGCGATGGCCGAACCCAACTCGTCCGAAGCGCCCGCGCCCGTCACAATCAAGAAATACGCCAACCGCCGGCTCTACAACACGGCGACCTCGAGCTATGTCACGCTCGATCACCTCTGCCAGATGGTGAAGGACGGCACCGACTTCGTCGTCTACGACGCCAAGACCGGCGAGGACATCACGCGCTCCGTGCTGACGCAGATCATCGTCGAGGAGGAGGGCAAAGGTCAGAACTTGCTGCCGATCAGCTTCCTGCGCCAGCTCATCAGCTTCTACGGCGACAATCTGCAATGGCTCGTGCCGCGCTATCTCGAGCACAGCATGATGTCCTTCGCGCGCAATCAGGAGCAGATGCGTCACTATCTGCGTGACGCGCTGGGCGGCCTGTTCCCGTTCGGCCAGTTCGAGGAAATGGGCAAGCAGAACATCGTCATGTTCGAGCGCACGATGAAGATGTTCTCGCCCTTCCCGAACGCGGGCGGCACGCCGGACAGCGGTCAACCCGCCGCGCAGCGGACAGCGTCGGCCGAGAGCGAAATCGATGCGCTCAAGGCCCAGATGGCGCAGCTTCAGCGCCAGCTCGACGCGCTGTCCAAGAAGGAAAACTAGCCCGGGTCTCTCAGGTCGCTATTCGTCGGGCGTGGCCACGGCCTCGCCCCACTCGGCGACCAGCGCATCCTGCTCGGCGGCGACGCGCTTGAGCTGGAACTCCGAGCGCATCCGGATCAGCTTGCCGTAGAGCAACGGCGCCGTCCAATGGATGAGCCAGCCGAGTGCGGCCGAGCCGTACGCGGCGAACAACGCGAACATGACATTCGTCTCGCCGAGTGCGCTGGAGACACCGCCGGGCGCCTTGAAGGCGGCGATCACGAAAAGCACGAGGCCCGAGACGTTGCAGATGCCGATGCACAGCACGGCATGACGATCGCCGCTGCGGTCGAGCAGGTGCGACATCAGATAGGCGATCAGCGTCGGCGCCATTCCCACCAGCATGATGCGGGCTGCGGGCACCAGAATCGCCGCGAGGACCATCATGCCGATGAGGACGATGGTCCGGCCAACCGGGCTGGAGCCGCCCACGCGTCCGCGCGCGGCCTGCTGCTTGGGATTCATTCCCATCGCCGGCTCAGAACTTGTGAAGAAATCGACGCGGGAGCGGGTACGATGATTCATGAGCATCGAACCCTCCGCATCCGAGCCGCCGCGCACGGCATTGTTTGGTGATCTTCCGACGTCGCCCCGACGTTCCGAGGGTGGGATTGGCGGTCGCGGCGCGCCTCGCATTCTGGTGGCGCAGCGCGATCAGC
>VGDO01000216.1 GCA_016869645.1 Alphaproteobacteria bacterium
ATCGCTGCTCGCCGATCTCGCCACGCTCACCCGCAACACCGTCCGCTTCGGCCGCGCAGCCTCCTTCCCGGTGCTCGCCACCCCGACCGAAATCCAGCGCCGCGCACTCGATCTGCTCGCCGTCAAGCCCAGCCTGTAGTCAGGACCCGCAGACAAACGCGAGTCACATCAGTGGCTTGGTCAAAATTCGGGCAAAGTTCAGCTTAGAGTTGAAGAATTGCCGGGAATCGATACATAGCCGCGCCTTCCGCCCAATTCAACTGCTCCGCCCCGATGCCGGCAGCTGGGCGCAAAAGGCCTATTCTTGGCCCAATTCCGTCACGCGCCGGCCTTGTTGCGCGCCACGCGCACCAGGCGGACCAGTTCGGCGCGGGCTGCCTCCGCATCCTCGACCGGACGGGCGAACTCGAGGCGTGCGGTCTCGCCTTCGCGGCGCAGGTCGGCCCCTTCCGTATCGACGCCAGTCATACGCCAGCCGGCACCGGCCCGACCGAGCAGCGCGCTGGCATACAGATCGACGGCGTCGGCGTGATCAGTGTTCATGTGCTCGACGATGTCGCTCTCGCGCCCGATCAGCGCTTCAGGCGAGGGTTGCACCACCTGGGTCGCCTCGACCCAGTGGATGCGTCCGAACCCCGCGACCAAATGCGCGCGCTCGATTTCGACGCGATAAAACCCGAAGTCGCGAAACCCGGCATACATGGCGGCTGACGGGTGCCGGGCCAGATAGCGCGCGCGATGACGTGGTTCCTCGCTGCGCCGCGCGCGACCCTGCACCGTGGCGCGCGCGCCGGTCAGTGGTTCCGCCAGGCCCGCGGTGCCGTCGAACAGCAGGGACACCCGATCGTCCGCCACGATGTTGCGCGTATGATCCGCCAGCATTGAGATCAGCAGGATCGGTGACGCGTCGTGATCGCAGGCCGCCAGCACCAACGACACATAGGGCGCACCGTCGGTCACGCCTGCCTCGCTGCGCGCCAGCGTTGCCAGCGCCGCCCGGTCGGCGGCGCGGATCAGCCGACGGATCTGGACTCCAGGCGGCGGCCCGCTCGCGACGGAAGCAGGTGGAGCCGAGGGGGCGGACATGAACCGGTCACGCCCCGACGTCGGCTGGCCCGAAGCGCTTGAAGAAGTAGCCGCTCGCCGCACCCAGAACCAGCCAGAACAGGGCATTCGCCGCCAGCGTCGTCACGATGAACTGCCGCTGCAGCTCGGCCGGAGCGGCGGCCCCGGCCTCGGCCAGATGAGGCGCCCCAATGACGTGAGGTACGGCGAGCAGCAGGAGGCCGGCGAGTTTCGCCACCCAGCGCGGCACAAGAGCGATGAGCGCGAGACCTGCGCCGGTCAGCACCACGGTCGCGAGCCACCAGGTTTGGCGAGCCGCCAAACCGGCCGATTCTGTACCTGGCAATTCGGGCGGCAGACCGAGGGCAGGCGATAGGCTGAACGCGATGAAGCCGCACACACCCCAGAGCAGGCCCTGCTTGAGGTCGACGCTGCCGCGCAGCGCGTAGCCGCCTGCCAAGAGCAGCCCGAAGCCGACCCCGGCGAGCACGTCGAAGAGCATGGTGTAAAGCGTGCGCTCCATCCCGTCTTCCGGCGCCCAGGCCTGGTCGGATGCGTGCGCATGAGCTGCATGCTGTTGCGACTGGGCCGCACCCTGGCCGGCAGCTTGGGCTTTGCTCTGTTCGGCCGCCTGTTCGAATTCCTCCGCCTGAATGATCAACGGCACCACGGTCAGGCCCTGGACGACCGCAAGAAACAGTCCCGCGATCAGCCCGGCCAGGATGGCGGCAAAGAAGGTGCGCTGAAACAGGTTCATGGCGCCGGGAGCGCCGACGATCCGGCCGACGGCGGAACTAGTGGCAGGGGAACGAGATGCCGTGCCGCGCGTCGTGCGCGGCATTGTGCACGGCCTCGATCTGGACCAGACCGACCCCGAGTATGAGGAATGTGCCCAAGAATATGGCCGCCAGAGCTGTGGGCATGCGCCGGCTCAAGGGGAGGGCCATATCCTGCTTGCCGTGCGCGAGTGCCGTCATATCCGATCTCCCTGCCCCTGGTGTGCCCGTGGCGACCACGGAACATAGCGCCGGACCGGCCCGGCCCTCAAGGGAATCGCGGGGCGGCCGGTTGCGGGGGACTCTCGTGCCTTTCGGGGCTTTCTGCCAGAATGTGACCGCGAGGGCGCCCCAATCTTGCCCCATTGGCCTGCCTATATGTATAGGACAGCCTCGTTGCAGCTTGCCAGGAACCACCCGCGTGCACCACACCATCGCGCTTGTCGACGACGACCAGAACATATTGACGTCGGTTTCGATGGCGCTCGAAGCGGAAGGCTTCGAAGTGCGTACCTATACCGACGGCGACGAGGCCCTGCGCGGCCTGACGCAGCGGCCGGTGGACCTCGCTGTTCTCGACATCAAGATGCCCCGGCTGGACGGCATGGAGCTGCTGAGTCGTCTCCGCAAGTCGAGCCGCATGCCCGTGATCTTCCTGACCTCGAAGGACACCGAGGTCGACGAGGTGGTGGGCCTGCGCATGGGCGCGGACGATTACATCACCAAGCCGTTCTCCCAGCGTCTGCTGATCGAGCGGATTCGGGCGCTGTTGCGGCGCCAGGACCTGGCGCGCGATCAGGCCGACGGATCGGGCGAAGCCGCGGTCGTGCGCGGCGATCTGGTGCTCGACCCCGGCCGCCATGCCTGCTCCTGGAAAGGCGAGCAGGTCGCGCTGACGGTGACCGAGTTCCTCATACTCAAGGCGCTGGCGAGCAGGCCGGGTCACGTCAAGAATCGCGATCAGCTGATGGATGCCGCCTACGGCGAATCGATCTATGTCGACGATCGCACGATCGACAGCCACATCAAGCGGCTGCGCAAGAAGCTCAAATCCGTCGATTCCGACTTCAATCAGATCGAAACCCTCTACGGCGTCGGCTATCGCTACAAGGAAGCTTGAGCCGAACCGGCGCGACCGCATCGAGCGCTGCGGGTCAATTGGCGGCCGTTCGAGCCCGCCCGAGCGACGCGCATCATGGCTTCCGATCGTCGCGCTAGGAATCTGATCGGTCGTGAGCTGCGCGCCGACCCGCGCGACCTTGACGGCGCTCACCCCCGCGCGCTCCGACGGCGGCGGCGCCTCTCCCCGCTCACGCGACGGATTCTCGTCGTCAATCTCTTCGCGCTCGCCATCCTGTTCGGCGGCCAGCTCTATCTCGACGAGTATCATCGCCGCCTGATCGCGACCGAGCTGGGAAATCTGCGCACGCAAGCGGAGCTCTTCGCCGGCGCGCTCGCCGAAGGAGCCGTCGAACCGCAGGACAACATCGGCGATAGTCAGAGCCCGGAGACGCAGACGGCGCGCTTGGCGGTCGAGCCCGCGCGCCAGATCATCCGTCGTCTGGTTGGATTGGGCCGCGTCAGGGCACGCCTGTTCGAGCCCGGCGGCACTTTGATCGTCGACAGCCGCGTGCTGGTCGGTCCGGGCGGATCGGTGCAGGTCCAGGCGCTGCCGCCGCCGCGCACCAGCGCGGACTGGATGGCGTGGCTCAACACGGCCTATGACTGGATCTTCAACCGCCTTCCAAGGCGCGACACGTTCCTGCCCTATCGCGAGCCTTCCCACCCAACCGCGGCCGACTTCGAGGAGGTTCGGCGCGCTCTCGGCGGCGAAGCGGCGCGTTCCGTGCGCATCACCACCGATGACGATCTGGTCTTATCGGTCAGCATGCCCGTGCAACGCTACCGCCAGGTGCTGGGCGGACTGCTGCTGACGGCGGACGGCGTCGAGATCGACGAGGCGATGCGCGGCGTGCGGCTCAACATTCTACTGCTGTTCGCAGTTGCCTGCGCCATCACGGTCCTGTTGTCCATCTATCTCGCGGGCACGATCGCGCGCCCCATCCGGCGCCTGTCCGACGCCGCAGATCGCGTGCGTCACGGTCATGGACGCAATCTCGTCATTCCGGATCTGTCGCGGCGCGATGATGAGATCGGCGACCTCTCCGGCGCGCTCCGTGAGATGACGGAGGCTCTGTGGCGGCGACTCGATGCGATCGAGCACTTTGCCGCCGACGTAGCCCACGAGATCAAGAACCCGCTGACCTCTCTCAGAAGCGCGGTCGAGACGGTGCAACGCGTCGAGGATCCCGCGCAGCAGCGCAAACTGCTTGCCATTGTCGCAGACGACGTCCGGCGGCTCGACCGTCTGATCTCGGACATCTCGGATGCGTCGCGCCTCGACGCCGAATTGTCGCGTGAGGAGACCGAGCCGGTCGACATCGCCGAAATGCTCCGGACCTTCGTGGAGATGCACAACGCGACGCGCAGCGACCCGCGCGCACCCAAGCTGGTGTTCGACGCGGCGCCAGGCATCCGCAGCGAAATACCCGGTCTCGAAGGGCGCCTTGCCCAAGTATTTCGCAACCTGATCGCCAATGCCGTCTCGTTCAGCCCGCCCGACGGGACGATCCGTCTCGGACTGACCGCACAGGACGGGGTGGTGACGATCGTCGTCGAGGACGAGGGGCCGGGACTTCCGGAGGGCAAATTTCGGGCGATCTTCGAGCGCTTCTACACCGAACGGCCGAAGGGCGAGAAGTTCGGCACCCACTCCGGTCTGGGCCTGTCGATCTCCAAGCAGATCGTCGAGGCCCATGGCGGCACGATCAGAGCCGAGAACCGGACGCGTCCGGATGGCGGTATTGCAGGCGCTCGGTTCATCGTGCGGCTGCCCATGGCTTGAGCTACCCACCGAGGCCGGCAGGTTCGCGGGCCAGGTTGCGGGATTGACTCCGCACGTTAACGCGCCCACCTGACGGGATAATTGACACCTCGCCGCGCTGCGGCCCAGGCTTGCGCAATGGCGACGATCCACGCCACTTGCATCGCGGCGCCGGGCGGAGGCCCGGCCGTGCTGCTGCGTGGCGCGCCAGGCAGCGGCAAATCCGATCTGGCATTGCGCCTGATCGACCAGGGTTGGCGGTTGGTCGCCGACGATCGAACCATGATTGAAACCGAGGCAGGACGAGTGACCGCCACGGCTCCGGCTGAGATTGCCGGCCGGCTCGAAGTGCGCGGCATCGGCATCGTGAGCGTACCGCACGTAGCGCGGGCGTGCGTTTCGCTCGTCGTCGATCTGGTGGCCCCGACGGAGATCGACCGCCTGCCCGAGGCTTTGACCTGCACGGTCGCCGGGGTCGAACTCCCCCTTATCCGCCTGGCGCCGTTCGAGGCTTCGGCCGTCGCCAAGGTTCGCCTTGCCGTGCAAGCGGCGACGGGAGGATAATGCAGAAAATATGAAGGTCGATTCAAAGGTCGAGACGCGGGGAGTCAGCGAGACGTCGCCGAGCGGCGACGGAGGCACGACTCTGCGCGTCGTCCTGGTGACCGGGCTGTCGGGCGCCGGCCGAACATCCTGCCTCAAAGTACTCGAGGACCTCGGCTACGAGGCGGTCGACAATCTCCCGCTGCCGCTCGTCGAGCGCCTGCTCGATCCGCGACCGCAGCGGCCGATCGCGATCGGGCTCGACTTTCGGACTCGCGGCTTCGACAGCGAGGCGCTGATCGGCGAGCTGGAGCGCCTGCGCGCGCGGCCTGATCTCGATGCAACAATTCTGTTCCTCGACTGCGATTCGGAGGTGCTCGCGCGCCGTTTTACCGAAACGCGCCGGCGCCATCCCCTGGCGCTCGACCGGCCGGTCGGCGACGGCATCGACCGCGAGCGTCAGCTGATGGGTCCGGTGCGCGAACAAGCAGACGACATCATCGATACGACAGCGCTGTCGGCTGCCGACCTCCGGCGCGAGCTGCGCAACCGGCTGGCGCTCGAGCGGCGCCAAAGCGTGGTCCTCACCGTGCTGTCGTTCTCCTATCGTCACGGCCTGCCGCGCGAGGCCGATCTCGTGTTCGACGTGCGCTTCCTCGAGAACCCGCACTATGACCCGCTCCTCCGTCCGCTCGACGGCCGCGACCCGCGTGTCGGTGCCCGCGTCTCGAGCGACGACGACTTCAAGCCATTCCTCGACAACCTCACGCGACTGCTGGCGCCTTTGCTGCCGCGCTACTACAGCGAGGGCAAGAGCTATCTGACCGTGGCGATCGGCTGCACGGGCGGCCGACACCGCTCTGTCTTCGTCGCCGAGGAGCTGGCGCGCTGGCTCGGCGAACAGGGACATCAGGTCAGCGTGCACCACCGCGACATGGAGCGCTCGCCGTCATGACGGCACGGCAGGCGGCGCCAAGCGGAGTTCAAGTCGGCGGTGATCAAGCTGGCCGCAAGTCGCCTTCCGACGACACATCGTTGATCGGCATGGTCCTGGTCACGCATGGCAATCTGGCACGCGAGTTGGTGGCCGCCCTCGAGCACGTCGTCGGCCCGCAGTCGAAGGTGGCTTCGGTGTGCATCGGGCCCGAGGACGACATGGAGCAGCGCCGGCGCGAGATCCTCGACAGCGTGGCGAGCATGGATACCGGCAAGGGGGTCGTGGTTCTGACCGACATGTTCGGCGGAACCCCGTCGAACCTTGCCATCTCGATCATGGACAAGGCGAAGGTCGAGGTCATTGCCGGCGTCAATCTGCCGATGCTGATCAAGCTGGCCAGCGTGCGGCAAACCGAAACTCTCGCTGAGGCTGCGGCCAGCGCGCAGGATGCCGGCCGCAAGTACATCCACATTGCCTCGCAGGTGCTCGACGGCAAGCAGACATGAATGACGGTCGGGTCCCGCCCGGGACCGACGCGCCGGGTCAATCGCCCAGCGATACGCCCATGGCCTCGCGGCACGTCACCATTACCAACCGCAAAGGGCTGCATGCACGCGCCGCGGCGCGCTTTGTCAAGCTCGCCGGCACGTTCGCGGCAGACATCTCCGTCGCCAAGCGCGACGCCGTGGTGTCCGGCCTGTCGATCATGGGACTGATGATGCTGGCGTCCGGCCCGGGCTGCAGCCTCGAGCTGCGCGCCACGGGGCCCGGCGCCGAGAGTGCGGTCGCAGCGCTGGCCGCGCTGATCGAGAGAAAATTCGATGAAGACTAAGGCGGGCGACAAGCGCCCGGCGCGGCGCGAGCGGGAGCTCGTCGGACTTGGCGTTGCGCCGGGCATCGCGATCGGCCCTGCCGCCGTCAGCGAAAGCGGCGCCGTCCAGGTGCCCGAATACACAGTCGC
Organism: Alphaproteobacteria bacterium; assembly: GCA_016869645.1. GTDB lineage: Bacteria > Pseudomonadota > Alphaproteobacteria > SHVW01 > SHVW01 > SHVW01. Next base: position 7,167 of record VGDO01000216.1, read on the forward strand.
CAAAGGCGCCATCGAGGACGAGATCAAGCGCTTCAACGAGGCGGCCGAGCGCGCGCGCCGCCAGGTTCAGAAGCTGCGCCGCAAGGTCGATGCCCAGGGCGGCACGGTGGCCGAGGAGATGGGCTATCTGCTCGACGCCCATCTGCAGATGCTGTCCGGCTCGCGCCTGATGCGCGGCGTCGAGCAGCGCATCGCCCATGGCAGCAACGCCGAGGCCGCGGTTCAGCACGAGATTTCCGCGCTCGCGCAGAGCTTCGCCGATCTGGACGACACCTATTTCGCCGCGCGCGCCCAGGATGTCCGCGAAGTCGGCACCCGGCTGATCCGGCACTTGACCAAGACCCCCTATCAGGCCTTCTCGATGCTTCCCGAAGGCTCCGTGGTGCTGGCCGAGGAGATCAGCCCGGCCGACGCCGCGTTGATGGATCCGCGTCGCATCGCGGGCTTCGCCACCGTCCTGGGCGGCGCGGAGAGCCACACCGCCATCATGGCGCGCTCGCTCGGTCTGCCTGCCGTGCTGGGATTGGCTGGGCTGCTCGAGGACATCAAGACCGGTACGACCGTGATCGTCGACGGCGACGCCGGCCGGGTGATCGTCGAACCGTCACGCCAGACGCTGGCGCGCTACCGCAAACGGCTCGCCGCGATCCAGCATGAGAAGACCAAGCTCGCAGGGCTCGCGAGCCTGCCGGCGGTCACCCGTGACGGAACGCGCGTAACGCTGATGGCCAATGTCGATCTGCCGCGCGAGATTGAGCCGGCGCGCGCCGCCGGCGCGGAAGGCGTCGGCCTGCTGCGCACCGAGTTCCTGTTCATGAACCGCAAGGATGTTCCCGGCGAGGACGAGCAGGCGGCGATGCTGACCGAAATGGTCGGCGGCATGGACGGGCGAACCGTCACCGTGCGCACGCTCGACGTCGGCGGCGACAAACTGACCGATGCGCTGGGCGACCGTGCCACCGCGGGCGCCAACCCGGCGCTCGGCTTGCGGGCCATTCGCCTCAGCCTGCGCCAGCCGGCGTTGCTCGAAACGCAGCTTGCCGCCATGCTGCGCGCGAGCGCGCGCGGCCCAGTCCGCATTCTCCTGCCGATGATCTCGAGCGTGACGCAGGTTCAGGCGGTGCGCCACATTCTGGGCCAGGTCGCGCGGCGGCTCGTGCGGCGCGGTGTCGAGATCGCCGATCCTCTGCCGCCACTCGGCATCATGATAGAGGTGCCGGGCGCCGCGCTGGCCGCCGATGCGCTCGCGCGCGTGTCGGACTTCTTCGCGCTCGGCACCAACGACCTGACGCAATACACGCTGGCGATCGATCGTGGCGATGAGCAGGTCGCCGATCTCTACAACCCCCTGCATCCAGCGGTGCTCCGTCTCGTCCAGTTCTCGGTCGAGGCGGCCGCGCGCGCGCGCATCCCTGTCAGCGTGTGCGGCGAGATCGCCGGCGATCCTCGCTTCACCGCGTTGCTGCTCGGCCTCGGCGTACGCGAGCTGTCGATGGGTCCGGCCAATCTGCCGCGGGTCAAGCGCCGGGTGCGCCATCTGGACACCAAGTCCGCCGCCAAGCGCGCGCGTGAAATCATGCAGCAGTCGGACGACAACCGCATCGCCGCCCTGCTCGACGAATTCAATCAGGCCTCGGTCTGAACCCCTCGGCAATCTGCCGAGAGATCGGCAGCGCGAATGAACGGACCATGCGCATTCACGGTGCGACCAGGGCCTTGGAAGCGCGGATTAACTTATAATGTATCCAGTATCCAGTCCTGTGTTAGGCTGAACTTTGCCCCATTTTCGAGCTAAGCAATTGAAAGTGCGGGGATTTTGGCTTTGACGGTAGTCATGTAATTTGTTTGAGGGGCT
>VGDO01000217.1 GCA_016869645.1 Alphaproteobacteria bacterium
TTTGAGCGTCGATTGAGGGTGATGATGCGCGCCTTCGGATCGCCGAACTCGCCACGCACCTCCGGGTGCGGCCGAAACCCGGGGAACGCGTACGCGTCCCATAGGTGCCGCCGCCGCTTCGTTGATTTGGCCATCCGGATATCATGCCAAATCCAAATGTCCCGCGAAACGCCTGAAACCAAGCGATCCTGCGGCTTTCGGCCATGCCTACCTCGTCAAATCACCCACTCGTTTTCCTGATGAGCCTGGAAAGAGATGACGCGATCGATGTCGTAGCCGTGGCTTTCCAGCGCAAGCATCATTGCGACCTGAACGATGGCCAGCGCGACTGCGGCGCCTTCGATTCCATGCCTGACCGTGATCCAGATGATGGGCAGGAACAGCGGGTAGAGCGGTGAAAAGTCATTCAGGTCGAGCGACAGATCGAGGCCGAAGACGATCCACAATGCGATCAGGATCGCGGCGAGCTGGGCCAGCATTTCTGCCGCCTTCGGCCAGCTCGGCTCGGCCAGCAGCCGGGCAAGGTGCGGCCGGGGGTCGAACATCAGCGGCGTGAAGACGAGTATGCCCAGCACGTCGCCGATCCAATAGCGGATCAACGCGTCCAGTATGGATTGGGCACCAATCAAACCCGACAACCGGAAGACGCCGGCGCAGGATGCCGCGACAACCATGGCCGAAACGACGCCGGCGATCGCGAACCAGGTGACATGCCTCAAGCTGCGCAATTGAAGTGTGCTGCCGGATTTTGACGTCAGCACCCAGATCGCGCCGGCATAGCCCACGCACTTGATTGCGGCGAGCACCATGGACCACAGGAGGGGAATGCGCTGGTTGCCTACCAGGAAGTCGGAGGCGACCGATGCGACGAAGAAGAAAGGCAGGAAAGAGAGCTTGTGCCGGAGCAGCTGTGCGACGGCCAGTCCAGTCGACAGACCCCAGGGTGTGACGCCGATCGGCTCCAAGGCATAGATGAATGTCAGCCAGTCGAGACACACGTAGGCGACGATGAATGTCGCCCCATGTGCGCCGAATTTGACGAGACGTCCCGGGCGCACCGGCTCAACATCGTGAGCTTGGGCGCCCGCCGCGTGTAGGGGTGGAGATCGAAATACTGTAACCATGGCCAGGGCCGGGCACTGTGCCAATTTGGCAGACCGACTGTCCATCCGTGAGAATACGTGTTCCAAGCAGTGGCCGGTGTCTGTGGCCGGTCTCGTCCGGACGGTGCCTGTCTTCGCAATCGGGCGATGCATCCTCGCGTGTCTTGGACATTGAATGTACGACGATTTCCGGCCATCATCGCGTCATCTTCGCGTCAAATCACATTCCGCAATGGAGGGGGAAGCTATGAAGATGTTCGGATTGGCTCTCGGCGCCGCATTGCTTGTCGCGGGCAGCGTCAACGCCGCGCAGATGACGGTCACGATGAATGCCGTCAACGCCGACGGAGTCGGCGCCATGGTGGGCACACTTAAGCTGCGCGACACCAAGCATGGGCTTTTCATTCAACCGCTGGTCGGCGGCCTGACGCCGGGCGCCCACGGTTTCCATGTTCATGAGAACAACAATTGCGGCAATACGGCGCCCGACGGCGCCAAGGGTGCCGGTCTCGCCGCCGGCGGTCACTATGACCCGAAGGGAACCAAGATGCATCACGGTCCGCACGACAAGGCCGGCCATCTCGGCGACCTGCCGGTCCTGGTCGCCGATGGCAACGGCAATGCGACGGTGCCGGTGCTGGCGCCCAACCTCACGGTCAGCCAAGTCAAGGGCCGCGCGATTGTCATCCATGCCGGCGGAGACAACTATTCCGACCAGCCGGCCGCGCTCGGCGGCGGTGGCGCGCGCGTCGCCTGCGGCACGACGAAGTAGGCTTTATCTACGCCGATGTAAAGGGGCCGGATCGCGCCAGGGCGTCCGCGATCCGGCCCTGTGTTTCTGTGAGCATCTCTGCCGGGTATTGCTGCACGGGTACGACGCCCCAGACGGGGCGCATGCCGGCCGGGTCTGACTTGAATCGCGCAATGACGTGGACATGGAGCTGCGGCACCGCGTTGCCGAGGGCAGCCACATTGAGCTTGTCCGGCTTGTAGAGCTGCTCGAGCGCCTGCTGGGCGCGCACGATCTCGTCCATCAGCAGGTTACGGTCGTCGCGCGCGAGCTGATGGATCTCGCGGATATCGGCACGCTCGGGCACCAGGATCAGCCAGGGGTAGGTGCGATCGTTCATCAGCAGGCACCGGCTGAGCTTTAGCCGGCCGACCGTGCTCGTGTCGGCGGCGAGTTTCTCGTGCAGAACGAAGGATGGCATCGGCTACCCCCGGTTTGAGCCCCCGGTTTTCGAGCGGGGCCCACATGGTCTATGGTAGCGCCAATCCGAACATCCTGCAGTGAAAGGACGTCTGCGATGATCGACGTGTACTTCTGGCCGACCCCCAATGGCTACAAGATCACGATCTTCCTCGAAGAGGTGGGTCTGCCCTACCAGGTGATCCCGGTCGACATCGGCGCGGGCGACCAGTTCAAGCCCGATTTTCTCAAGATCAGCCCGAACAACCGCATGCCCGCCATCGTCGATTCCGACGGTCCCGGCGGCAAGCCGATGTCGGTTTTCGAATCCGGCGCCATCCTGATGTACCTCGCGGACAAGACCGGCAAGTTCTGGTCGAAGGATCCGGTGACGAAGTGGCGCACCGTCGAATGGCTGATGTTCCAGATGGCGAGCGTCGGCCCGATGCTCGGCCAGAACGGTCACTTCCGCAACTACGCGCCCGAGAAGCTCGACTACGCGATCAATCGATACACCAACGAGACCAAGCGCATTTGGGGCGTGCTCGACCGTCAGCTCAAGGACCGGGAATTCGTCGTCGGCGACTATTCGATCGCCGACATGGCGATTTACCCCTGGCTGCGTTTCCCCGAGCGTCACGGCGTCGATCTGGACAGCTTCCCCAACGTCAAGCGCTGGCGTGCCGCGATCGATGCGCGTCCGGCGGTCAAGAAGGCGATCGTCATTCTCGACGAGAAGCGCCGCACCCAGCCGATCGACGACAAACAACGCGACGTCCTGTTCGGCGCCACGCAATACGCGCGGCGATGAGCGATCCCGCGCGCGGGGGACACTGGATCAGGCCAACGCCGACCGGGCTCTACGTCGAGCCCGGCGACTTCTACATCGATCCGGGGCGGCCGGTCGGCCGCGCCGTGATCAGTCATGGCCATAGCGACCATGCGCGCTCCGGCCACGACCATGTGCTGGCCACGCGCGAGACGCTGGCCATCATGGCGGGACGGCACGGTCAGGATTGCGCCGGCGCCATGCAGGCGGTCGCCTATGGTGAGAGCCTTGTCATCGGCGGCGTGACGCTGCGCCTGGCGCCGGCCGGGCACATTCTCGGCAGCGCGCAGATCGTGCTCGAGCATGCGGGCCAGCGCATCGTCGTCTCCGGCGACTACAAGCGACGGCCGGATCCCACCTGTCCGCCCTTCGAGGCGGTGCCATGCGACGTCTTCATCACCGAGGCGACGTTCGGCCTGCCGGTCTTCCGCCACCCGCCCGATCGCGACGAGATCGCCAAGCTGCTGGCGACGGCCGCATTGTTCCCCGAACGCGCGATGCTGGTCGGCGTCTACGCGCTGGGCAAGTGCCAACGCGTCATCGCGCTGCTGCGCCAGGCCGGATACGACAAGCCGATCTTCCTGCACGGCCAACTCGGGGCCATGTGCGACGTCTACCGCCGGTGCGGCGTCGAGCTCGGCGAGCTCAGGCCGGTGATCGGCATGATCAAGGAGGGCTTGGCCGGCGCCATCGTGCTGGCGCCGCCGGGCGCGGCCGCCGAGCGTTGGGCGCGCCGGTTGCCCGAGCCTCTGGTCGCTCAGGCTTCGGGCTGGATGCGCGTCAAGCAGCGCGCCAAGCAGAGCGGCGTCGAACTGCCGCTGGTCATTTCTGACCATGCCGACTGGGACGAGCTGCTGCAGACGATCGACGAGATCGAGGCACCCGAGATCTGGGTGACCCATGGCCGCGAGGAGGCGCTGGTTCACGCGGCCAAGGCGCGTGGCCGCAAGGCTCGCGCGCTTGCCCTCGTCGGCTATGACGAGGAAGGCTCTTGAAGGCGTTCGCCGCGCTGCTCGACCGCCTCGTCTACACGCCCGGGCGCGACGCTAAGCTGCGGCTCCTGGCCGACTATTTCGCGCGCAATCCAGATCCCGACCGTGGCTATGCCCTGGCGGCGCTCACCGGCACGCTCGATCTGGCCCAGGCGAAGCCTGCGTTGGTGCGCGACCTGGTCGAGGCGCGCGTCGATGCCGAGCTGTTCCGCTGGTCCTACGATTTCGTCGGCGACCTCGCCGAGACCGTTTCGCTGATCTGGCCCAAGCGTCCCGAGGGAGAGGTGCCGACCTTGTCCGAGGTGGTGGAGAGCCTGCAGCGCGCCGGCCGCCGCGACGTGCCAGGCCTGATCGAGGGCTGGCTCGACCGTCTCGACGTCGATCAGCGCTGGGCGCTGATCAAGCTGGTGACCGGCGGCTTGCGCGTCGGCGTCTCGGCGCGTCTCGCACGGACCGCGCTCGCCACATGGTCGGGCAAGCCCCTGGCCGAGATCGAGGAGATCTGGCACGGCGTGACGCCGCCCTTCACGGGGCTATTCGCCTGGCTCGCCGGGCGAGGCGAACGGCCGGCGGCCGATGCGACGGCCCTGTTCCGGCCACTCATGCTCGCCCATCCGATCGAGGATGCCGAGCTCAACGAGCTCGATGCGCGCGCCTATCGCGCGGAATGGAAGTGGGACGGCATCCGCGTTCAGCTCGTGGCGGGAGGCGCCGCGCGCCGGCTCTACTCGCGCAGCGGCGACGACGTCAGCGCGACCTTCCCCGAAATCGTCGAGGCCATGGATTTCGACGCCGTGCTCGACGGCGAGCTGCTGGTCGGACGCGTGACCGACCAGGGCTGGCAGCCCGCGCCCTTCAACGACCTGCAGCAACGGCTCAACCGCAAGACCGGCGTGCGCGGCTTGATGGAATCCCATCCGGCCTTTGTCAGGCTTTACGACATTCTGCTGGACGGCGGCGAAGATCTTCGGGCACAGCCCTTCGACGAGCGGCGCCGACGACTGGTCGCGTGGCATGGGGCCCATGCCCGCGAGCGTTTCGACATTTCACCACTGATCGAGTTTGCCGATTGGGGCCGATTGCGCGAGCTGCGCGCCGAGGCGCGCGAGGCATCGATCGAGGGGCTGATGCTGAAGCGCGGCGACAGTCCCTATCTCGCCGGCCGGGTGCGCGGCCCGTGGTTCAAATGGAAGCGCGCGCCCCTGACGGTCGATGCGGTCTTGATGTATGCCCAGCGCGGTCACGGCAAGCGCTCGTCCTTCTATTCGGATTTCACCTTCGGCGTCTGGCGCCGCGACCTCGGCGGTGCTGCCGAACTCGTGCCGGTCGGCAAGGCCTATTTCGGTTTCACCGATGCCGAGCTGGCAGCGCTCGACCGCTGGGTCAGATCGCACACCGTGGAGCGCTATGGCCCGGTTCGGGCCGTCGAGCATGCCCTCGTGCTCGAGATCGCCTGCGACAGCGTGCACGCCTCGCCGCGCCACAAGTCGGGCGTCGCCATGCGCTTCCCGCGCGTCCACCGTATCCGCTGGGACAAGCCGGCGGCCGAGGCCGACGACCTGGAGACGGTGACGCGCATGGTCGTTGCGGCCTCTTGACCAGCGTTCACATGCCGTTCCTCCCCTTGCAGGTCGGGTGCACGGGGCCGCGCGTCAATGCCAGGCGTATCGTCGGCAAAGCCAAGCCGGTTACGACCAGGGCGCACACCACGGTCGGTCCGGTCGGAAGGTCGGAGAGCGCCGAAAGGACCAGTCCGGCACCATAAGCCACTGCGCCGCCGAGATATGCGATGCCGAGGGCGCGCGCCGGAGGCAGCCGGCGCACCATGATGGCAGGCACGATCAGGCTCGCGAAGACAAGATAGATGCCGACGAGCTGCACCGAGGCTGTCACAGTCAGGGCGAACAACCCGTAGAAGCCGATCCGGCCGAGGCGCTCGCCGGCGCCGAACCAGAGCGCGAGGACACCGGCATAGAGCGCCGCTGCGGGAACGAGGTCACCCGGCGTCACCCACAGAATCTGTCCGACCAGCAAGTCCTTCAGATGCTCGCCGCCGTGGGGATCGTGGGCCAGCAGCAGGAGCTCTGTGCTGGCTGCCGTGACGAAGAGCACGCCGATCAGTGCCTCGAGAATGTCGGGCCAATGCCGCTCGATCCAGGTCAAGAGCGCGGCGGCGGTCAGCGCTGCGATGCAGGCCGCCGCCTGCGCGTGCCAACCGCTGATCGGCCAGCCGGCGACGTCGGCGGCGACCACCCCGAGTGCCGCGACCTGGGCAATCGCCAGGTCAATGAACACGATTCCGCGCGCCAGCACGTGCCGACCGAGGGGCACATGGGTCGACAGCACGAGCAGCCCGGCGATGAAGGCCGGTGCCAGAATTCCGAGCTCGACGCCCGCCATGGCCGTGCGGGAAGCCGGCTAGCCGCTCGGATTGCTGGCCGCGCGCAACAGGCGCGCGATCGTCGCGTCGAACAGACCGATCAGATCGCGCGCATCTTCCGTGCCGCCCACCGTGAACGGCAGCTCGACAGCCGGCACTCGGGCGCGCTCAGCAAGCCATTGTGCGGCGCGCGGACTCTCGTAGGCGGCATGAATGATCATGCGCACCGGATCGCTCCTGACGCGCGCAAGCACGTCGCTCAAGTGGCCGCCGCTGGGCGGCACACCCGGCTTTGGCTCGAGCGTCGCCACTTCGCGCAGACCGAGCCAGTTGATCAGGTAGCTCCAGTTCTTGTGCGCGACGACGACCGGCACGTAGCGCAACGGGGCTGCCGTCTGCTGCCAGCGGGCGATCGCCTGCTCGAACTCCGCGGCGAATGCGGCCTGGCGTGCGCGATAGGCGGCGGCATTGGCCGCGTCGATCTGGCCGAGCCGGCGACTCAGTTCTTGGGCGACCGGCAGCAGGTTGCGCGGATCGGTCTGGATGTGAGGGTTGCCATCGGCGTGCACGTCGCCCTGGGAGCGGTCGAGCACGCTCGGCACCTCGACGAGGCTGACCAATGTCGCCGCTTCGAGGTAGCCGGGTCCACCGGGCCGAATGCGCGGATTGGCCGCTTGGCGCAACACGAGCGGCATCCAGCCGACCTCGAGCTCCGCGCCCGTGCAGATCACGAGATCGGCGGCGCGCGCGCGCGCGATCAGGCTGGGCCGCGCCTGCACCTGGTGGGGATCCTGCTTTGCCGTGGTCGCCGCGTAGATGGAGACGAGATCGCCGCCGATGCGCTCGGCGAGAGCCGCCCACTCCGGCTCGCAGGCAAACACGTTCACCGCGGCCGTGACGGGAGCCGCCGTCATCAGCCAGAGAGCCAGCGCAATCGTAAGTCGAAACGGCATGGCGCGCACCTCAGTACTTGTGGGCGCCATGAGCGCCGATGCTGACCACATAGTTGAGGAAGACTTCGTGATTGGTTTCCTGCGTCGCCCGATCGTGGTTGTACTGCAGGCGAAATCTGCCGAACTCGCTGGTCTCGTACTCGAGCAGGCCGCTCACGCGGCGCGGATTGCGCCCGAGGTCATCGAGCGTCGTGCCGGCGAACTCGGCGCCGAGCGCGCGCGCCGACAGCTGGTCGTAGCGCGCCCCGAGCCGCCATTGCGGCATGAACTGGAACACCGCATGGGCCTACCAGCCGAACTGGCGACCCGAATAGGCGAGGCCGTTGAAGGTGCCATCCTCGTCGCGATAGAAGAATTCGCCCTGCAGCTTCAGATTTCGCTCGCTCGGATTGCCTCCAGGCGCCCACTTGTAGACCAGGCTCGCGATGCCGAGATCGCTGCCACCAGTGAATGTGTCGGCATTGGTCGCGCGGTTGTCCGCGTCGGCGTGGAGATAGGACAGGCCGGCCAGCCAGCTATGACTCGCGCCGAAATCGCCACCGGTGCGCACGAACGCCGCGACCGAGCCCTTGCCGTTGTTGGTGGCTGTCGCGGGGAAGCTGTCGCCCCGGAAACCCTCGGCGCCGAACTCCAGGAAGTGTTCGGTTGGCGCCAGCCAGCGGAGCTGGATGCCGTCGTCGCCATACTGGGTGTTGAGCATCACGCGATACGGCAGCGCGGGGTCGATGAAGTCCCAGGCATGGCTGTGCTGCTCGTTCATGTAGCCGATGCCAGAGAAGAATCGTCCGCCCTTCACGGTCAGGCCCCAAGGCAGCCCAGTCGTCTGGACAAACGCCTCCTCGACCTCGACGCCGCCCTCGCGCGGGTGGGCGAGGGTGGCCTCCGCATAGAACAGGTGATCGACGCTGGCGCTGAGATTGATCTCCGTCTCGCCGAGCGAGAAGCCGCGATCGCCGATGGTGGCTTCCTCGCCCACCATGAAGCCGGGAACTCGGTTGTCGGGATCCCGGCTGAAGTGGCTGAAGGTACCCTGCAGCACGGCACCGATCGCGGGATTGAATGCGCTTGCGCTGCCGCCGCGCGTGCCGAAGCTGGGGCCGCTGGTGACACCTGGCCGAGCGGCGGCTGGGAGGTTCGCTGTCGTCGGGCGGCGCATAGCCGTTGTGGAGGCCGATGGGGCTGGTTGCGTCGATGCCGGCGACGAGACCTGGCCCGAACGGACGGTGCGTAGCTGCGCGTCGGCATCGCTCAGGCGCCGCTCGAGCATTTCGATGCGCGCCTGGTCTTTCTGCCGGCGCTGCTCCAGCTGGCGGATGGCGTCGCGGATGGCGGCAAGGTCGTCAGCAGTCGCGGCAAGGCTGAGGCTGGGAACCGCGAGCACGAGTGCGAGCGGCCCGAATGCTTTGATTCGAATCATGATGGTGGTTCCTTGGTGGGGAGGTGCCGCCGGCGCGGATCCGATGTGCCCAGCAAGCGGTGCCTCGCAGGCGTCGCGCGGAGTGTCGGAGGTCGCTAGGAGACGATGATCGGCGGTGCGCGCGC
>VGDO01000218.1 GCA_016869645.1 Alphaproteobacteria bacterium
ATCGCTGCTCGCCGATCTCGCCACGCTCACCCGCAACACCGTCCGCTTCGGCCGCGCAGCCTCCTTCCCGGTGCTCGCCACCCCGACCGAAATCCAGCGCCGCGCACTCGATCTGCTCGCCGTCAAGCCCAGCCTGTAGTCAGGACCCGCAGACAAACGCGAGTCACATCAGTGGCTTGGTCAAAATTCGGGCAAAGTTCAGTCTAAACCCAGTAGAATCACAAGTTTGTTGCGTGCACTTAAGGCAAAATCTTGTATAATGCTCGGTCAGCGGCACGGGCCATCCCGGCCGGCGGTTGCGCCGTGAGCGCGGCCGGACAGCGGGTGATGCGACAGAGCCAAGGGATACCGAATGTCTGCTGAAGCGGCCGAAGAAGGCGATGCTGCAGCACTAGATGAAGGTGGCGACTCTCCGCGAAAAAAACTAAGCGGAAAGAAGATCGTCCTCTTCGTCATGTTGCCGCTCCTGCTGCTCATCGGCGCGGGCGCGGGACTGGTGTTTTCGGGCGTGCTCGATTCGCTGCTGGGGCGCAACAAGCCGCCGCCCGATGCGGCTGCCGCGGAGCAGCCGCAGCAGGCCAAGGCGCCGCCGGCCAAGCAGGCGATCTTCCTCGACCTGCCCGACCAAATCGTCAATCTCAATACCAAGGGCGCGCGCAAGGCGACGTTCCTCAAGATCAGCGTCAGCCTGGAGCTCGAGAGCCCGGGAGACATCGAGCTGGTCAATACCGCCATGCCGCGCATCATCGACAACTTCCAGATCTATCTGCGCGAGCTGCGGATCGAGGATCTGCAGGGCTCGGCCGGCATGTACCGGCTGCGCGAGGAGTTGCTGCGCCGCGTCAACCTGGCGGCCCGTCCGGCGCGCGTGAAGGACGTCCTGTTCAAGGAAATGCTGGTTCAATAGCCGCTGGTCGTACGGCCTGGCCTGACGGTTGCATGGCCTGAGGCGAGCGTGATGGGGAATCCGGGGTAGATATGGCCGACGAAAAAGAAATGTCCGAGGACGAAAAGCTGGCAGCCGAATGGGCGGCGATGGCCGGCGACGACAAGGCGGGTGCGGACGCCGCAGCGTCGGAAGGCGGCATCGGCGACCAGACAACCACGCGCGTGCTGAACCAGGACGAAATCGACAGCCTGCTCGGTTTCGACGAAGGCAGCGGCACTGACAGCGACTCCTCCGGCATCCAAGCGATCGTCAACAGTGCGCTCGTCTCCTACGAGCGCCTGCCCATGCTCGAGGTCGTGTTCGACCGCCTCGTGCGCATGATGTCGACCTCGCTCAGAAACTTCACCTCGGACAACGTCGAAGTCAGCCTCGACAACATCACCTCGATCCGCTTCGGCGACTACCTGAACTCGATCCCCTTGCCGGCCATGCTGTCGGTCTTCAAGGCCGAGGAATGGGACAATTACGGCCTGCTCGTGGTCGACAGCGCGCTGATCTACTCGGTCGTCGACGTGCTCTTGGGCGGCCGGCGCGGCACCGCGGCGATGCGCATCGAGGGCCGGCCCTACACCACCATCGAGCGCAACCTGGTCGAGCGCATGGTCACGGTCGTGCTGAGCGATCTCAGCGCCTCCTTCGACCCGTTGAGCCCGGTCACCTTCCGCTTCGATCGCCTGGAGACCAATCCGCGCTTCGCCACCATCGCGCGCCCGGCCAACGCCGCGATCCTCGCGCGCCTGCGCATCGACATGGAAGATCGCGGCGGACGGTTGGAACTGTTGCTGCCCTACGCGACCCTCGAACCGGTCCGCGAGCTGCTGCTCCAGATGTTCATGGGCGAGAAGTTCGGCCGTGATTCGATCTGGGAAGGTCACTTGGCCGGCGAGCTGTGGAACACCGAGGTCCAGATGGATGCCGTGCTGGACGAGGTCATGATCAGCCTGCGCGACGTGCTGAACTGGCAGGTCGGCAGCCGCGTCCTGCTCAATGCCACGCCGGTCTCCAACGTGGAAATGCGCTGCGGCGAGATCCCCATGTTCGTCGGCAAGATGGGCCGCACCGGCGGCAACATTGCCATCCGCATCGACCGCCAGAAGAAGCGCAAGAACTAGTCGAGGGAGCTGCACGCCCGTGACCCTGTCGATCGCCGTCGAGCTGGTCGTCATCGTCCTGCTGGCTGTCACCATCGCCTATGCCGTGGTGATCAACCGCCGCCTGGGCATCCTGCGCGACACCAAGGCCGAGATGGAAAAGGTGCTGCTCAGCCTTGATGATTCGATCAAGCGCGCGGAATCCAGCGTCAAGAACCTGAAATCGACGGCCGAGCAGCAAATGAAGGTGATGCAGCAGCCGATCCAGCGCGCCGAGGCCATGCGCGACGAGCTGGCGTTCATCGTCAAGCGCGCCGACGAGCTGGCCGACCGCCTGACCAATTCGATCAGCGCGTCGCGCGCGGCGGCGGGGGACGGCGTGGCAAAGCCGAGCGCGGCGGAACCGGCGCGCGAGACGGTCGCCGAAACACGCATCGTGCCGGCCGGTCCGGGACGCGCTTTGAGGGCTGGCGCGAAACCAGTCGAGGAGGCGGCGCTCGCCCAGGGCGACATGCCCGGCGATGGCGGCCGGTCGAAGGCGGAAACGGATCTTCTGAAGGCATTGCGCGGCCTGCGTTAGGCCGCCGAGCGGGGACATCGATATGAGCAATCCGATACGGCTGCTGCCCGTGCTGATCTTTTGCGCGGCCATGCTGCTGACCGTGAAGGTGGTCGAAGTGTGGCAGGGCGTGGACATGGTCCTGCGCGGCATTTCGGTTGCGTCTGTGCAGGCGCAGAGCCAGCCGGCCCAGCCGGCCGCGCAGCAACAGGCAAGGCCGCAGCCGGCCAGGCCGACCGCCGCCGAGCAGACCTCGCCGGTGCCGCGGCCGCGCAGCGCCGATGAGCCCAAGGACCCCGTGATGTTCAGCCAGTCGGAGATCGAGCTCCTGCAGCGCCTGTCTTAGCGCCGCAAGGAGATCGACGCGCGCGAGGAGGCGGTGGTTCAGCGCGAGATCATGCTCAAGGCGACCGAAGAACGTTTCGAGGCGAAGGTGGCCGAGCTGACCAAGCTCAGGAGCGAGATCGACGCCCTGATCAAGAAGTACGACGAGCAGGAAGAGGTCAAGCTGCGCAACACGGTCAAGATCTACGAGAACATGAAGCCCAAGGACGCCTCGCGGATCTTCGAGGAGCTCGACATCAAGGTTCTGCTCGAAGTCGTGGCACGCATGAAGGAATCCAAGCTGGCGCCGATTCTTGCGACCATGAACCCGCAAAAGGCCATGGAAGTGACGACCAAAATGCTCGATCGCAAGCAGATTCCGGGCGTGCCGCAAGTCACGCAGGCCAGCCAGTAGTCAAAATAATCAAGTCTTAGCAATAGGTTGGCTGGGCGGCGGCGCGCCCGCCGGCCGCCTCTGCCGGGTGGGATTCCGTTAACCGGCCATTTACCAGCGGCCTGTAGTCTTCGGCGGGTGCGGCAAAGCGCCGCCGGAATGCGGGCACGAGGGTTCGAGCGATGTCTGTGAACATGGACATGAACATCCTCATCGTCGACGACTTCAAGACGATGCTGCAGATCATGGGCAGCCTCCTCAAGCAGCTCGGCTTCAAGAATATCGACGAGGCCGACAGCGGAACCTCGGCGCTCGAGAAGCTGCGCAGCGGCAAGGACTACGGGCTGATCATCTCGGACTGGAACATGGAGCCGGTCAGCGGCTACCAGCTGCTCAAGGAAGTGCGCGCCGATGACAAGCTGCGCGACACGCCATTCATCATAATGACCGGCCAGAACAAGACCGAGCACGTCATCGCCGCCCGCGAGGCGGGCGTCAGCAACTATGTGGTCAAGCCGTTCAGCGCGCCCATGCTGAAGACCAAGCTCGCCCACGTGCTGGGACCGTTCTAGCCGGCCCGTTGCGGGCGACCCCGCGACCGTCATCCGTCCTGACCAGCGGGAGCCGCCGCGGCAGCACGTGGCACGGCGTGGAATAGCCAAGCAAATCCGCTCGTTACGGCGAAGTCTTCGCGACGAAGCGGAGATTATCTGATATCATGTCCACCGCTACGTAAGCCGCGCCGGTTGCCCCGGCGGCGGCAGATTGATGGACTTCGGCCGCATCGGCATGGGTACGGAAGACTTCACTGGCGGGTCGCGGCGTCGGCGACCCCGTGGCGCGTCCTGGCGGGCGGCAACGGCCATCGTTCTGCTCACCGCGCTGTGTCTCGCTCCGGCGCTGGCGACGCGCGCGGAGGAAGTCGCGCTGCGAGTCTGGCCCAATCCGGATTTCGGCCGCATGGTCTTCGACTGGCGCCAGCCGGTCGGCCATCGCGCGGAGATCGAGGACAACCGCCTCCTCCTGCGCTTCGACCGCGCGATCGAGGCGCCACTCGAGCGCATCACGCAAGGTCTCGGCCGCTATGTCCGTTCCGTGCAGCGCGCCGACGGCGACCGCACGCTTGTCTTCGAATTGTCTCAGCCGAGCAGCGTGCGCAGCCAGGCGAACGGCAACGCCGTCATCGTCGATATCGTGCCCGGTCGGCCCGCGGTCGCTCAACAACAGGCCGGCGGATCGCCGGCCGCGTCGGAGCCTGGTTCGTCGGCTGCGCTGCCGGTTCGAGTCGGCCGCCACAGCGGCTTCACGCGCATGGTCTTCGACTGGCGCCAACCGGTCGAATACACGATCAACCAATCCGGCGGCGAAGCGACCATCCGCTTCAATCGCGCGGCGCGCATCGATAGCGGCGCTCTGGTGAGCGACCTGCCGGACGAGTTGCGTCCGGTGCGCACGAGCGGCGACGAGCGCAGTTCCTCGCTCACCTTCAGCACGCCGCCGGGCGCGCGTCTGCGCAATTTCCGCAGCGGCACTGGTGTGGTGCTTGACGTGCTTCCCGGCGCCGCGGCCTCGGCCGACGCGCCGGCCGCGACGCCAAGTCGGGCATCGCCCGGTCAAGCCGCCCCCGGCCCAGCCAACCCCGGACAGGCAATGACGGGTCAAGGCGCGGCCCAACCCGGCAGTGCGCCGGCCAGCGGCCCGACGCGCATCACGCCACCTGGCGCGCCTGCAGCCGGCCCTGCGGCCGGCCAGCCGCCCGCCACACAGCAACGTCCGGCCGCCTTGCCGGGTGCCGTGCCGCGCCCCGGTCAAGCGGCGCCTCCGCAGGCGTCGCGCGCCGGTCAGCCCCCGTCGGCCCAGGGCCAGCCGGCTGCCGGACAGCAGGCCCCCGGCGCGCAAGCCCAAGGTCAGGGCCAAGCACAGGCACAGGCTCAAGCTCAAGCTCAAGCTCAAGCTCAGCCTGCGACGCCGCCATCCGATCAACCGCCAGGCCGACCGGTCTTCGCGCAACGCCAGCCGACCGAATTGCCCGAAGGCGCGCCGCTTCCCGTCGATGTCGCGAGCAACGCCGACACCGTGTCGATCCGGTTCGGCTGGCCCGATGGCACCGCGGCGGCGGTGTTCCGGCGCGGCGCCTATCTATGGATCGCCTTCGACAAGCCGATCCGATTGGGTCTCGACAAGCTGGGCGGCGCCGACCGGCGCGTGCTGAGCGCGCCGGAGCAGATCCCCGTGTCCAACGGCACGGTGATGCGCGCGAATGTGCTGCCGGGCATCAGTCCGCGCATCTGGCGCGACGGCGAAGCCTGGGTCGTCGACCTGAGACCGCAGGAAATCCGTCCCGAGGTGGCGCTGCAGATCGAGGTGCAGCCGGTCAGTCCCCAAGGCCCCCGCATCTTCGTCCCGGCCGAGAGCATCGGCGAGCCGATCACGGTCGCCGATCCCGACATCGGCGACGAGCTCGTCATCGTGCCGCTGGGCCTGATCGGCCGCGGCATCGACGGCCAGCGCGACTACGCGCAATTCACCGTGCTGGCGAGCGAGCAGGGGGTCGCCGTCAAGCCGAAGGCGGACGACGTCGAGGTCCGCGTGCTGTCGGACGGCATCGCCATCACGTCCGACCGCGGCCTGTTCATCTCGCGCTCGGTGCAGCCCGCCGACCGCCCCGGCGAAGGCATCGGCGGCAGCGGCTTGGCGCCGCGCGCCTTGGTCGACGGCAAGCCGGTGGGCCGCATCTTCGACATCGAGCAATGGCGCAGGGGCGACGGTCGCGACTTTCTGCGCGCCAAGCAGGAACTTCAGCTGCGCGTCACGGAGGCGACCGCCCTGTCGCGCAGCCCGCCCCGGCTCGACCTGGCGCGCTTCTATTTCGCCAACGGCCTGGCGCCCGAGGCGCTCGGCCTCCTGTCGACCATCGAGGTCGAGGATCCGGAGCTTGCCGCCAAGGCGGAGAACCGCGCGCTGCGTGGCGCCGCCAAGTTCGCGATGCGCCGGCACGAGGAGGCGCGCGAGGACCTAGCCGATCCGGGGCTCAACGGCATCAAGGAAGCTTCGCTCTGGCGCGGCGCGGTCGAGGCGGCGCTCGGCCGCTGGAACGAGGCGTCCGAGCATTTCGCGCGCGCCGGCGAAGTCCCGGACCACTATCCGCGTAATTACAAGACCGAGATCGCGCTGCTCGGCGCCGAAGCGGCGATCCGCGTCGCCAATCCGCGCGGCGCCGCCGGTTATCTCGACGTCGTCGCGACCTCCGACCCGTCGCCGTCCGACCGCGCGCGCGCCAGCTATTTCCGCGCCCGCGTGCTGATCGCGGCGACCGAGCTCGAACCCGGCGTCGACATCCTGCGCGGCCTGGCGCGCGGCCCCGACCGCTGGAGCCGCGTGCGCTCCGAGCTCGCCATCATCGACGTCGATCTCGAGCGCAAGCGCCTGTCGCGCACCGAGGCGATCGAGCGCATCGAGGCGCTGCGCTTCACCTGGCGCGGCGACGACATCGAGTTCGACACGCTCTACCGGCTGGGCCAGCTCTATATGCAGGAGGGCGACTATCGCCAGGGGCTGAATGCCATCCGTCAGGCCGTGACCTATTACCCGAACAACCAGCAGTCGCGCTCCGCGGGCCGTGACCTCACCGACGCGTTTGCGCGCCTCTACATCGATGGCGCGGCCGATCAGATGACGCCGCTCGCCGCACTGGCGCTCTACGAGGATTTCCGCGAGCTGACCCCGGTCGGCGAGCGCGGCGACGAGATCATCAAGCGGCTGGCCGACCGGCTGGTCGCCGTCGATCTGCTCGACCGCGCCGCGAGCCTGCTCGACCGCCAGATCAAGTTCCGCCTGCAGGGCGTGGAGAAGGCGCGTGTCGGCGCCCGGCTCGCCGTGATCCGACTGCTCGATCGCAAGCCGGAGGCGGCGCTGGCGGCCATCGACGAAAGCGACGCGACCAACGCGCCGCAGCCGATCAGATTCGAGCGCGGCCAGTTGCGCGCGCGAGCGCTGTTCGAGTTGAGCCGCATCGACGAAGCGATCAAGACGCTGGAGCCGGACAACACCAAGGAAGGCGACCAGCTGCGCGCCGAGATCCTGTGGCGCAGCCAGCGCTGGGCGCAGGCCTCGCGCGTGTTCGAGCGCCTGGTCGGCCCCGAGGACCCCGGCACCGGCCCGCTCGAGGATGCGCGCAGCCGGCTGGTCTTGAACCTCGCCGTGTCGCTGTCGCTGTCGAACGACGTGCCGCGGCTGACCGCACTGCGGCAGCGCTACGCGACCGCCATGGACAAGGGCCCGTTCCGCGACGCCTTCCGCCTGATCACCCAGCGCGTCGGCGGCGAGATCTCCGATTTCTCGACGCTGGTCGCGCGCTTCCGCGACCTGGACCAGCTCCAGAGCTTCATGACCAAGTACCGCGAGAAGCTCAACACGACGCAGCTGAGCGCGATCAACTGAGGAGCGTTCGGGCGGGCCCGACGTTCGACGCTATTGCGGTCGTCCGGCGAGCGACAGGCCGAGTTGGACGCCGGGTCGGGCTGCCATCTCCTGCATCCAGCGCTGAAGATTGGCGAGGTCGCCATAAGTGCGGCCGAGAGCATTCTCCAGACGAAGCAGCACCGGATAGAGCGCCATATCGGCGATCGAATAGTCTCCAGCCAGCCAGCGCGCCTGCTTGAGCCTGTGGTCCCAGAAGGCCAGGGCGCCACGCAGGTGTTCGTCGAAGATAACGGCGGCTTTCGGCTGGTCCCCGAGGTCGAACAAGGTGTGAAACGGGCCATAGACGTCGGTCATGACGTTGGCGAGCGCTTCCAGCGTATGCGCCCGGGCGCGCGGTTCGCGTGACAGCCCGATGCCGCTCTTTTCCGCCACATGGATGAGGATGGCGCCCGATTCTGTGAGTGTCATCGGTCGGCCGTCGGCCATGTCGTGGTCGACGATGACCGGAATCTGGCCGAGCGGATTGAGCGCAAGGAACGCGGGCGTGCGCTGATCGCCGCGCGTGAGATCGACGCGATGCACGCGATGCTTCAGGCCGCTCTCCGCGAGCACGATGGCGGCGCGCCACCCATTGGAGGTCGGCCCGGTATGGAGATCGATCATGGCAGTCCAGTTGAGATGTCGCTGACAATGCACTTGATGGCCCGCGCCGCGCGGGAGCGCTACGCCGGCCGATTTCGGTGGCCGATTTCGGTGACACTCCACTAATTAAAGCCGCCGCCCCTCATCCTCGCTGTGCGGCTTCGGCCCGCGCTTGGCTGGCGCCAGCGTCCGGCCTGTGCGCCGCTCGAGGCCGGCGAGAAACTTGTCCGAGCCGAGCGGCCGGCCGATCGTCTCGGCCCTGCGCAGGCGCGGGATGCGCTCCAGCACCGCGTCGTCGTCGAGCAGGGCGGCGACATCGTCGAAGCGCTCGCGGATCGGCCCGGTCTCGGTCAGCCCGTCGTCGGCGCCCTTGAGATAGGCGCGCGCGCTCGACCACTTCCAATCGACGGCCCGTGCGGCCAGGCGGGCGCGCACCGGGTTGAGCAGCACGTAGGCGAAGGCGGTCGCCAGATGCGCCTCGTCCATGGCGACCGCGCCGAAGCGGCCCTGCCAGAAATGGCCGGTGCGGCCGCGCCGGGCGTTGACGATGCCGGC
>VGDO01000219.1 GCA_016869645.1 Alphaproteobacteria bacterium
TTTGAGCGTCGATTGAGGGTGATGATGCGCGCCTTCGGATCGCCGAACTCGCCACGCACCTCCGGGTGCGGCCGAAACCCGGGGAACGCGTACGCGTCCCATAGGTGCCGCCGCCGCTTCGTTGATTTGGCCATCCGGATATCATGCCAAATCCAAATGTCCCGCGAAACGCCTGAAACCAAGCGATCCTGCGGCTTTCGGCCATGCCTACCTCGTCAAATCACCCACTCGTTTTCCTGATGAGCCCAAAAAAAATGGCCCACCCGGGCGGGCTGCCGGAAGGTCCGAACGGGGGGTTCCGGACGTCCGGGTCAGACCGGCGCGGGCGGGCCAACGGCCTCGTGGAGCCGAGGCATTGCCGGCGGCCGGGCTGCGAAATCCGGACGCCGGGGTGAAAGCGTCAAACCAAGTTCGCGGCGGCCCTACTCGGTGCCGCCGCCCTCGCCCATCATGCTCTGCGACACCTCGGCGGCGTTCTGGCGGATCGCCTGCTCGATCGCCTTGGCGGTCTCGGGATTTTCGCGCAGGTAGTTCTTGGCGTTCTCGCGGCCCTGGCCGATGCGCTGCCCGTCATAGGAGAACCAGGCGCCCGACTTCTCGACGATGTTGGCCTTGACGCCGAGATCGATCAGCTCGCCCAGCTTGGACACGCCCTCGCCGTACATGATGTCGAACTCGACGACGCGGAAGGGCGGCGCCATCTTGTTCTTGACCACCTTGACGCGGGTCTGATTGCCGACCACCTGCTCGCGCTCCTTGATCGCGCCGATGCGGCGGATGTCGAGACGGACCGAGGCATAGAACTTGAGCGCATTGCCGCCGGTCGTCGTCTCGGGATTGCCGAACATGATGCCGATCTTGAGGCGGATCTGGTTGATGAAGATGACGAGGCAGCGCGACTTGGAGATCGAGCCGGTCAATTTGCGCAGCGCCTGGCTCATCAGGCGCGCATGCAGGCCGACATGGCTGTCGCCCATCTCGCCCTCGAGCTCGGCGCGCGGCACCAGCGCGGCGACCGAGTCGACGACCAGCACGTCGATGGCGCCCGAGCGCACCAGCGTGTCGGCGATCTCGAGCGCCTGCTCGCCCGCGTCGGGCTGCGAGATCAGCAGCTCATCGACATTGACGCCGAGCTTCTTGGCGTAGGTCGGGTCGAGCGCGTGCTCGGCGTCGACGAAGGCGCAGGTGCCGCCGGACTTCTGCGCCTCGGCGATGACGTGGAGCGCCAGCGTCGTCTTGCCCGAGCTTTCCGGCCCGTAGATCTCGACGACGCGGCCGCGCGGCAGACCGCCGATGCCGAGCGCCAGATCGAGGCTGATCGAGCCGGTCGAGATCGCGTCGGACTCGACCGCGCTCTCGCGCTGGCCGAGCTTCATGATCGAGCCCTTGCCGAAGGCGCGCTCGATCTGCACCAGCGCGGCATCCAAGGCCTTGTTCCTGTCCATGCTGTCCTTCTCGACGACGCGCAGCGGCGTGGCGCTCATGATCCATGCTCCCCTGGTTTATTCCACACGGTTCGGGCCTGTCGCAACCTGAAGCGGCTCGTATGTACCTAATTTGTTCTCATCCGAGCAAGCAAAATTTGTTCACGTCTCGTTCTCGAATTAAATCAATGATCTAGATGGGTTCAAGAAACGGATGCAGGCGCAGGGCCCGGTGGAAATTCAGCTTTTTGGTGCGGCCGGCGCGACAACTGGGCGCGTGCGAACTGGGAACTTGCCACCCGCTTCCATCGTCAACGTCGCCATTGTCGCCAAGTCGCCACTGCCGCGCATTCTCGAATTCGGCCGCGAGCGCGGCTGGCGCTTCCTGCGCCTGCTGTCGACCGCCGGCAACGACTATGACCGCGACTATTTCGGCGACTCCACCGCGCTGACCCACGCCGTGCGCAAGCAACAGGAGTTCAAGCCGGGCGAAGAATGGGACATGCCGATCCTCAACGTGTTCCGGCGCGACGTCACGACAATCCGCCATGTCTGGGAATCGGAGCTGCTCTATGTGCCGCCGGAACCCGGACAGGAGTACCGGCACAACGACCTGATCGACCCGGCCTGGACCTTCTTGGACCTGATGCCGGAAGGGCGCGGCAACTTCGAGCCGAAGCTCGAGTATCGATAAGGCGCGGTTCATACGCCTCGCGGCGGGCCGTCGCTCACGACTCCACAGCGAGGCCGAGGTCCTTTTGCTTGAACCGGATGAAGTCGGCCAACCGGTCGTGCCGAACGGCAAGCAGGGCGCCCGCCTTCTGAGCCGCCGGGTACATCGTCATATGCGGATAGTACGGCGGCTCCGATACGCTGTACCAGGTATTGGCCTCGGCAATTGAGTAGTTTGTCGCGAGAAATGCCAGGACCGACCGGCAAAGGTCGTTCACGCCGTCGACATAGTCTTGCACCTTGTGCTGATCCGTCACGGGCTGCGCGAGCAGGGATTTCGATCTGCCGAGATATTTGGAGAGTTCGTCCAACATCTCCTGTTGTTGCTTGCGGTTGACGATCCGTGCTGCCAGCGCAAGCCTTTGCTTGTGCTCCACCTGCCAGGCGCGAAGCGCGGCAATGAAGCCCGCCAGCGCCGCCAGCATCCCCCAGAAATTCGGGACGGGCTCGCGCGGAAAAAGAATCGCGGCAGCCAGGAATGGAACGGTGAAGGACCCGCTGACAAACGCAACCCAGTCCGAATAGATGACGCGCAAGAAAGCGCGGAAGTCTTCAACCATGCCCCCACCCGCCGTGCCTGCCGCCGTTCAGGTGGCGGCATTTTCCGCCGGCGCGCCGCACACATCAACGGGGTGCCGGCGCTAGGCCGCCTCGGCGTCCTCAAGTGGCGCAGCGGCCTCGGCCCTAACCCAGTCGCGGAAGGCACGCACCTTGGCCTGACCCAGCTTGGCCTCGGGGCAGACGAGATGATAGGCGAAGGACAGCGGGAAGCTCAGTTCGAAGGGCCGCACCAGGCGGCCATTCGCCAGATCGGCCTCGACCAGCGTCGCCTTGGCGAGAGCAAGGCCGCGGCCGAGCACGGCCGCCTCGATGACCAGGCTCGACTGGTTGAAGCGCAGCCCGCGCTCGGCATCAACGCCGGTCACGCCCGCCGCTGCGAGCCACATGGGCCAAGTCGGGCAGGTCTCGTCCTCGTCGGGGCTATCGTCATGCAACAATGTGTGGAAGCGGATGTCGGCCGGTTCCCTCAGCGCGCGGTCGCCCCGTAGCAAATCGGGGCTGCACACGGGGAACACCGTTTCACCCATCAGCCGTTCGACCACGAGGCCCGGATAACGGCCGCCGCCATAGCGGATGGCGAGATCGGTTTCATCGCGCGTGAAATCGACCAGGACCATCGACGCCTCGACGCGCACGTCGACCGCGGCATTGCCGGCGAGAAACCGCTCGAGCCGCGGCAGCAGCCATTTCGCGGCGAAAGATGGCGCGACGCTGACTTTGAGCGTGTCGCGCCGCCGCCGGTCGATCTGCTGGACCGCGTCGAGCAGCCTCGCGAAGCCGTCGCGCACGCCCGGCAGACAGGCGGCACCGGCATCGGTCAGGACAAGAGCACCGCGCTCGCGGCGAAACAACGCGACGCCGAGAATGTCTTCGAGCGCGCGGATCTGGTGGCTGACCGCCGAGGGCGTGACGTGCAGCTCTTGAGCCGCGCGCGCGAAGCTGACATGGCGTGCGGCAGCCTCGAAGCAGCGCAGCCCGTTCAATGGCGGCAGCCGGCGCAGCTCGCTTTTGGTGGCCATCCTCGCCTCCTCCGTTCCGCGACCGCGGAGCGGCTCCCCACCACACGTAGCACATGCGCACCAAGAAATACATTTCAAATGTGTCGATAAAATTAAAAACACAGCATTAATACGTTATTTGAGCTTATCCGATTGTGCGGACGAGAAATTCTTACGGCCCGCACGAGAAATCGTCGCGTGCGCCGGCGCACGATGACGACTACCTATTCGCCGACAGGACGCGCTCTGCTCGTCACATGCACATCAAGGAACAGGCAGCCATGAAACTTCAACTCGGCGACATCGCACCGGATTTCACCCAGGACACCAGCATCGGCCCGATCCGCTTCCATGAGTGGGCGGGCAACAACTGGGTCGCGCTGTTCTCCCACCCCAAGGATTTCACGCCGGTGTGCACCACCGAGCTCGCCGAGGCCGCGCGGCTCAAGCCCGAGTTCGACAAGCGCGGCGTCAAGATCATCGGCCTGTCCGTCGATCGGTCGGATGATCACAAGCGCTGGTCGGACGACATCGTCGAGACCCAGGGCCAGCGCGTGAACTTCCCGCTGATCGCCGACGCCGACAGGTCGGTGGCGAAGCTCTACGGCATGATTCATCCGAACGCGGATCCGACCATCACGGTGCGCTCGGTATTCGTGATCGCACCGGACAAGAAGCTGCGGCTGTCGATCACCTATCCGCCCAGCACGGGACGCAATTTCCAAGAGATCCTGCGCGTCATCGACTCCCTGCAGCTGACCGACGCGCACAAGGTCGCCACGCCGGTCAATTGGCAGATCGGCCAGGACGTCATCATCGTTCCCTCGCTCAACGACGCCGATGCGCGCCAGCGCTTCCCGGAGGGATGGACGACCCTCAAGCCCTATCTGCGCGTCGTCAAGCAGCCGCCGGTCCAGCGCCGGCCGCTGGTCGAAGCCGCGGGCCACGCGGCCGGGCAGGCCGCCTCATGACCGCCAGCCGGCCGCGCGAAGCCGCGTCGAATGCGATGCCGGGCCGCGACGAGCGTCGGACTGCGACCGTCCAAGCCGCGCGGATGGCCGACGGTCCGGCAGTGCCGCCCGAGGAAGCCGGGGTGCGGCCGACCATCCGTCACGACACGCCCGCCGATGGCTGCGTCGGCGCCAATCCGTTATGGAATTTCGGCTAGGCTCCGCCGGCCGGCCGATCAGGCCCGCGCGTCGTCGATCGCGTCCTTCACGACGCGCGCGAGCTGCTTCAGGCTGAAGGGCTTGGCCAGGAACATGACGTCGCGATGTTGGGCGAGCTGCGAGCGCATCGCGTCCTCGGCGTAGCCCGACATGCACACGATGCGCAGATCGGAGCGCCGGCCGCGCGCGTGGCGCACCAAGGTGGGCCCGTCCATCACCGGCATCATCATGTCGGTGATCAGGAGATCGATGTGGCGGCCATCGCCCATCAGGTCGAGGGCTGCATCGCCCGACTTCGCCTCGAGCACCTTGTAGCCCTTACCGCGCAGCGCTCGCGCGCTGAACAGTCGAACCGGATCCTCGTCCTCGACCAGCAGGATGGTGCCGGCGCCGGTGACGTCGTCGGGACGCACGTCGACCGACTCGTCGAGATCGATGCTCTCGATCGGCCCGACATGGCGCGGCAAATAGATGCTGAAGGTCGTCCCCTCGCCCAGCACGCTGTCGACGAAGACGAAGCCGCCGGTCTGCTTGACGATGCCGTAGACCGTCGACAGGCCGAGGCCAGTACCCGACCCGATCTCCTTGGTCGAGAAGAACGGCTCGAAGATGCGCTCGATGATGGCTGGCGCGATGCCGGTTCCGGTGTCGGACACCTGGATTCGCACATAATCGCCGGCCGGCATGACGGCATCGCCGCGGCTGAGCGACTCCGTCGTGGTGATGTTGTCCGTGGTCACGGTCAGCGTGCCGCCCCTCGTCATCGCGTCGCGCGCGTTGACCGCGAGATTGATGATGACCTGCTCGAGCTGGCCCTGGTCGACGCGCACCGGCCAGAGATCGCGCGCATGAACCATGCGCAATTCGATCGCCTGACCGATCAGCCGGCGTAGCAGATGGGTCAGCTCGGCAAGCGTATCGGTGATCACCAGCACGCGCGGATCGAGGCGTTGCTGGCGCGAGAAGGCCAGGAGCTGGCGCACCAGATTGGCGGCGCGGTTGGAGTTCTGCTTGATCTGCATGACGTCGGCGAAGGACTGGTCGCCCGGCCGGTGGCGCTGCAGCAGCAGGTCGCAGAACCCGATGATGGCGGTCAGCAGGTTGTTGAAGTCGTGGGCGACGCCGCCGGCAAGCTGGCCGATCGCCTGCATCTTCTGAGACTGGGTGAGCTGGACCGTCAATGCGCGTCGCTGCGTTGCGTCGATCAGATAGGCGACGAAACCGGCGTCCGCGGCGCCGGGTTCGGCGGCTCCCGAAACGATCACGTCGACGACACGCTCGCCGGCGCCGGTTGACGGACGACCGGACGCGCCGGGAACGGTCAGATGCGCCTCGATCGGCTCGCCCTGGGGCAAGCCCGAGGCAACCTTGTCGAGCACGTGCTCGATCGAGGCGCGCTCCTGGGCGCGCAGCAGCTCGACCATCGGCATGCCGGCGAGCTCGGCGCCGCCCATCATCGCCGTGAGCGCGCGGTTCGCCTCGACCACGCGCCGCTCGGCGTCGACCAGCGCGATGCCGATCGGCGCGTCGGGAAAGATGCCGAGGAAGCGCCGCTCGGCGTCGGCGAGCGCCTGGTTCAGACGAGCGACGGCCTCGGTGTCGGGCGTGACGACGAGGCCGAAGGCACCGGCTGCGCCGTCCGGCGCGTCTGCGGTATCCGGCCCGGTATCCGGCGGGGCAGCGATCACGCGCGCCGCCACCGCGCGGCCGTCACCGCGTCGAAGCCGCAGCGCCGTGCCGGGCTCGGGAACCGCCCCCGGCGTCCAGGCACCGGGAGCCGCGAAATCCTCCAGACGCCGACCGTTGAGCTGGTCCGGCAAGGTCCCCAATGCCGCAGCAAAGGCGGCGTTGGCCGACCCGATCGCGCCGGAGGCGGAGACCCGCGCCAGGCCGATCGGCAGGTCGGAGATGAAGCGTGCCAGCTCGTCGGCGACCGCCAAGCGCGCCGCGTCGTCGATGTTGTGCCGGCGCGCGCGGACGAAGGCCAGGCTTCCGACCAGCGCGCTTGCCGCGCCGGCAATCGTCGCCAGCGGCCAGGCCGCCGCGACCGCCGCCGCAGTGGCGCCCGCGGCTCCCGCGCCTGCGAGCGCCATCAGGGCGATGTCAATTGACCTTGCGGCCCTTGAGCTTGAAGACATAGCCGATGATCTGAGCCACCGCCTTGTAGTGCTCCGCCGGGATTTCCTCGTCGATATCGATCGCTGCATAGAGCGCGCGCGCCACCGGCGGGTTCTCGACGATCGGAATGTTGTGCTCCTTGGCGACGTCGCGGATGCGGAAGGCGACGGCGTCGACACCCTTGGCCAGCAGCTTGGGTGCGTTCATCTTGAGCATGTCGTATTGCAGGGCAACGGCAAAGTGGGTCGGGTTGGTGACGACCACGTCCGCCTTGGGCACGTTGGCCATCATGCGCTGCCGGGCGCGCTGCGCGCGAATCTGCTTGAGCTTGCCCTTGACCAGCGGGTCGCCTTCGCTCTGCTTGTATTCTTCCTTCTGCTCCTGCTTCGTCATGCGCATCTCGCGCAGAAAGTCGTAGCGCTGGTACATGTAGTCGGCCGCGGCGATCACGGTCATGACACAGACGACCGCGATCATGACGCGCACCGTCATCCACCAGAGCTCGCGCATCATGTCGCTGATGTCGAGGCTGGACAGGATGGCCGCGCGATCGACCTCCGGACGAATCATCCAGTAGGCAACGACGCCGATCACGGTGAGCTTGAGCAGGCCCTTGACGAACTCGATCAGACCCTTGAGCGAGAACAGGCGGCGCACACCGGCGAGCGGCGATATCCGCTCGAGCTTGGGCTCGATCGTTTCCCAGGCGAAGAGCAGACCATGCTGGAACAACTGCGAGGCCGCGGCCGCGATCAGGAAGAACCCGATGGGCAGCGCCAACACCGTGCCGACCCGCATCAGTAAGGTGAGCACCGCATCGCGGCCGCCGCCGGCCTCGAGCACGATATCGTGCGGACGCTCGATGAACACCAGGAAGACGTCGGACAGGCTGCGCGCCATCGACGGCGCCATCATGCCGATCATGATCGCGCCGGCCATCAGCATGAACCAGTTGGTCACCTCGCGGGAGCTGGTGACCTGGCCCTTCTCGCGCGCATCGGAAAGTTTTCGGTCCGATGGCGCTTCGGTTTTTGATGAATCGTCCTGTTCTTCGGACATGCGCTCTTCCTACCGCGGCGCCAGGTAGATTCTCAGGCCGGCTTCGTAGAATGACAGCCACCACATCATACCAGCCGACAGCGTGAGCGCGAAGATGAGCAAGCCGCCCATCACCTGAACCGGCAAGGCGATGAAGAAGACCTGGACCTGGGGCATCAGGCGGGCCATGACGCCGAGTGCCGTGAAGAACAGGATGCCAAGCACGAAATAGGGGGCGGCGATCTGGACGGCGATCAGGAAGCCGTGGCTGACCAGCTTGACGACGACGTGGGCGAGATCCTCCCACATCAGGGGCTGACCGGGCCGGAACAGCGTGTAGCTGTCGATGATGGCGGTGATCGCGACCAGATGCAGGTTGGTCGCCATGATCACGACGACGCCGAGCGTCATCAGGATCGCGCCGGTGAGCGCGCTCTGGTTGGCAAGTCCTGGATTGAACACCTGGGCGCTCGACAGGCCGGTCTGAATCGAAATGATGCTGCCGGCTTCCTCCAGCACGATCAGCATCAGCCGCGCGGTCGTGCCGAGGAAAAGGCCGACCACGATCTCGCCGCCGACCAGCGCAAGGAGATCGGCCGGCGACGCCGGCAAGGGCGGCAGGGAGGACGACACGACGGGCGCCACCACCAACGACACGGAGAGCGCCAGCAGCAGGCGCGAACGGCCGGCGATCACCACCTCGCCGATGCCGGGCAGCATGGCGAATGCAGACCCCAGCCGCGCGAACACAAGCAGCAACGGAAAGAGCTGGGCGCTGAGCAGCGTCTGCAGGTCAAGCATGGGCGGATGCTAACCTGAACTTTGCCCCATTTTCGAGCTAAGCAATTGAAAGGCGGGGATTTTGGCTTTGACGGT
>VGDO01000220.1 GCA_016869645.1 Alphaproteobacteria bacterium
GCGAGCCGCCACCCGACGAGCCGCCGCCCGACGAGCCGCCGCTGCCGCCGCCGGATCCATTGCCTGAGCCACCACCGGACGATCCGCCGCTACCGCCGCCGCTGGATCCGCCGCCATGACCGCCACAATTCTTTGCCTGGGCAGCTTGCATCGCAACCTCGACCGACGCGAGGTCGACGCCGAATGGAACGACTGACATGGAAAGAGCGAGGACACCCGCGGACGCGAACAGGGACATTCGAGTGTGTTTGCGCATGCTCTCACCTACCTATCCCAAGCCCACAAGCACGCACGTGCCTATCGGCGTTCAGCTATGACGTCCGGGGGTGTCCCATCAGGTCCGACGGCTGCGGACCTGAACCAAAGTTAGGTGTTCGACTGTGACGAAGCCGAAAACATGATGTGGCAATATTGCGCCGAACCGCGTGGGAATCGGCAGCTTAAATCATTGATATTATGAGTAAAATTACGACGTCGCGGAGCGCGACGCCGGCGATTCCGTGAACAATCCCGCAAGAATCATGGCGACATTGCGAGCATCATCCGACAGCGGCAGCAGGAGCCAGAACCACCGACCGCCACGCTTCTGATCGAAGCGAAAATTGTCCTTCTCATAGTGGGGTCGACGGCTCTCGATCACGCCCCGATAGGTCGCAAGCACGACGTCGCGCTCGGCGTAGAAATCGACCTCGTCAAAATGCCGGCCGGTCAACGAGCGCACGCGCAGTCCGCTTCGCTGTTCGTCAACAGCCGAACCGACCAGCCGATAGCGCAGCCAGCGGGGCGCGCCCAGAACGTCCATCAACATGAGATTCGGCAGCAAGTGCGGAGTGTCGAGCGGAGGATCGAGATCGGCGCGCGCGGGCATGTCGCGACCAGCGCGCTTGAAGTCCCAGTATCGATAGAGCTCATTGAGCGCGGCGTGGTCAACGTCGAGGGTCATGCGCGTCGCATGAAAGCGGGGTCAGCCGCTGCACCTGGAACCAAGCCCGTCAATCCTCGAGCCCGATCTTGCCGCGCACGTCGTAGATGTGGCGCGCGCTCCACTTGTCCACGAAGGCCGTCAGATCCTTGTCGGGACGCTCCGGCAGCATGACCTGCAGGCGCACATATTGATCGCCGGCGGGCTGGTCCTTCGACTCGGGCATGCCTTTGCCCTTGAGCCTCAGCACCGTGCCGGTGTTCGATCCCTTGGGGATCTTGAGCGAGACCTTGCCGGCAAGCGTCGGCACCAAAATGCTCGCGCCGAGAACCGCCTCGGGCAGGGTCACCGGCAGGTCGAGATGAATGTCGCGGCCGCGGCGCTCGAAATACGCATGGGGCTTGATCTTGATTTCGACCAGCGCGTCGCCTGCCTCGCCGCCATGCTGGCCGGCCTGTCCCTTGCCCTTCAATCGCAGGACCTGGCCGTCTTCGGTTCCGGCCGGCACATTGAGATCGAGAACGTCGCCTTCGATCAGCGTGATGCGTTTCTTGGCGCCTTGCGCCGCTTCGGTCAGATCGATGCGCATGGCGTAGTGAACGTCGGCGCCGCGTTCCGGCGTGTTGCCCTGGCGGCGCTGCCGCCCTTCGCGGAACATCTGTTCGAACAAATCGTCGGCGTCGAAATCGAACGAGGTCCGCCATTGGCCGCGGCGCGCTCCGCCGCCCGCTCCGCCCCATGGACCTTCGCCGCCGGCCTGCCGGCCGCCGGCGCGGCCGCGATGATAGGTGCGCCGCACCTCGTTGCCGTCGGCGTCGATCTCGCCGCGATCGAAGCGCGAGCGCTTGGTCGGATCGGACAGCAGCGCATAGGCCGCGCCGACATCCTTGAATTTCTGCTCGACGCCCGCGTCGCCGGGGTGCAAATCCGGGTGATAGGACTTGGCAAGACGGCGATAGGCCGACTTGATCTCGTCCTGGCTCGCGCCGCGGTTGACGCCAAGCACCTGATAGGGATCGCGCATCGTCTAGGGATCTGTATCACAAGCAAAGGGCGCCGCCCCGGCATCAGCCGGGACGGCGCCACTAGAATACACCAAGGCGAGACAGGCGACCGCGTTTCCGCTTCCGCGTCGGCAGTCGGTCACCGATTCGCTAGTTGACGACCCGCCACGTCCCGTCGGGCTGACGACAGGCGGTGCCGTAGGCCTGCTCCTGGCGACCCCCGATCGTTACGGTCTCCTGGAACTCCCGGCAGTAGGCTCCGGTGCGCTGATCGGTGCCGTCCCGCACGGTCACGACCTGGCCGTGGTGCCCGTTTGCAGGATTGTTCCACACGATCGGCTGGCCGACCGGAGCGCTCTGCGCCTGGCGCCAAGCCGCCTGCGAGCGCAGCCGATCAGTCTCGTCCATCGACTTGCCAACCTCGCTGCCGAGCAGCGCGCCGAGCAGCACGCCCGCTCCCGTCGCGACCAGCCTGCCGGTGCCCGAGCCGAATTGAGAGCCGAGCAGGCCTCCGCCGGCCGCGCCGATCAGGGCACCGCCGGTCTGCTTGCCGCCCATGCCGCCGACCCCGGCTCCTTCGCAGGCACCGAGAAGCAGCGCCGCGGCCGCCAGGGCCGCAATCATCTTCGTCGTCATGATATTCAACCTCGTCCGGTGTTTCTCAGGGGCGCGGACGCGCCACGCATTGTGATACGAGTATAGCAGCCAAATCCTTCGCCAACATAGATAGCGACCGCGTGGACAAAATGCCACGGCATGCTAAATCTTGTCGCCCAGCTCGACGCCGGCTCGTCCGATCACGTCTGCCCCGATCGGGCGTCGCTGACAACACCAATGCCGGATTTGGCCTCCACCCGCACGATTGTTGCCAGAGAATAACGTGTCACAGAACGATCCATTCCAGCTGTTCGAGTCGTGGCTGTCCGAGGCAAGTGCGGCCGAGCCGAACGATCCGACCGCGATGACGGTCGCGACCGCCGATGCGGCCGGCCGGCCCTCGGCGCGCATGGTCCTGCTCAAGGGCGTCGACCACGGCGGCTTCGTCTTCTATACCAACACGCAAAGCCGCAAGGGCGAGCAGCTCGACGCAAACCCGTGGGCGGCTCTGTGCTTTCATTGGAAATCGCTGCGCCGGCAGGTCAGGATCGAAGGCCAGGTCGAGCGCGTCAGCGAAGCCGAGGCTGACGCCTATTTCGCCACGCGCCCGCGCGGCAGCCAGATCGGCGCGTGGGCGTCGCAGCAATCGCGGCCGCTCGCGACGCGCTTCGAACTGGAGAAGCGCGTGGCCCAGTTCACGGCAAAGTTCGGCGTGGCCAGCGTTCCCCGCCCTCCGCACTGGACCGGCTACCGCGTGATTCCGGCGCGCATTGAATTTTGGCAGGATCGTCCGTTCCGTTTGCATGAGCGAATCGTTTACCAACGGAGCGGGGAGAATTGGACGACCGAAAGACTGTTTCCATGAGCTCGAACGGCGTGCAACGAACCACGGCGCCACCGAGGCCAGCGTCGGATGCGACGAGCCAGGGCGGGCGGAGCACCGCCGATGTGCCGCAGCGCACGGCGCGCCTCATGCGCGCAGCCACCGTGGCTTCGATCGGCACGGCCATCACCCTCATCCTCGTCAAGCTCGGCGCATGGCTTGCGACGGGCTCGATTGCCGTGCTGTCGAGCCTGGCGGACTCACTGCTCGACGCCGCGGCCTCGCTGCTCAATCTGTTCGCCATACATCACTCCCTGGCGCCGGCCGATCGCGAGCATCGCTTCGGGCACGCAAAGGCGGAACCGCTGTCGGCGCTGGCTCAGTCGGCCTTCGTCGCAGGATCCGGCGCTCTGCTTGTGGTGCAGGCGATCTCGCGCCTTTATGCGCCCGAACCTTTGCGAAACGAAGCCATCGGCGTCGGCGTCATGATCGTTTCGACGATCGTCACCGTCGCGCTCGTCACGTTTCAGAACTACGTCCTGCGCCAGACCAAGTCGGTCGCGATCGGAGCGGACACGCTGCACTACACGGGAGACGTGCTGATCAACGGCAGTGTTCTGGTATCGCTGCTGCTGTCCGCGTGGTTCGGCTGGTTTGTCACCGACCCGTTGTTCGGCGCGGCGATTGCGATCTATCTCATGGTCACTTCCTACCGCATCGGCCGCGGCGCGCTCGATCTGCTGATGGACCGCGAGTTGCCCGACGCGGAGCGGCAGCGCATCCGGCAAATCGTCCTTGCCAACCCCGAGGTGCGCGCCGTGCACGACCTTCGCACCCGCAGCGACGGTCGGAACACCTTTATTCAGGTCCACGTCGAGATGGATCCCGGCATCACGCTGATGCGCGCCCACGAGATCGGCGACGCGGTCGAAGCCGCTCTGCATCAAGCCTTTCCACACGCCGAGATCATGCTTCACCAGGATCCCGCGGGACTGGAGGAGCCGCGGCCACGGTTCGTCTGACAACGGCATGATCATCGAGGACCAGGGCGCACAGATCGCGTTTCTTTCGGACCCGCTGAGCTATGCCGAGGGCATGGACAAGGTCGAGCGAATCGAGACTCATGGAGCGCTTGTTTTCCTGGCCGGCGACCGCGCATACAAGCTGAAGCGGGCCGTACGCTTCCCGTATATGGACTTCTCCACAAGCGAGCGGCGGCGACGTTTGTCGTACGCCGAGGTTGTCATCAACCGGCGAACGGCGCCGGCGATGTATCTCGAGGTTCGTCCGATCGTCCGCGGCGAAGGCGGGAAGCTCGCCTTCGGGCCGGCCGACGACGCGACCTCGGAACCGGACTGGTCGAGCGGTGGCGATGCGATCGACTGGGTGGTCGTCATGCGGCGCTTCGATCAGGCAACCCAATTCGACCACCTGGCAGCGGCCGGACGGCTTGACGCCGATTTGGTGCGCGCGCTGGCCGACGAAATCGCCCGCTTCCACCAGGCGGCCGAGCTGCAGCACGGATTCGGCTCCGCGCAATCCTACGAGCAGCTGATTGCGGGCATCGGCGCGGAGTTCAACCGACATGCCGGCACATGCCTCGATCCGGATGCCATCCGGAAGTGGCTCGACGAAGCGCGCCAGAGGCTCGCTCGCTGCGCGCCCGTCATCGAGGCGCGCCGTGGCGCGGGCCATGTGCGCCGCTGTCATGGCGACCTGCACCTCGCCAATATCTGCATGTTCGACGGCAAGCCGACGCCCTTCGACGCCATCGAATTCAACGACGAGTTCGCCTGCACCGACACCTTCTACGATCTCGCATTCCTGATCATGGATCTCGACCGGTATGAGCTGCGCACCCAAGCGGCGGCGGTGCTCAATCGGTATCTGGAACGCCGGCCCGAGGACCTGCCGGCGCTCGCCGCCCTGCCTCTCTTCCTGTCATGCCGCGCCGCGATTCGCGCGCATGTCGCCGCTAGCACGGCGGCGACGCCGACCCTGGCGCCGGCGGAGAGCGCGGCAAAGCGCGACGAAGCGCGTCTCTATCTGGCGCGTGCACTCGGCTATCTGCAACCGCCCGCACCCCGGCTGATCGCGATTGCCGGTCCGTCGGGCACAGGCAAGACGACGCTGGCCCGCCTCGTGGCATCCCATCTCGGCGCGGCACCCGGGGCGGTCATTCCCCGCAGCGACGTCATTCGCAAACAACTGATGGGGGTTGAGGAAACGACCGCGCTGCCGTCGCATGCCTATACCTCCACGGTGTCGGACCGAGTCTTTGTTGAGCTCGAGCGCCGCGCGGGCGTGGCTCTTGCAGCCGGCCACTCCGTCATTGCCGATGCGGTGTTCGGCACCGCGGCGCGCCGACGCTCGCTCGGCGCCGTGGCCGCCCGGGCCGGGGTGGCTTTCAGCGGCATCTGGCTGAATGCGCCGCAAGCGAAGCTCGAAGCGCGCGTTGCCGCCCGCCGCGGCGACGCTTCCGACGCAACGGTCGAGGTGGTGCGCCGGCAGATCGCCGAAACGAGGCCGCCGGGGCCTGACGAGCCGGACTGGCGCATCTTCGATGCGTCAGGCAGCCCCGACCAGCTCGCCGTGCGGGTCCGTGCCGCGCTGAAGCTGACCTGAGCGCTCATCAAAGTCCGCTTGCGCCACCCTGGTCGGAATGGCCATATATTGAAGTTGGAGGAATTGAACATGAGACGAATTCTGATCGTGGCGACCGGCCTGGCGCTTGGAGCGGTGACACCGGCGCTCGCCCAGTCGACGTCGCCTACCCCGCCAGCGGCGGCGCGCGCCGGCGCCTCGTCCGTTCAAGCGCCTGATGCGGTCAGCGCCGAGAAGCTGATCGGGCGCAACATTCAGAATGCCCAGGGCGAGACGGTCGGCGAGATCAAGTCCGTCATGCTCGGCCAGGACGGCAGGACCCAGGCGGTCATCGTCGGGGTCGGCGGTTTCCTGGGCGTCGGCGAACGCGAGGTTGCAATTCCGTGGCGCTCGTTGACGATCACGCAGAACGGCGAGAAGGTGACGGTCAACACAACGAAGGAGCAGCTTGCGGGGCTGCCGCCATACAAGTACGCCGATGCCGGCGACATGGGCAAGGTGTTCCGCTCGCGCGATACCTCGCAGACCGCAGCAACCGACACGACACGCACCCGCACGGCGACCTCGCCGAGCACGACCGCACCGAGCACGGCCGGGATGACGGCCGCGGCCGACGGCATGCGCGCGAGCAAGCTCGTGGGCATGAACGTGCGCAACATGACCGAGGAAACCATCGGTGAGATCAAGGAGATCCTGCTGTCGAAGGACGGCAAGGTCGACCGTCTCGTGGTCGGCGTCGGAGGCGTGCTCGGATTGGGCGAGCGCAACGTGGCGCTGTCGTGGAGCGATGTCACCTTCCGCCACGTCGACAATCGGGAAGTGCGCGCCTATGTCTCCGTCGACAAGGAGCAGATGAAGTCCATGCCGGAGTTCAAGCTCGAGCGCTAGAACCCAGCGAGCTTCATCGCGAACTCCATTCGGCCGGTCCGGCGTCCGAGGTGTCTCGGGCGCCGGACGGACCACCGCGAGGCACGGCCTCCCAGCCAGCCGATATCCGCGACGAGGCCGGCACCTCGCATGCGCGCCGCCAGGCTCTACGCCAGTCGCGCCTTTCGGCCGTCGCCCGATGCGGGCACGACCGATTCCTGCAACAAGGGAGAATGATCCAATGGCACAACCCGCAAGCAATCTGGAATCCAGGGAAACCTACGACCTCATCGCCGCCGACAAGGTGGAAGGCACCTCCGTCTACAACACCAAGGGCGACAAGCTCGGCTCGGTTGAGAACGTCATGATCGACAAGCGAAGCGGCCGGGTGGCCTACGCGGTCATGTCCTTCGGCGGCTTCCTCGGCATCGGCGACCAACACCATCCGCTCCCCTGGTCGGTCCTCAAGTACGACACGAACCAGGGCGGATACGTCGTCAATCTGGACAAGAAGGCGCTCGAAGGCGCGCCGAGCTACAAGCGCGACGAGCCAGTCGATCTTGGTACGGCCGATTGGGATCGCCGCCTGCACAGCTACTACAAGGTACCGCCGTTCTATCTCTGACGTGACCGTGGGCGGGCCGCCCGACCGGGCGGCCCGCAGCGGGGTACGGGGTGAGGCCAATCGCTGCCGTTCGTGCTATGGTCCCCTTGCCGGCCAGTGCCATGAGGACGCCGGATCGATCGATTGCCGGTGCTTCGATGACGCCTCTTCGAATCATAATCGCCGAAGATCAGCTGATCGTGCGCGCCGGCTTTCGGACACTGCTCGACGAGTTCGCCGACATCAAAGTGGTCGCCGAAGCGAGCAACGGGGAAGAGGCGGTCGAGCTGTCCACGCAACTTCGCCCGGACATGGTGCTGATGGACATTTCGATGCCGGGCCGGAACGGCCTGGACGCGACCCGTCAGATCGTCGCGACGCTGCCCGATGTGCGCGTCATCGTGCTGTCGATGCATACCGGCAAACAGCACGTCCATGCCGCGTTTCGCGCGGGCGTGTCGGGATATGTCCTGAAGGGCGCCCCGCCGCACGAGCTCCGGCTGGCACTCGAATCGGTCAGTCGCGGCGGCTACTTTCTCAGCCCCGCGATCTCCAAGCATGTCATCGCACCCTTTCTCAGTCACGCCCCCGAGCGGCCCAATTCGCCCGACCTACTGACCGCGCGGCAACGCGAGATCCTGCAGCTCATCGCGGAAGGCAAATCGACCAAGCAGATCGCCCGAACGCTGAATTCCAGCGTGAAGACCATAGAGGCTCACCGCGTTCGGTTGATGGCACGACTGCGGATCCACGACCTGGCGGGTCTCGTGCGATACGCCGTCCGCCACGGCATCGCCTCGGAAGAGGCCTGAGCCGGCCCGTCGGCGCGGATTGGGCGGGCGCCCCGAAAAGCCGACCGGAAGATTCCGTAGGTAATTTCCAGAAGCCTATTCAGTAGTCATCCCCCTCATGGGGTGGCCCTGACCGCGGCTAGAGTGCACGCGTCTGCCACCCAGGCAGGCGCGCCTCGGCCGGCCGGGGCGTTCGACGCGCTTCGGCAGAAAGGCGCTGTGAGATCATGGGCTTGGAGTTTGACACAACGTTGTCACCCCGGTCGGTTCAGGCCGCTCGATATGCTCAAAGGCAATTGAGGGCGGACAACCAATCTTTGAAATCATGTTTGAGCGCGTCGCGCCGTCACCGGGAGGTGACACGAGACGAGGCGCCGGGCACAGCATAGGCAGTGGAGGTCATGATGCCGAAAACCGATGCGATCTCTCGCGTGCTTCCGCACCTTCGCCGGTACGCCCGCTCCCTGACAGGATCGCAGGAAAGTGGCGACAACTACATTCGTCAGTTCCTCGAGATCGTCCTGGCCGACAGGCAACTGTTGGACAACGAAGACGATGCAAAGCTGCTGCTTTTCAAGCTCTTTCACCAAGCATGCAGCGGTCTGTCGCCAGTTGCCATATCCGACGACGACGCGGCCGACCCGTCGATGGAGGATCGCATCGCGACCTCGCCATCCATCGAACGTCAGATCCTGCT
>VGDO01000221.1 GCA_016869645.1 Alphaproteobacteria bacterium
ATGTGCAGCTTGAATCACGGCACAACCAGCCTGTCAAGCCCCTCAAACAAATTACATGACTACCGTCAAAGCCAAAATCCCCGCACTTTCAATTGCTTAGCTCGAAAATGGGGCAAAGTTCAGACTAGGGGCTCGGATTCGTCGACCTTCCCGCCCTGGCCGTATCAAATGTCACAGCGCGGTATTTGTACGGGGGCTCACGCCCGCGCCAGATCGTCCTCGATGAAGTTCTTGATAATTTCGTCCAGGCTGCCATCGGGCTGAAATCCCAGGCGCCTGGCCTTGTCCCAGCCGAAGCGGCCGGGCCAGGTCGCGACGATGCGCTGAATCACCGGGTCGGGCTGCCACTTGATGCGCGTGAGCGGCGCCTCGCCGGCGACCCGGCGCAGTGCCTCGACCATGTCCTGGATCGTCGCGTCGATCGCCGGCAGGTTGCACGAGCGCCACGGGCCCCAGGCCTCGCCCGGCAGGTCATGGGCATGGATGAAGGCCTGCACCGTGCGGCGCGGCGACAGGAAGGCCATGCGGACGGATGGATCGACCGGGCAGATCGTGTGCTCGCCCTGCAAGGGCTCGCGGATGATGCTGCTGGCGAAGGTCGAGGCCGCCTTGTTGGGCTTGCCCGGCCTGACCACGATGGTCGGCAGCTTGAGCGAACGGCCGTCGAGGAAGCCCTTGCGGCTGTAGTCGTTGATCAGCAGCTCGCCGATCGCCTTCTGCGTGCCGTAGGAGGTCTGCGGCGTCTGC
The DNA here is from genome assembly GCA_016869645.1 of Alphaproteobacteria bacterium. Taxonomy (GTDB): domain Bacteria; phylum Pseudomonadota; class Alphaproteobacteria; order SHVW01; family SHVW01; genus SHVW01. Next base: position 748 of record VGDO01000221.1, read on the forward strand.
GGCGTCTCGTCGTCGACTTCCTGGTTGAATTCGCCGCCATAGGTCGCGAGCGAGCTGGTGAAGACGAGGCGTGGCTTGTGAGGCAGCGCGCGGCAGGCGTCGAGCACGGCGAGCGCGCCCTCGAGGTTGACGCGGTAGCCGAGATCGAAGTCGGCCTCCGCGCCGGCGCTGACGATCGAGGCGAAGTGGAACACGCTGCCGGTCTTGGCATCGATGGTCTGGGCGATCAGCTTGCGGTCGGAGATCTCGCCGGTGACGATCTCGACGCGGTTGTCGCCGACCTGAGGATTGCGCGCTTCGACGACGTCGAACAGCGTCAGCCGGTCGATCGCCTCTTCCTGGCCGCTGGGACCGACCAGGTGACCGCGCTGGAGCAGCGCCTTGGCAAGCTTCTGACCGAGAAACCCGGCGGCGCCGGTGACGACGACCTTCATGGCGACTTCCTACTCCTTCACGGCGCCGGTGAGGCTCGACACGTAGTGCTCGACGAAGAACGAGTAGAGGATCGCGACCGGCAGGGAACCGAACAGCGCGCCCGCCATCAAGGCGCCCCAATGATAGACATCGCCCTCCACGAGCTGGGTCAACACGCCGACCGGAACCGTCTTCTGCTCCGAGGAGGAGATGAAGGCCAGCGCGTAGATGAACTCATTCCACGACAGCGTGAAGGCGAAGATGCCGGCCGAGATCAGGCCCGGCACGGCGAGCGGCAGGGTGATTTTCCACAGGATCTGGATGCGCGTCGCGCCGTCGATCAGCGCGCACTCCTCGAGCTCATAGGGGATCGATTTGAAATATCCCATGAGCAGCCAGGTGCAGAACGGGATGAGAAAGGTCGGATAGGTGAGAATGAGCGCCCAGTTGGTGTCGTAGAGATCGAGGCCATAGACCATGGTCGCGAGCGGGATGAACAGGATGCTCGGCGGCACGAGATAGGCGAGGAAGATCGCGAGGCCGACCGGCTCGGCGCCGTGGAAGCGCAGGCGCACGATGGCGTAGGCCGCAAGCACGCTGGCGAAGATCGACAGGAAGGTGGCGCTGACCGCGACCACCATGGTGTTCCACAGCCACTCCGGATATGAAGTCTGGAACAGCAGCTTCTCGACATTGGCGAGCGTCGGCTTGGCGATCCAAAACGGGTTGTGCGCCCGGAAATTGTAGAGCTCGTCGTTCGGCTTGAACGTCGTGACGGCCATCCAATAGAACGGGAAGAGCAGCACGAAGAGGAAGATCGCGAGCGGGATGTAGACGGTCACGACGCGGCGCGGCAGCGTCGAGAGGTACCCCATGCCCTGGGTATCGGTGATCTGGTGTCGCGGAGCCGCGGTCCGGGCCCCGACATTTTGGGCGCCATCAGTCATCGCGGCCGCCCTGTTGCCACTTGCGGCGCTGCAGGCCGTAGTAGCTGAACAACGTTGCGAAGATGAGGAAAGGGATCATCGCGGTCGCGATGGCGGCTCCCTCGCCGAGCTGCCCGCCCGGTATGGCGCGCTGGAAGGCGAGGGTCGCCATCAGGTGCGTGGCGTTGACCGGGCCGCCGCGCGTGATCGCATAGATGAGCTGGAAGTCGGTGAAGGTGAACAGCACGGAGAAGGTGAGCACGACCGAGAGGATCGGCATCAGCATGGGCACGGTGACGTGCCGGAAGCGGTTCCAGGCATTGGCGCCGTCGATCGCGGCCGCCTCGTAGAGCGAGGGCGAGATGGTCTGCAGCCCGGCAAGCAGGCAGATCGCGACGAAGGGGATGCCGCGCCAGACATTGGCCGCGATCAGCGAGGCGCGCGCCGCATTGGGCTGGCCCAGGAAGTCGATATAGGTATCGATCCAGCCCAGCTCGACCAGCACATAGGAGATGATCGAGAACTGCGCGTCGTAGATCCACCAGAAGGCGATCGCCGACAGCACCGTCGGAACGATATAGGGCAGCAGCACGATGGCGCGGATGAACGCCTTGAATGGCATTGAGTTGTTGAGGAGCAGCGCGAGCCAGAGCCCCAGCCCGAACTTCAGCACCGTGGCGACCGAGGTATACAAGATGGTGTTGAAGACGGAGAGCAGGAACACGCTGTCCTGGAACAGCGAGACGTAGTTCTCCAGCCCGGTGAAGATGCCCGGACGCCCGATCTTCGTGTCGGTGAAGCCGAGCCAGATGCCGAGGCCGAGCGGATAAGTCAGGAAGATCAGCAGAAGCCCGCCGGCCGGCAGCATGAACAGGAAAGACAGAACGCGTCGGTCGTCGAGCAGCTCGAGCAGCGTGCGGCCGCGCCGGACGCCATTGCGTTGAACGAGAATCGCCATTGATTCGACGAGCGCCCGTAAAATGAAGGCGGGGCAACCCCGAGGATCACCCCGCCGCGATGATGTCGCCTAGACCTTGTAGTACCGCTCAGCGCGCTTCTGCGCTTCGGCGGCCGCGTCCTTCGGCGACTTGGAGCCCGAGCACACGGACGCCACCATGTTGACCATGACGAAGTCGGCGAGCACGCCGGCCGAGGCATAGCCCAGGCTGCCGGAGTAGCTCGTCCACTGCATGGTGCGCATCGTGTCGCGATAGGGTGTGTGCTTCGGATCGGCCGTCCAGATCGGCAGCTTGTCGTAAGCCGCGAGCGGATGGCTGAAATAGCCGATCGAGGCGGTCGCCCACGGCGCGTATTGTTCTTCCTCCATCATGAAGCGGATGTAGTCCTTTGCCGCGTTCGGGAACTTCGAGTACTTGAAGATCATCGCCGGCACGACGAGGTTGACCTCCGTCGGCCGCCCGACCGGCCCGATCGGGTACTGGGCGTGATCCATGTCGTCGGCGATCCTGCGGATCGCCGGATCCTGCGAGGTCTTCGCGGCGTAGTAGATCGAGATGCCGTTGCCCGTCAGGCCGACCTGGCCGTCGAGGAACGCCTTGTTGTTGCTCGGGTCGAGCCAGCTCAGCGTGCCTGGAATGAAGGTCGCGTAAAGCTCCTTGACGTACTCGAGCGCGGCGACGGTCTGCGGGCTGTTGATGACGACGTTGTCCTTGTCGTCGACCATCTTGCCGCCATGCGACCAGACGAGCCAGTGGCACCAGCCATTGGCGTCGCCGACCGCATTGCCGAGCGCGAAGCCGGCCGGATGGCCTTTGGCCTTGAGCGCCTGGCAGAGCTTGAGGAAGCCAGGCAGGTCGCGCGGCACGCTGTCGAAGCCCGCTTCCTTCACCCAGGAAATGCGATAATTGATCTTCGAGCCCGGCGCGCCGAGCGGCACGGAGATCCAGCGGTTGCGCCGCATACCGTATTTCTTGCACACGTCGAACCAGCCGCCGTACTTGTTGCCGAGATAGGTCGCCACGTCGGTCACATCGACCAGCTTCTCCGGGTACTGATGGGCGTCGTCGTACCAGCCATAGACGATGTCCGGCCCCTTGCCGACATTGGCGGCAACCGCCGACTTCGGCCGCAGGTCTTCCCAGCCCTCGGAGTCAACGCGCACCTTGACCCCGGTCTGTGCCTCGAACTTCTTGGTGTTCTCGAGCCACAGGGTCTCGTCGCCCTGGACGAACTTGGCGGGCCGGAGCACGCGCAGCGATGCGCCCTTCTCGGGCTTGCTTTCCCACTTCGCCTCGGCGCCCAGCGCGCCGGTGCCGAACAGCGTGGCGCCAGCCGCGGCGCCGGCGCCGATCTTCAATGTGTCGCGTCTCGTGATATTGATCATGTGTCGTTTCTCCCTCACGCGTGTTGTCATGGTTTCAAGGCCGGCCGCGGACACGGCCGGTTGATCTCAGAGATGCCGGCCGGAGGCGGCGTCGAACAGATGAATGCTGGCCTGCCTGGGCTGCAAGCGGATGATCTGATCCGGCTTGAAGTCGTGACGCTCGCCGAACACGGCGGAGATCTGCCGGCCCGCCATCTCGGCAAACACCTGCGTGTCGGCGCCGGTCGGCTCGACGACGATCACCTTGGCCGGCACGCCAGCGCCGTCATGGGCGAGGTCGAGATGCTCCGGCCGCGCGCCATAGATCACCTTCTGACCGTCCTGGCCGCCGACCGCATCGGGCACCGGCAGTTCGACCGTGCCGGCGTTGCCGACGCCGGCCACCTGGACATGCGAACGACCGCCCGCGCGCTTCAGCGTGCCCTCGACGAAATTCATGGCGGGCGAGCCGATGAAGCCGGCGACGAAGGTGTTGGCCGGGTGGTCGTAGAGATCGAGCGGCGTGCCGACCTGCTCGACGATGCCGTCATGCATGACGACGATGCGGTCGGCCATGGTCATGGCCTCGACCTGGTCGTGCGTCACGTAGACGGAGGTCGTGCGCAGGCGCTGGTGCAGCGCCTTGATCTCGGTGCGCATCTGGACGCGCAGCTTGGCGTCGAGGTTCGACAGCGGCTCGTCGAACAGGAACACCTGCGGGTCGCGCACGATGGCGCGGCCCATGGCGACGCGCTGGCGCTGGCCGCCCGAGAGCTGGCGCGGATAGCGGTCGAGGAAGGGCTTGAGGCCGAGGATGTCGGCGGCCTTGTGCACGCGGTCGTCGATCACGCTTTTCTCGGCCTTCCTCAGCTTGAGGCTGAACGCCATGTTCTCGCGAACGGTCATATGCGGATAGAGCGCGTAGTTCTGGAATACCATGGCGATGTCGCGGTCCTTGGGCGGCACATTGTTGACCACGTTGCCGCCAATCGCGATCTCGCCGTTGGTGATCTCCTCGAGGCCGGCGATCATGCGCAGCAGGGTCGACTTGCCACAGCCCGACGGGCCGACCAGGACCACGAATTCCTCATCGGCGATGCTGATGTCGATGCCGTGGATCACCTTGGTGGCGCCGAACTGCTTCTCGACGCCGCGAATATCGACCGATGCCATTCTCCCCCCTCTCCCAGATGCTCGGCCCCCGGTTCAGATCGTGGGGCCGATGGACCGACCGATGGCACCATTTAACCCGGCCCGCACAGCGCCGTCTACCGGCAACTCCGCGCTAAATTGCCTGTTTTCAAGGCAGTGGCGCAGAAGCTGAGCGACCCGTTCGTCGTTGCGACCTGGCAATGAATCGATCAAGATCGCCGGCGATGCGGATAAGGCGGAGGCGGAGGCGGAGGCGGAGCCTGAGGCCGACCGGACCGCCCCGTCATGCGGCTCATGCGCGGCGCGCGCTCAAGGCGATTTGCGCCGGCTGACATCAGCGGCGCCGGGTCAGCCACTGCAGGTTCACGCAGTTCCTCAGCTCGCCGTGGCGCATGTAGGCCATCGCCGTCTCGACCAGCTTGCGGCGCAGATCCTCGTCGCTCTCGGGCGTGTACCAGGCCGCGTGCGGCGCCAGGATCAGCCGCCCGTTCAGCCAGGCTGCCCCCTCGTGATAGGCACGGATCAGGGGATGGTCGGGCGATGGCGGCTCGTCGGGCATGACGTCGATGCCGGCGCCCGCGATGCGGCGCTTCCTGAGCGCTTCGTGGAGCGCATCGATGTCGATCACCGGCCCGCGCGACGTGTTGATGAGGATGGCATTGCGCTTCATCACGGAAAACGCGCGCCCGTCGATCAGGTGGCGCGTCTCGTCGGTCAACGGCGTGTGCAAGGTGACGACGTCGCTCGCCTTGAGCAGCGCCTCGAGCGACGGCATGCGTTCGACGCCGACCGCGAGCTCATGGCCCCACGGCATATAGGGATCGTAGGCCATCACGTGGCAGCCCATCGCCTTGGCGCGCAATGCGGTCGCCGTGCCGATGCGGCCGAGGCCGACCACGCCGAAGCGCTGGCCGCGGATGCGCCGCACGATCGGCGCCGCCTTGGACGACCAGCCCGCCTTGATATCGGCACGCAGCGCCTCGTGATAGAAGGTGATGCCGCGCGCCAATGCGAGCATCAGCGCCATCGCCATGTCGGCCACGTCGGTCGTGCCGTAGTCCGGCACATTGCACAGCGGAATGCCCGCCTCGCCCAGCGATTTACCGTCGATATGGTCGTAGCCGACCCCGCCGCGCACGACGAGCCGCGCGCGCTTCAGCCGCCCGATCACGTCCTTGTTGATCGGCATCGCAAGCCACACCAGCAAGGCGTCCGCACGCTCCCACAGTTCCTTTGGGATGTCGTCGGGATCGTCGGTGCGGAAAATGTGGAACTCCGCGCCCTTTCCCGCCGCGCGGCGCTCGACATCCGACTTGAGCTGATTGATCGCGTCTGGGATCAGAAACTGCAGCGTCTTGACCGACATGCGTGCCCAAGGCCCCCCGTGGAAAAACACAACTGACGCATGGCTGGACAGCCGATGCAAGACGCTAGATGGCCAGGCGAGCGCGTGCAAAGCCACTCATCAACGCGACCGGCCTGTCAATTTCCCGAAAAAGTGCAAGAATGCGGGTTCTCACTCCGTGAGATCGACTTGGCGCATCCCCACGACGAGCACGAACCGTCGAGGTCGCAAGCTGGAAGGCAGCAGGCCGAGCCCATTGCCTTCGAGCTGCTCGACGTCGTCGAAAGCGTGCTCGAGCAGCTCAGGCCGAAGGCTGAACAGAAGAACCTCAAGCTGCTGCTTCGGCTCGAGCGCGGCCTACCCGAGTCCGTGTTCGGCGACCCGAGCCGTCTGCGTCAGATCCTGGTCAACATCGGAAGCAACGCCGTCAAATTCACCGAGACCGGGCACGTTGTCTTCCGCGTGAAAACTGTCGATCGTCTGGACGCCGGCGTCCGATTGCGCTTCGAGATCGAGGATTCCGGAATCGGCATCGGTGCCGCGCAACAGGTCAATCTGTTCAGTCCCCTTTCACAGACCAGCTCGTCGATGCCGGCGACCGACGGCGGTCTCGGCCTGCCGATCTGCAAGAGCCTCTGCGACTTGATGGGTGGCGACATCGGCGTGAAGTCGATGATCGCATCGGGGTCGACCTTCTGGTTCGAGTTGCCGCTCGGCGTCGAGAAATGCCCGCCGCTTCGCCCACGCTACGATATCGGCGACGCCAGGGTCATGCTCGTCGGCTACGACGAAGACGAGGGTGCCTCGATCGAAGCGACGCTCGCAGCCGGTGGCGTGCGCGAGATCGTGCAGGTGCCGGACGGCGCCGATCTGAACGGAAAGGAATTCGCGGCATGCAAGCCGGACATCGTCCTGGTAAACGGCCGTCGGGGCGCGCCGAACGTCAGTGATTGGGCCCGGCGCATCGGCGCCTTGCAGCCTAACCAGGCGGTCGTCGTCACGGCTCCACACTCGGCGACCGCCGTGCTCGGTCTGACCTCAGCGTCAGCCGACGGCATCGATCTCCTCGGCACGATGGCGAACCCGGTCCCGGCGAAAAAGCTGTGGACCTGTGTTGCTCTCGCTCAGATGGCGTCCGCGCATCGATTGCTCGCGGGGAGCACGGGACCCGCTACCGCGCGCCCGTCGCTCGCCGATGTCGGCAAGCCAGTGGCACAACCTGCGGACGACGTTGCCGGCGTGATCGGATACCTCGACACCAAGGTGATCGACCTCTCGACCCTGTTGGAGACGGTCGGGCAACTCGATCGAGACGTCGCCCGTATGATGATCGACTTTGTCGATAGCCTCGGGACGAACGTCGAGCAGCTCATCGCTGCGATTTCGCGCGGGGAGGTTCGCGCTGCGCGCTCGGTTGCTCACGCCATGAAAGGAGCGACCTTGTCCCTCGGTGCGCACGAGATCAGCAGCCTCTTTTCGCGAATACAGCAAGCCATCGATCAAGGCGCCTGGGCCAAGGCCGGAGCCTTGACCGCGGAGCTTGAACCGGCGCGCGTGCGCCTGGTCGATCAGATGGGCGGCATCAGGCGGCATTTCGGCATCGGGTAGCCGATGCAGGATGCCGGACATGGTTAAGACGGCGATCTGCCGAGCTCCGAATCGACATCATCGTCGCCGTTGGAAAATGCGACCGGGCCAAGGACCACAGGTCGAATCCCTCGCGAATCCTCGCTGATTTGACAGGTCGCCACGGGGATGTAGGCTAGCGGCCATTCGGCAGGGCGTGCGGACAACGGGCGAGTTTGCGCCAGTCAGTTTCGACGCCGACTGCCAAAAATTGCGATGCGCGCAGCTAAATCGCCGAACAAAAAAAGGCTCATCAGGAAAACGAGTGGGTGATTTGACGAGGTAGGCATGGCCGAAAGCCGCAGGATCGCTTGGTTTCAGGCGTTTCGCGGGACATTTGGATTTGGCAT
>VGDO01000222.1 GCA_016869645.1 Alphaproteobacteria bacterium
CTCATGCGCACCGAAGGCAGACGCCGCAGAACGGCCGCCGCCTCGATGAGCCGTTCCTCAACCATGGCAGGGGTCCAGTCATTCATGCGTGGCCTCCTGTCGTTTGTGATTGTCGCCGTAGAGTTTCTCGCCGAGTTGGCGGATCAGTTCGCGCTCGGGCCAGGTTAGCCGCTCGTCGTTTTTCTCGACCACCAATACGCCTTGCTCGCGCCAGCCATCGCGCTTGACCTGCTCGGGCGGACGACGCGCACCGCCGTAACCTCGCGGCGCCCATCTCATCGGGTGACCTCATGCAAGACAGCGGCGTAGCCCGCGATATCGAGGATCGAATCCTGGTGCCTGGGATCGTGCGCGAGGCGCGTGAGCTTCAGGTCTATCAGGCACAGCACGGCCTGCGCCGGCGTCACGGGGTGCCCGAGTGTGATCGACCAGCGCTTCGCCAGGAGCTCCATCGCCTTTGACGGCGCGCCGTAAGCAGCACTGCGGTCGGCCACGACCTCGGCCGCATGGTTGAGCATGGCCTTCCCGCTCATCGCAGGCCTCCGTTCGTTTCCGTGACCCACAGCAGGATGGCGAGCGCGTCTGCTTCGTTGTCGTCGCCGGGATCGAACCCGCGAGCGCGGATCGCGGCTATGACGGCCGCCTTGTCGGCATTGCCCTTGCCGCATAGGCACCGTTTCCATGTCCCCACGGGCACGCCTGCGTAAGGCACCCCGCGCAACTCGGCCCATGTCGTCAGCGTCGCGATGAGACCCCCAAACACGTGCGCCGCGTCAGTGCCGGCGTGACGACGCACCTCCTCGAACCAGATGGCGGCGATCGGACCGGACAGCCGGTCGAGCTCCGTCAGCCAGTTGGTGAAGCGCAGGTAGCGCATGCCGCCGCCGTCATAGCGGTTCGGGCGGAACGAGACCGTGCCGCTGGCAATCGTGCCGTCGCCGGTCCGCAGTGCCCAGCCGGTGGTGGTGCCCAGGTCGAGGGCCAAGAGGGCGCCGCCGGGCGTCGGTAGTGGCATGGTCGCCGGCGCGCTTGCTTCGCTGGCAGGTAAAGTCAGAGTCGTCGCAGCCATGATGATCTCCGTTGAGGGGATGGTCGTGGTCAGGACGGCGACGGCTTGGTTCTTGACGGAGCTGGCCGTCGTCGTCCGGTTCTTTGGTTTGGGCTGCGTCAGGCGGCCCGGTCGCCTGCGGAGCGCGCATCACGGCACGTCCTCCAGCCAGGCGGGCGGATTTGGGATCGGTGAATGTCCGCCCTGACATTCACCGGGATATTCACCGTCGGAAACCCTCGAGTTTCCTGGGTCCGGTGAATGTCGTGAATGTGGTGAATGTTTTCCCGTGGTCTCCTTCACAGGCGCGCGCGCGTCCGCACATGTGTAAGGGTTAGAAAAACATTCACGACATTCACCGGATTGGCCGGAGACCAATCTTTCCATAGGTTTAGGCTCGTGAATGTTGCTGTAAGAACATTCACCAACATTCACGACATTCACGGGCTCGGCCGGCTTCGGTGAATGTTGTGAATGTTCATCCGTGCCTGTTTTTTCATCTAAGACGAGACGCCACCGCTGTGCCCCTTGATAGGTGCCAGAGGCTTCGATGCGGACGACGGCTTGGCGCAGCCTGAACATGCGGTCGCGCATGCGTCCCAAGGCCTTCCCTAGCCGGATGCGTTGCGACCGGTCATTGCCGAACCCCAGCGGCAGCGGCGGTTCGCTCACCTGCGCCAACTCATAGAGATCGCTCGTGCTGACCTCCGCCGTCCCGAACCGGTCCCACCAGGCCGACACGAAGCTGCGCCAGACGGCGCCCTCGCCATCGGACGCCTCCATCATCTCGTCGAGATTGCCGAGGAAGCCGTCGATGCCGGCGACCTCGAGCACACCGCCCAGCGTCTGCGCCCAGGACTCGTAACTGCCGATGCTGCGTGTGCCCTGCGGCCGTCCGGCAGCGATCCAGGCACGGCAGAGGATGAGGCAGGCGGCGACGAGACGGGCGCGATTGGTGCGTACCCAGATCATCAGATCGGGGTGGCGGAAGCCCTCGCGCCGCCACGGCTGATCGACGCGAGCATCGAGCCTGATGCGCACGAGGCGGCGGGCCATCTCGTTGGAGAACTCGGGGTTGTTTCCGGTGACGATCCAGATGCAGCGGATTGGCAGGCGCGTCATCTCGGAGACCCCGAGAATGCGGTCCTCCCAGAACGGCGCGGTCAGCGCTGCGGCCAGCGCTGAGCTGTCGAGCTTGTGGTGGATGTTGTCGATCAGCAGCAGCGCTGGAATCTGCCGCAGTTTTGCGGTGACCCGTTTACGCCATTCCTCATCGTCACTGGCCTCGGTCATGACGGAGGCACCGGAGCCGGTCAGAATGGTGGCAATCGCGTCGACCATCAGCGTTGCGCCGGTGCCGGGAGCGGGCTTCTCGATCAGGTGCAGCGGCGTCGGCCCATCGACCATGGCGCGCAGGAAGCCCAGAAGCAGCAGCGACACGGCGTGGGCGCGCTCGGCGAGCGATGTGAAGGGGAAGTCGCCCAAGAGATCGTCGAGCAGCAGCGAGCGCGCCTGAGTGATGTCGTTGGCCGTGGGGCAGTCGGGGATTGTTGGCACCGTGAACCCGGGTGTCGGGCGATAGAACAGCCTGGCGTCGGGGTGATATCCGGACTCGGTCAACAGCGTGCCACCGCGGCCGAACACCGGCGTGGTGACGATGCCGGAGAGCACCGGCAGACCGGGATCGGGCGTTGCCAGGATCGATTTGATCACCGCCGTGGGCGGATGGGCCGGCACCACGTCGCCGCTGCGACCCATGCGACGCCAGACCGCGAGCTTGGCCAGCATGTGGCGCAGGCGCTCGTCGGTGATCGTTACGGCGACAGGACGGCCTTCGTCGTCGGGCACGATCCAGGTCGGCAGCCCGCCCGAGCGGAATATCCAAGGCGAGCGGTTGGATTGCAGGAGCAGGCTCCAGGCCCGATCGACGGCGCGGGAGAGATCGCCGTCATCCGCACGCAGTGCTGGAAGGGTTTCGGCCGGCGCAACAAAGCCGACGGGCAGATGGCGGCCGGTCGCATCGGGCGTGAGGGCCTCGTCCTTATCATCCTTCGCGGTGAGTGCCGCCTGGACGATCGCCGCCACCGCCTCCGGTCCGTCGCGCAAGAGCACGTCGTTGAAATCGTCGCCCGGCCTGGTGGGAAGCGCGATCGCGACCTGTCGCCCCTCGGCCCGCAACCGGCGCGCTGCCGTCTCCGCCGCACGAGCGCCGGCGCCCGATGCATCATGGTCGGCGAGAATGACAATGCGGTGTGCTTCGGGCGGAAGCTTCACCTGCTCAAGATTGGTGGCCGACAGCGTCGCCCACACCGGCAGGCCGGGACAGGACGTCATGACGGCGAGGCCGGTCTCGATCCCTTCGCAGAGTCCGAGGACGATGGCGGCATCGCTGATCGGGGCCAGCCGCACCGCACCGCCCGCCACCCTGCCCAGCATCATGCGTGGCTTGGAGACGGCGGCTTTTGTCACCGTATCGGGCGCATCCGCAGCAACCTGCAGGTAGGTCCGATGAATGGCGAAGGACTCGCCGTCCACGTCGCGGACCACAGCGATCATCCCGGGGAAGCCTGATTTCGTCTCCCAGTGGGTCAGGTCATGGTGCGCGAGCAGATCGGCCACGCCGTCGAAGGCAAGCCCGCGACCGCGCAGATAGTAGGCCGCTGGGGTATCGGCCAGCGGAACCGCCCGCTCCATGATGAAGGCGATCTCGCGCGCCGTGTCGCGCTCCGGCTTCGCCGCCGCGGCCTGCGGTTCCTGCCGCGAGGGCGCGCCAGGCAACCAGCCCACCATCTCGGCCGCATGGGCAAACAGATCGCGGCCCTTGAGTCCCGTCGCCTCTTCGAGCGCGCTGAGCGGACCACCGCCATGGCCGCCATCGAAGTCGATCCAATCGCCGGCATGCTCGCCCTTGAGCGCGATGACGCAACTGCCCTGCTTGCGCGGCGCGGCGCCCTTGATATTGGCCAAGCGCCACTCATCGCCGACCCGCCGGCCGTTCGGGAACTGGTGCGGCACCCAGGATTCGGCCGTTGCGCGCAGCCGGGCCACGATGGCGTCGAGGTCGTAGCGGACTTGGCGCGAGGACGGATGGGGCGCGTCGTTGAGGTCAAGCAAGGATCACCAGCCCCTTCTCGGCCCGCGTGATCGCGGTGTAGAGCCAGCGACTGCGATCGGCCGCGGTGCGCCCGAACCCGTCGTCAAAGACGACGACGTTCTCCCATTGCGAGCCCTGCGACTTGTGGCAGGTGATCGCGTAGCCCCAGCTGGTCTCGATCAGACCGCGCCGTGCCTGCCATTCCCGCCGTCCGCGCTCGGGATCGAAAGCGACATGGTCGGCGTATTCGCCGCGCCAGAAGCATTGCCGTCCGGCGATGCTCAGACCGTCCTCGGTCTCGACCATGGCGCTGAAGGCGAAGGCGTCGCCCGGATCCTGCCGCACGTCGGCGAGGGTCAGGAACATGCCGTTGATCAGCCCGAGATCGTGGCGGTTCTTGAGGCAGATGATTTTCTCGCCACTCCCGGTGGGATAGTCGGCGCCGAAACCGGCCGCGCGCTTCATCGCGGTGTTGAGGGAGCGCCGCGTCGCGTTGGTGCCGCAGATCACCTGTCCGCCCTGCAGCATCTGCGCGGGCGCCACCTCATGGCGCGACATCTTCCAGACATGCTCGTCATGCGCGCCGGGCGGTATCGGCAGACCCTCGCGGGCCATGGTGGCAAGCCGCAGGATGGCGCTGTCGCCCGCCTGGCGATGCACCTCGGTCAGCATCACGTCAGGCGCTGCTTCGGTGAAGAAGCCGAGGCCCTTGATCGGCGGCAACTGGCCGGGATCGCCTAGCACCAGGATCGGCTTGCCGAAGGCCAGCAGATCGTGCGCCATGTCCGCGCCGACCATGGAGACCTCGTCGAGGACGAGCAGGTCCGCATCGCGCAGGGTCGACTGCTCGTTGATCAGGAACTTCGGTTGGTGGATGTCCTCGAGGCGTAGCTCGAGCTGGGCGATCCGGGTCATTGCGAAGTCCCGCTCGGCCGGCCCCATGCGTGGCAGGTCGCGGCGCAGCGAGCCCAGATCCTCGGCCACGCGCGCGATCTCCTCGGGCGTCGCCTCGGAAACCCGGTAGATGAGGCTGTGGATGGTCTGGGCGGGTGTACCCTTGCGCGTCATGACCAGCGCGGCCTTGCCGGTGAAGGCGGCAAAGAGCACGCCGCCAAGGCCGCCCGGAGCCATCGGCTCCAGCCCCAGCGCCTCTATCGCCATGGCGGTGATGGTGGTCTTTCCGCAGCCGGCATAGCCAAAGAGACGAAAAACCTGCTGCTCATGCCGCCGCGTCTCGTACCAGTCGCGAATTGCGGCGATGGCGCGGCCTTGGGCATCGGAGAGGGTGATCGTCATGCCCTGACCTCCCAGCAGCGCGCAGCGTAAGGACAGAACCGACACAGAAAGAAATCGGCGCTCGCCGCAATCCGGGGTGGCAGCTCGCCGGCCTCCGCCGCGCGCAGGATATCGACGGCCTTGTCGGACAGCGCCTGCGCGCTTGACGGATCGAACGGCACGACCTCGTGGTGGAGCGCCTGGGTGTCTTTGTTCAGCGCCGTGACGAGGGCGGTCTCCAGTTCCAGGTAGCCCATGTAGAGCTGGACCTGGGAGAAGTAGACCGGCTTCGAGAGCGCCAGGCCGTGCTTGACGAGATCGTTCCAGGACTTCGAGCCGAGCGCCTTGTGCTCCCAGAGCGCCGGCCATTTCAGTCCGACGTTCGGCCCGGCGAGGATCACGCCGTCGATGTGGCCACGCAGCTTGCCGCCCGCCGCCTCAAAGCCGAATTGACCGCCGTCGGTGCGCTCGGTGCGAAGGTCGAAGCCCGCGCCGCGAAGCCAGCGAATCGAAAGCGTCTCGAACTGGTGGCCGGCGTCGAAGATGCGCAGGATCGCGCCATCAAAATCCTTGCCCTCATCCTTGGGCGTATGGGTCACCTCGTAGACGAGCTTGCGCGCGCAGGGCTCGCCGATCCGGCTGCCGCCGAGATAGTCGCGCGGCCTTTGACGCCGGTTGCGCGCCACGAGAGCCTCGTCGATCAGCGCATTGATCCGATCGGACACGCCGATCCCATCGCCGATGCGGCCATAGACGAAGCCGGAGCCGTGGTTGAGATCGACGATCATGGGCGCGACCTCGCCCGAGCCTTAGCGGCGGGGTGCTGGTCGCCGGTGCGCGAATGGCAGTAGTCCAGGAACCCCGGCGCGTTGAGATTCTCCTGCTGCGTGCCCCAGCGCAGATTGTCAGCGCGATTATTGGCTGCGTTCTCATCGAGGTGCATGACCACGGCGCCCTCGAAGGGCGGGCCGCCATGGAATGCCTCGGCTACCAGTCGGGCGACCTTGTAGGTGCGGTCGCCAATCGTGACGATAAAACGCCCATCGGCCTTGTTCCAAACGCCAAAGGCCGGCGTTCCGCCATAGGGACGCTGCCCGCCGCGCGGCATCGCGCCACGATAAGGGACCAGCATGATACGTCCCTCATTGCTGGCGAGAACGCCAGGCAGGGACGGAATATCTCTCCAGATTTCTCCATTGGTCATGGCTATTCGTCGTCTCTAAAAGGGCAAGGGATCGTCGAGAGGATCGCGGGCGACCACCTGACGCTGCATCGACTCCCGAAACCCGTCGACGCAGGCCTCGATGATGCGGTCGATCTCTTCCGGCTTCCGGTCGTAGAACGGTGCCATCAGGTCGAGCTCGGTGAGCGTCTCGGCGAGAAACCGACGCGCCTCCTTGATTGCTCGGGTCTCCATGTCGGTTTTGTCGATCATCCCGTTGTTCCTGTTGGCGAGCGCCGCGCCGGCATCGAGGCAGCGCATCGAGCAGAAGCGGTGATAAGGAAAGCGGTCCCAGCGCATCTGGTGGACGTAGCCGAAGCCCCGCGCCTCGCGTCCGCAGACGGCGCAGACGCCTACCCGAGCAAGAGCCGGGTCAGGTCCTCTGCGTCGTCCGGCTGATCCTTGATCCGGTGCGAGGCCAGGACGATGAACCGCGAGATCGCGTTCGTCGCCATGGCTTCCAGATCGGCCAGCGTGAGCGAGGCGATGGGCTGGTGAAGCCTTCCGCGTCCTTCGAGCCATTGTCCCATCGCCTTCGCCGCCTCGCGCGTCACATGCGCCTGCCACTCATCCGCCGTCATGACCGTCAGGTGTTGAGCCAGGCCGGTCCTGTCACGGCAGGCTTCGGCGTTGACGGCGAAGCTACGGGCGGGGGCGCGCTCGGTTGCACCGTCCGGTTCCAGGCGGGCGCGGTACTTGCGGGCGCTTTCGCAGAAGACTGTCCCCAGGCCGGGGCTGCAGGCGGCACGGATGACGCAGCCTTCGGGCGCGCGCGGGTGCTCGGGCTCGGCGGCAGAACCTCGCCGTCCATCACCTTGCGCCACTCGGGTTCGCTCGGCAGAACCACGCGGTCGAGCTTGTTGCTGTCGCCGTAGCGCGGGTCGTCGCTGGGCTCGACCTTGAGCTTGGCGACGAAGGTGATGCCACTAAGATCGGCAAGACCGCGCAGGATCCGCTTTGCCTTGGCCGTTTCGCTCATGTCGCTGGGATCGAGCCCGAGCGCACTGTCGATCATCGCGCGGAAGCTGCCCTTGGATATCTTCCAGCCGATGGAGACGCCGTGCTCGTCGACCTTGCCGCCCGAGACGGTGAACATCTGCCAAAACTTGCGCCGGACGTGCGTGCCCTCGGCGACGGTGAACTCGGCATCCACCATCAGCACGTCGCTGCCGGGCGTGTTCGACGCTTTGAGCAGCCCCCGGTCGATCTCGCTCTGGCCGTCGGCCCCGCCAGGCCGGATGGTCATGGTGATCTTGGCGAAGGTGCCGTCAGGGATCAGTTCGCCGCTCTTCTGCGGCTCGGCGTCGTTCATGTCGAAGCTCATGGCTCGTCATCCTTTCCGGGTTGAGTTGATCTTGCCGAGCAGCGCGCCGAGGTCGGGCGGCTCGGTGACATCGAGACGGCCGCTGCGATCCTTCGCCGGCAGGGCGAAGGGGTTGCCGGCGCGGCAGACGAGGCGGCGGACCTCGCCGCGCTCCGGCTCGTGCCGCCAGCTGTCCCCATCCGCCGCGAACAGGCTCATGGTGATGACCTGATCCACGATGCCGGGCAGTTCGCGGCCGGCCTTGCCGCCTTCCATCTGCGGCTGCCAGGTCGTGCGGTTGAACTCGTCGGTGACGCGTTCGAGGATTCCGACAAAGATCACGGTCTTGGCCTGAGCGTGCTGCAGATGCTTGAGCAGGCCGATGACCTCGCGGGCGAGCAGACCGTAGGCGCCGCGGGTGTCGGGCTTGCCGGTCTTGTCGGAGAAGGCCTCGGGCCGGGTCTTCGCCCAGGCCATGGCCTGGCGCGTCAGGTCCGTGATCGAGTCGACGAAGACGATGCGCTTGCCCGCAATCATCTGAACGAGATCGGGGTAGGTCTGCACGAGGTGCTGATAGTGCGCCTCCGAGAAGAAGCCACTTGGATCGGCGGATGGATTGACCCCGCCGACGAGGCAGCCGATGTCGAGCGCGTCGGCGAAAGTGCGCACCGGGATGCTGTCGCCGGGCCAGTCCTGGACCGACTTCATTCCCGCCTCGAGGTCGATGCAGAGCGTCTCGGCCGGTGGCAGCGATTTCAGTAAGGATGTCTTGCCGACGCCGCTCGGGCCGAAGATCGCCATGGTGGTCTTGGCGCCGGCCGCGGACAGCCGTTCG
>VGDO01000223.1 GCA_016869645.1 Alphaproteobacteria bacterium
TCGCCATCCGGTCGACGGGAGGGGGTGCCCCCCTCCCGTTCCCGGACCGGGAGATTCAACGGCATCACGCAGCATTCCATGGGGATCTGAAAGACGTGGACGAGTCCTCGCCCGCCTTTGCCCGCGTCATTGCCACAGTGGACAGCTTCACCGACTGGATCGGGACCGTCACGTCGTGGCTGGTGGCTCCGCTCGTCGTCGGCGTGACCTATGAAGTGATCGCCCGTTACGTCTTCAATGCGCCGACCATCTGGGCGTTTGACCTGACCTACATTCTTTACGCCGCGATCTTCATGCTCGGTGCCTCCTATACGCTGCTGAAGGGCGCGCATATCCGCACCGACATGCTCTGGGAGAGGTATTCCGACCGCACGAAGGGCCTGGTCGATGCTACCGCGTACATCCTGTTCTTCTTTCCCGCGCTCGCGCTCCTCGCCTTCACCACCATCGACGACTTCCTCTACTCCTACAGCATCGGCGAGCGCTCCGAGCAGACGGCCTGGCGGCCGATCATCTGGCCGCTCAAGGGCGTTGTGCCGCTGACTGCCATCCTGCTGATGATCCAGGGTGTCTCCGAGCTGCTCAAGAGCCTCTACGCAGTGCGAACCGGCCGACTCTACGCCAAGACCGAGAAGATCGAACTATGAGCGGCAACGAGATCCTCGGCATGGTCATGCTGGCTCTGTTGATCGGCGTGATCTTCATCGGCTTTCCGATTTCCTTCACGCTGCTGTTCCTGGCGTTGGTTTTCGGCTTCGTCGGCCTCGGCGCGCGCGTGTTCGATCTCGCCTTTCTGCAAGCGCTCGGTCTGATGAAGGAGGAGACGTTGGCGGCGGTGCCGCTATTCATCTTTATGGGCTTCATCACCGAGCGTGCAGGCCTGATGGAGCGACTATTTCAAGCCTTCCGCGACTTGCTCGCACCGGTGCGCGGTGCGCTCTATCTGGTCGTGATCCTGACCGCGACCGTTTTCGCCATGGCGACGGGCATCGTTGGCGCGGCGGTCACCGTGCTCGGCATCATGGCGGCGCCAGTCATGATCAAGGCGGGGTACGATGCGCGCCTGTCCTCGGGCGCAATCGCCGCGGGCGGAACGCTCGGCATCCTCGTTCCGCCTTCGGTCATGCTTGTCGTCATGGGCCCGGTGATCGGTGTGTCGGTCGCCAAGCTGTACGCCGCAGCCTTCGGGCCCGGCTTCCTGCTCGCAGGCCTGTACATTGCCTACACGCTGTTCCGCAGCTTCGCCAATCCGCGGCTCGGCCCGCCGGTCCCGATTGAGGAGCGCGTCGAGTCCTGGTCGGTCATGATCCGCGAGGTGATCATCGGCATCTTTCCGCTCGCTTGCCTGATCGGCTTCACCCTTGGCTCTATCCTCGGCGGTCTCGCGACGCCGACCGAAGCGGCCGCGGTCGGCGCGTCGGGCGCCATCCTTCTAGCGATCGCCTACCGGCGCATGACCCTCGACGTGCTCAAGCAAGCCATGCTCGCGACCATGACGACGTCGAGCATGGTGCTGTTCCTCGCCGTCGCATCGAATGTGTTCGGCGCCGTGTTCTCGCGGCTCGGCAGCGCCCAGGTCATCACCAACTGGCTGCTCTCGCTGCCGCTGCCCCCGATGGCAGTGCTGATCGTCGTCATGGTGTTGATCTTCCTGCTGGGCTGGCCGTTCGAATGGCCCGCAATCATCCTGGTGTTCGTGCCGATCTTTTATCCAGTGCTTCAGGCTCTGAAGTTCGACATGCTGTGGGTCGGCGTGCTCATCGCGGTCAATTTGCAGACCGCCTTCCTGTCGCCGCCGGTCGCCATGTCTGCCTACTACCTCAAGCAGGTCGTGCCTCAATGGGGGCTCGGTACGATCTACCGCGGCATGTCCGATTTCATGATCATCCAGATCATCGGACTGGCGCTTGTGCTCGCCTTTCCGATCATCGCGCTGTGGTTCCCGAACTACATGTTCGGACGATAGTTCATTAAGCAAATTCAGGTGCTTGCAAGGCGTGGGGCGGGCCTCCATCGGGCGCCAAGCCCGTAATTGCAATTGGCGTCGGGGCCGCTATAGTCCGCCGGTCCCGCGGTTCCAGGAGGTTGTTTCGATGTTCGTTTCGCCCGCGTTCGCCCAGGCTGCCGGCGGCGCAGATGCCGGTTTCGGCCTGATGCAGCTCCTGCCGCTGGTGCTGATCTTCGTCGTGTTCTACTTCCTGCTGATCCGCCCGCAGCAAAAGAAGGTCAAGCAGCACAAGGAAATGCTCAGCGCAATCAGGCGCGGTGACCGCGTGGTGACGACCGGCGGCATCATCGGCACGATCACGAAGGTGGTCAGCGATAGCGAGGTGGTGGTCGAAATCGCCGAAGGTGTGCGTGTTCGCCTGGTGCGCGGCATGATTTCGGAGATCTTGGCCAAGACCGAGCCCGCCAAGGACGAAGCGCCGGCAGAGGAAAAGAAGGCCTCGTAACCGAGGACTGACCGGCTCCGGCGGAGCTCACCATGCTCTATTTCGAGAACTGGAAAATCGCGCTGATCTCGGTGGTGTGCCTGATCGGCGTGCTGCTGAGCATTCCGAGCTTCGTCGGCACGCAGGCGCTGCAGGGGCTTCCCGGCTGGGTGCCGGCGCGCAAGGTCACGCTCGGCCTCGATCTCCAGGGCGGTTCACACCTTCTGCTCGAGGTCGACGTCAAGGCGGTGATCGTCGAGCGGCTCAACAACATGGTCGATGCGGCGCGCACCGTGCTGCGCCAGGAGCGCATCGGCTATACCAACCTCGGCTTGCAGGGCGATTCCGTTGTCGTGACCGTGCGCGACGCGGGCGACGTCGAAAAGTCGCGCACCGTGCTGCGCAATCTCGAGCCGGATCTCGATGTGACCTCGGCCGGCGCTAACGTGACCGTCCGCTACTCGGATCGCGCGGTCATCGCGCGCAAGCGCGCGGCGATCGAGCAGTCGATCGAAGTCATCCGCCGCCGGGTTGACGAAACGGGCACGCGCGAGCCGACCATCCAGCAGCAGGGTGACGACCGCATCCTGGTCCAGCTGCCCGGCGTCGACGATCCCGAGCGGATCAAGAATCTGCTGGGCAAGACCGCCAAGATGCAGTTCCGCCTGGTCGACAGCACGGTCACCGAGGCGGACATCGCGGCCGGGCGCGTCCCGCCGGGCTCGGAGATTCTTCCTGCGGAAGAGGCCGGTTCGCGTCGCGGTCAGGGCGGCCGCTACGCCGTGCAGAAGCGTGTCATGGTGTCCGGCGAGACGCTGACCGACGCGCAGCCAACCTTCCAGAACGCCGAGCCGGTCGTCAGCTTCAAATTCGACTCCGTCGGCGCGCGCCGCTTCGGCGAGGCGACGCGCCAGAATGTCGGCAAACCCTTCGCCATCGTGCTCGATGGCAAGGTGATCAGCGCGCCGGTCATCCGCGAGCCCATTCTCGGCGGCAGCGGCATCATCTCCGGCAGCTTCACGACGCAGAGCGCGCAGGACCTGGCCCTGCTGCTCCGCGCCGGCGCCCTTCCGGCGCCGCTCAACATCATCGAGGAGCGCACCGTCGGCCCGGATCTCGGCAGCGATTCGATCCGCGCTGGCGCCATCGCCTGCGCGATCGGTTTCGCGCTGATCGCCGTGCTGATGGTCGCCGGCTACGGGCTGTTCGGCCTGATCGCCAATCTCGGCCTCGCGCTCAACATTGCCTTTACGCTGTCGATCATGGCCATGATGGGTGCGACGCTGACTTTGCCCGGCCTCGCCGGCATGGTTCTCGGCCTGGCCATGGCGGTCGACGCCAACGTGCTGATCTACGAGCGCATGCGCGAGGAAGCCGACCAGGGCCGATCGCCGCTGTCGGCGAGCGAGACGGCCTTCCGCCGAGCCTATGTCACGATCGTGGATTCAAATCTTACGACGCTGATCGCTGCCTTGATTCTCTACCTCCTGGGCTCGGGGCCGGTGCGCGGTTTTGCCGTCACTCTCTCGATTGGTATCGCCTGCTCGATGTTCACGGCGGTGACGTTCAGCCGGATGCTCGTGGTTTTGTGGCTGCGCACGCGCCGCCCCAAGCTGCTGCCGATCTGAGGACGGATGCCCATGCGACCGATCCGCCTCATCGGCAAGATCCCCAAGATCGACTACTTCCGCTTTCACAAGCTGTGCTTTGCGCTGTCGATCGTCCTCTGCATCATTTCCGTGGTGTCGCTTGTCACGCGCCAGCTCAACTATGGCGTCGATTTCGCCGGCGGTATCCTGATCGAGGTGCGCGCCAAGGGAACGGCGAACCTGGCCGACATGCGCCAGAAGATCAACGACCTCAATCTCGGCGATGCCGCGCTGCAGGAATTCGGCAGCCCGCGCGACGTGCTGATCCGCGTCCAGCGCCAGTCCGGCGGCGAGGCTGCGGAAATGGCGGCCGTGCAGTCGATCCGCAAGGTGCTGGGCGAAGAACTCGAGTACCGCCGCGTCGAAGTCGTCGGCCCCAAGGTCGGTGCCGAGTTGATTCGCGACGGCGTGCTCGCGGTCGTGCTGTCCTTGATCGGCATCATGGCCTACATGGCCTTCCGCTTCGGATGGCGCGCCGGCCTGTCGGGCGTGATCGCCATCCTGCATGACTGCCTGACCACGGTCGGGCTCTTTTCGGTCTTCGGGATCCAGTTCGATCTGACCATTGTCGCTGCGGTGGTCACCATCGCCGGGTTCTCTATCAACGACACCGTGGTGATCGACGACCGGATCCGGGAAAATCTGCGCAAGTATAAGTCGATGCCGTTCCGCGATCTGATCAACCGCAGCGTCAACGAGACGATGGCGCGCACGGTCATGACCAACGGGCTGGTGTTTGTGGCCGTCCTCGCGCTGTTCCTGGTCGGCGGTCCCGTCTTGTTCGGCTTCAGCCTGGCCATGCTGTGGGGCGTTCTGATCGGCACGTATTCAACCATCTATGTCGCCGCGCCGCTCGAGTGGTACCTGTCGGCGCGCGGCCGCGCCCACGAGGGCGGCGGCGGCGCCGAAACCGAGACGGGAACCAAGCCGGCCTGAATTTCGCCGCTTTTGCCCAGCCAAAGGGAGACCTCCATGACAGTCCAGCGTAAGCCTTCGGAAGAGATCAAGGACGAGCTGCCCTGGCAGTGGCAGGACAACAAATGGCGTGCCATCGTCAATAAGGTGCGTGCCGGCCGCTCGCTCAAGCCCAAGACCTGGAAGAACGGCGCCCAAGTCTGCGTCGCCTTGTCGTTCGATTCCGATCACGAGACCGGCACGCTTCGCGAGGGCGAGGATTCGCCGGGCAAGCTGTCGCAGGGCCAGTACGGCAACCGCGCCGGCGTGCCGCGCATCCGCAAGCTCATGGACAGGTACGACATCCGCGCCAGCTTCTTCGTGCCCGCCGTCGTCGCCAAGCTCTATCCGGACGAGCAGCGCGCGCTGGTCGACGAGGGGCACGAGGTGGGCATCCACGGCTGGATTCACGAGCGTAACTCGATCCTGCCGCCCGCCGCCGAACGCGACCTGCAGATGCGTGCGGCCGACACGCTCGAGCAGATCGCCGGCAAGCGGCCGGTCGGCATCCGAACGCCGTCTTGGGACTTCAGCCAGCACACGCTCGCCATCAGCCGCGAGATGGGGCTCCTCTACGATTCGTCCCTGATGGCGGACGACGAGCCCTACGAGATCCTCGAGGACGGCCAGCCGACCGGAATGGTCGAGTTGCCCGTCGAGTGGATCAAGGACGACGCGGTGTATTTCAACATGAACCGCTTCACCCAGCTTCGTCCCTACACGCCGCCTTCGTCCGTGCTGGAGATCTTCAAGGCCGAGTTCGACGGCGCGCTGGCCGAGAAGGGGCTGTTCCTGCTCACCATGCATCCGCACGTCATCGGTCACCGCTCGCGCATTCAGCTGCTCGAGAGCCTGATCCGGTACATGCGAGCGGTGCCAAATGTTTGGTTCGCGACCCACGCGGAGGTCGCGCAGTACTGCAAGGACAACGGCTAGCCACGGCGGCGATCGGAGCTTTGGAGCGGGGGCGTCGGTTGTGGACGTCACCCCGCTCGTGCCGGGCGATCGGCAGCTGATCGAATCCTACGGCGAGGGCAAGTTCCGCATCAGCGGGCAGGTCCATCAGGGCTCGGTGCTGGTGTTTCCCAGGGAGTGTGTTGCCTGGCCGGTCGCGACAATGGCCGAGGTCACGGCGAACACGCTGGCGCCGGTCGTTGCGCGCCGGGGCGACGTGGCGATCCTCTTGCTCGGCTGCGGTCGACGTATGGCGCCGGTGCCGGGCGCGTTGCGCGCGGCGCTGCGCGAGGCCGGCATCGTCGTCGACACGATGGACACGGGGGCGGCGTGCCGCACCTACAACATCCTCATGTCCGAGGACCGCCGCGTCGCAGCAGCATTGCTCGCCGTCGAATAGACGGCCGCGGAACGGCGAGAGCTCTCAGGTCACCAGAAAGACCGCCTCGACCGAGCAGGCGAAATCCGCGGGTCCGATCGTGCCGACTGCGAAGCGCGCGTGGCGGCCCGCATCCCCCATGATCTCGACCATCATGTCCGAAACGGCGTTGGCGACCAGGGGTTGCCCCTTGAAATCCGGCGCCGAGTTGACGAAGACGCCGAGCTTGACGCAGCGCGTTATGCGATCGAGATCGCCGCCGAGCGCGGCTTTCAATTGGGCGAGCACATTGAGACCCGAGAGTCGTGCCGCCGCCTGGCCTTGCTCCAGGGTGAGCTCGGCGCCGACCCGGCCGAGGAACGGCCGATCGGCACCCTGGAGCGATGGCTGACCTGCGACGAACGCGAAGCCCTGCTCGATGACGACAGGCTGATAGCTGTAGAGCGCGGCACCGGCTGGCGGAAGCGTCTCCCAATGCCGTCAGGCGTTGCTCGAAACGTCCGCTCATGAAGCCCTCCGTGCGCACGAAAAACGGGGCCCGTGAGGGCCCCGTTTTGATGTCGGCTCGGGAGACGGACGATCAGCCGCCGATGCCCTTCACGTTGATGTTCTGCGCCGCCACCATGAAGTAGAGCATGGGGATCGAGAACATCGTGTTGAAGCGGCTGGTCAGCATCGCAACGCGTGCCGCAGCCTTCTTTTCGTCCGGCATCGCATCGACCAGCCCCAGTGCCTTCTGCTGGTTCGGCCAGATGATCATCCAGACATTGTAGGCCATGATCAGACCGAGCCACATGCCGATGCCGATCGCCGTCGCGGTGCCGCCCTTCAAGCCACCGAGCATCAGCGCATCGACGAGGTAGCCGTTCATCCACGCGAGGATGAGGCCGGTCACCACCGTCGCCAGGGCCGACCAGCGGAACCAGAACAGGGCTTCCGGCGCAATCACCTTCGAGACCGCCGGCTTCTGCTCGTCCGGAATCTTCGGCATCGACGGGATCTGGACGAAATTGAAGTACCAGAGCAGCCCGATCCACATCACGCCGGACAGGACATGGAGCCAACGGAACAGAAACGCCCACCAGCCGTGAGACATCTCGACCGCGCCGACCAGCACGACGAGGATCACGGCGATAATCAGGCCGTAGAGCAGCGCGCGCTCCAGCTTGTCGAGCCCGATCTTTGCGAGGAAGTCAGCCATCGTCTTTCCCCTTTTATTCACAGGGCTTAGTAGCCGGCGGCAGACTATCACAGGCGCGCCGGCAGGCAAAAGATGCGCAGAAAACCTCGACTTTGCTGCGTCCTGCTGCGCGATCGTCGCAAGAAGAGCGCCGACTCGACAGGGCCAATGGGTGTTGATCAGCCTGCGCGCGACCTCACCAGCGCGCCAAGTCCGGCAGCGATTTGCGCTGCAAACGACAATTCGATGCGATGGTCCAATGGATTGCCGCGCGAGATCGCCCGCTGCAACGCGCGGACCAGGGCGAGATTCAGCGTCGCATCGCGGCGCAGACCCCGGTTGCGAATGCCGCGTTCCAGCGGACGGGCCGAATCGGCAAGGCGGCCGATTCCATCGAGAAGCCGCTCAACAACCGTCTGAAGCGTGGAGAGTGACACGTCGGCTCCGCGCGCCGCTCCGGATTGACGGAGCCAGTCATCCGGCAGCGGCAGGGCCAGCCCGTCGCGCTGGCGCTGCCCGAGCGCGCCGAGCTCGGCCGTGATTTGGTGCGCCGCACACAGAGCATCTGCGGCAGCCCACAGGCCGCGGTCTTCGCCGTGAAGGTCGAGGGCAAACCGACCGATGGGAGCCGCGCCATACCGGCAACGCAACAGCAAATCGCTCCAACTCCGAAGGCCGGGCCGCTCGATGGTAGCCCTGGCCGCTTGAAGGATATGGCCGGCGTGATCGGTCGATATGCCGACCGCGGCGCAGGCGCGGGCCAAGGCCGCCGCCGGGGGAGCGCCGCCTTCGCCTTCGGCCAGCCCGCGGCGCAGGGACTCAAGTCCGGTCAGCCTGTCGTCGGCGGTTTGTCCGGGCTCCTCGACGATAGCGCGAGCGGCAGCGACAAAGCTGTGAAACTGACGCATGACCGCACGCTGCGGTCGTGCGACCAGGAACGACGCAAAGAGCTGCATGTGAGGCTTTCGACGCAGGGTTCGTTTATGGCACATTTCCGCCAATTCAGGCCAGCCGCCGCAATTGAAGGGCGTGTATTTTAACCGGCTGTGGGGTGGGGCACGGTTTCCTGAGACAGCGCACTGCGCTACCGATCGTAAAGACGGAGGTAGGGCATGGACGGAAATAATGGGCTGGAACCGGGTGTGACGGAGGCCACGGCGGCGCCAGCGCGCG
>VGDO01000224.1 GCA_016869645.1 Alphaproteobacteria bacterium
GAATGCGAAGGTCCTCCGAATACGGTGATGCCATCCATGCTGGCCTCCTCTCCAGTAGCCAGTTTGAATCACATCACGCGCCAAAAGGGAATCCCTCCCGATTCCACCTTCTCGGAAAACGCTCTAGTGTTCAGACAACGGATGAATGGATAGCGTAAACGCCGTCGACCTCGGGGCCGCGCCAACGCGGCAGATGGGGCCGACCGGCGCGCCAGAAAACGCTGGCGAATCGAATGCGGCAATGCATTATGCCGGCTGACGCCAAGCTTACGCATCGAAAGCGCGCGCAGGGGGCTTGAAGGGAAACGGGAATGAGGCGCAGGGAAGAAGTCAATGTCGGTGCGATCGAACTCTTCGCCAAGGAGTTCACGCGCTTCCTCAACCGGGTCGAAAATCAATCGTCTGACGTGCTCGGCTCGTTCCTGATCGAGAGCGAATGGGAACGCTATCTCGACGACGCCAAGGCGATCGTCCAGTCCTTCGAGACGGCAGGCTACGTGCTGTCGCCGATCGAGCCGACCGAGGCGATGATCGCCAAGGCCGATCCCGACGTCGCCGCCGGCAAGACCATGCTCAACGCGCGCGGCATCAAGCCTTATCTCAACACGATCTACCGCGGCATGATGCATTCCTGGATTCAGTCGCGCGACGTGCAGCTGATCCTCGACATCATCTCGATGGCGCTCGCGCGCGCGTCGGATCCGGCCGCCAAGCGCAACCCAGCCGCCTTCGTCGATTCGTCGTTCCGGCGCTACGCCAAGAACTCGATGGACATCCTCAACGACGTCGAGAAGGCGGGCTTCATGGTGCTGCCCGACGAGCCGACGCCGCACATGCTGTCGTCGGCCGTGCGCATGACCGCCGACAACCGCGACAACGCCAAGGCGATCGGCGCCGACCCGAAATACATCAAGACCGTCTACGAGAACATGATCAAGTTCCGGCCGGACTACTGCAGGCCCGCGAAGAACTGACGCGTAGCGTGAGTTCTTCGCACCCCCGGCGCAGCGTAGCTGCGCCACCGCCGGCAGGTCGATCGCGAGGCGATCGACCGAGAGGCGCCAGGAAGACTCCCCATCGCTGAAGCGCGGCTCACCCCCACCCTGCCCTCCCCCATCGAGGGGGAGGAGAAACGTTATTGGGGAGAGGGACTTTGAGTTTCAGAGCTTGTCTTTCTGCCCCCTGACACCTGATCACTGTCCTCTGACGCGATACGAATACCGGTAAATCTCCCGGTCGAAGCCGATTGCGTTGTAGAGCGCGAGCGCCGGCTGGTTGCTCTTGACCACCTGCAGATAGACGCCGCCGGCGCCCGCCGCCTGCGCGTGCGCGATCAGCGCCAGGGTGAGCCGGCGCGACAGGCCGCGCCGGCGCATGTCCGGTGCGGTGATGACGTCCATCAGGCAAGCCCAATCGCCCTGCAGCACCGCGATGCCGAGCGCCACGTAGGGCGCGCCCGGGTGCGCCGCGGCGCGCGCCGCAGCGAAGGCCGCGCGATGCGGGATGGCCGCGAGGATCGCGCCATGCGCGGCGCGGCGCGACGCGTCCTGGCCCTGCCAGAGCGCATAGGAAGCGAGCCATTCGGCCGATGGCGCCTCGGCGATCTCGACCGTGTCGTCATGCAGATGCGGCGCGCTGCCCAAGGTCATGATGCGCACGCTCGTCTTGTCGAGCTTGCGGTAGCCGCGCAGGGACAGGATCTCGTCGAGCCCCTCGGCGGCGGCGAGCGAGGTCAGGCGGAAGATGCAGGGCAGCCCGGCGCGCTGATAGGCCGCTTCGGCGCGCATGATCTTCTCGGCCGCGGGACGGATGCCCTGGTAGAGCGGATTGACCGAGTTCGCGCGCTTGGTGTAGCCGCGCGCGAAGCGCAGCAGCCAGCCATCGTGGACGATCTGCTGCAGCGCCGGCCAGGCGCTGAGCGAGAGCTCCTCGATCGTCTGCGCGAGTGGTGCGTCGATGGCGCGACCCCGGGCTCGAGATCGATGCCGTTGCTAGGTCTGACGGCTCAGGGTCTGCGCTTCGCGCGGAACGCCGTGGCGAGCGCGCGCACCGACTGCTCGTGCTTGGCGCTGCCGGTCACCTGCTTGCGCGGCGCGCGCTCGGGCACGCCGAAGGTGCGCGAACCGCTCGCCTTGCCGAGGGCGGCGACGACCGCGTCGACCGCATCGCCGGGCTTGTCGGACTTGCGCTTGGCCGCGGCCGCAGCACCCTTGCCGGCCATTTTTGAGGAGGCGGTCTTGGACGCGGCGCGTTGAACGGCATAGGCGCACAGGCTCTTGAGGAAGGGACCCAGCAGGCTTTCGCGCAGTTTGCCGTCTGACTCGGCCCAGGCCGCCAGCAGTGTCGCCGCCAGGTGCCGGTCGCCGGACGCGCGCGCCAGCGCCTCCGCTGCCTTGGTATCCGCATAGCCCTTGCTCATGGAGTCGTCTCCGCCCGCATGCCCGTTTCGGCCCGCAAGGATAGCACGGCGCCGGCCGATTGGCGTGAGGCGCCCGGCGCGGAGGACCGCGAACGCCAAGTTTTCCGCCGAGTCGCGGGGTGCGCGCGCGTATTGCCGGCGCGTGCCGATCGCCGCCCGCGAGTCGACTCGGGGGCCGTCAAAGCCACGCTAGGCCCGCGGCGTCGGCGGGTTTAGAATTCCCGTGACCCCCGCGCTTGTCCCGCCCGGAAAGGCAAGGTTCCGACATGAAGGCTTTTGGACAAATCGAGCGTATTCTCGCGGTCCCCCGCATCGTCCTCGCCGGCCTGGCGCTCGCCGGCCTGGTTCTCGTTGCGACCGTCGTCGTGCCGGCGCGCGACGCGCTGGCCCAGGATCCGCACACCGCTGCGCTGCAGTCGATCGTCAAGCTGTCGATCCGCGTGCCGCCCGATGCGCGCTCGGCGAGGACACTGGGCACCGAGCGCGAGGGCAACGGCATCGTCATCGACGGCAACGGGCTGATCGTGACGATCGGCTACCTGATCATCGAATCCGATTCGATCCTGGTCACGACCGCCGCGGGCAAGTCCATCCCGGCCGAGCTCGTCGGCTACGATCACGACACGGGCCTCGGATTGATCCGCACCGCCGTGCCGCCCGCCGTGCCGCCGCTCAAGCTGGGCGATTCGACCCAGACCGCCGAGCGCGACCAGGTGCTGGTCGCCGGCCATGGCGGGCAGGAGGCCGCGATCGGCGCCTTCGTCGTGTCGCGCCGCGACTTCGCCGGCTCCTGGGAATACCTGCTCGAGAATGCGATCTTCACCTCGCCGCCGATCGCGGGCTTCGGCGGCGCCGCGCTGATCGGCCGCGATGGCCGGCTGCTCGGCGTCGGCTCGCTGTTCGTCGGCGATGCCATGCAAGGCCAGCGTCCGCTGCCCGGCAACATGTTCGTGCCGATCGATCGGCTGAAGCCGATCATGGGCGACCTGCTGACGCAGGGCCGGCCGTCCGGACCGATCCGTCCATGGCTCGGCCTGCAGCCCGAGGACGTCAAGGGCCGCGTCTTCGTGCAGCGCGTGCAGTCCGACACGCCGGCCGCCAAGGCGGGCATCGGCGTCGGCGACATCGTGCTCGCGGTCGGCGACAAGCCGGTGACCGGCGTCGCCGACTATTACCGCAAGCTCTGGTCCTTGGGCGAAGCCGGCATCCCCGTCAAGCTCAAGCTGCTCCAGGGTGCGGAGCTGCGCGAGATCACGGTCAAGTCGGCCGACCGCATGAGCTATCTGAAGATCAACAAGACGTACTAGCGCATTTCAGGCCCATCCGCTCGCTGACATCGCGGGACGCGTCACCAGTTTCGTCTGACGCTTCCCCCCACCCCGCTCGCTGCGCTCGCTTATTTCGGTGTATTTCGGTGTGATTTCGGTGACAGTGCACTTAATTGCGTCCCGCATTGAATCGCAGCAGTTCAATGAGGTGTATTTCGGTGACAGTGAACTTAATTGGACAATTAAGTGCACTGTCACCGAAATTTGGTCGCTGAAATTCGAGCTGCGCGGGATCACGGTCAAGTCGGCCGACCGCATGAGCTAGGGGAGAGGTCGGCGCGAAGCGCCGGGTGAGGGGCAGCGTCGGATGACGCGAGTCACGCATCCAGCTAGCCGCGTCTCAAGATCTCCTGATGGAGCGCGTCCGGGATCTCCACGCCGTCCTTCTCGGCCTTCGTGCGCAGCTTGAGCCGGCGGTCGCCGGGCAGGCGCGCACCAGGCACGCTGAGGATCTCCGCGAACAGCGCCTCGGCGCGCGCCGCGAAATTCGTCGGACCTGAGAACGCCTTCGGATCGAAGGCGAGGAAGAACTGGCCGACGCGCGGCGGCGGGCCGTCGGCGGTGAAGAACGAGCTCGCCTCATAGCCGAACTGCGATCCGGTCAGCGCCGCGGTCAGCAGCTCCACCATCAGCACGAGCTGCTGGCCGCGGGCATCGCCCATCGGCAGCATGGTGCCGCCGAGCGCCGCCTTTGAATCCGTCGTCGGCTTGCCGGACGCGTCGAGCGCCCAGCCCTCGGGGATCGCTTCGCCCTTCTGGGCCGCGACCATGATCTTGCCGCGCGCGACCTTGCTCAAGGACAGGTCGATGACCAGCGGCGCTTTTCCCTCACGCGGCGACGCGAAGGCGATCGGGTTGGTGCCGAAGATCGGCTTGGCCCCGCCCCAGGCGGCAATGGCGCCCGGCGAATTGCCGAAGCCCAAGCCCACGAGTCCGCGCGCCGCCAGCTTCTCGACGTGATGGCCGGCGACGCCGAAATGATGCGAGTTGGCGACCGCGAGGGCGGCGACGCCGGTGTCGGAAGCGAGCTTCGCCATCGCATCGAGGCCAAGCGCGATCGCGGGATAGGCAAAGCCGTCGCGCGCGTCGACGCGCAGCGAAGCGCGCGCGGTCCGGGTCAGCGCCGGCTCGGCCATGCCCTGGACCTTGCCGCTCTTCGCCTGGTCGGCATAGGCGGGCAGGCGCGACAACCCATGCGATGCGAGCCCGTCGGCCTCGGCCGCGACCAGCGCGGCGGCGACGCTGGCGGCGGCCGTCTCCGAGGTCCTGCTGGCGACCAGCACGCGGCGCGCGAGCGCCTCGGCGTCGGCGAGCGCGAGGCGGGTCATAATCTCCCACCCTCGTGCGCAGCGCGGGGGAGGAGGATTTTGCGGCCGAGCATCCGACGCCCCATCTACTTCCGCCTCAGCGCGTCGCGCACCTTGTCGGCGATCATGCGGCTGACGCGTGCGTTGGACTCTCGCGTCACACCGCCGACATGCGGCGTGAGAATGAGATGGGGCACGCCGTCGAGCACGCTGCCGGCGGGCAGGGGTTCGCGCTCGTAGACGTCGAGGAGCGCGCCCGCGAGCTTGCCGCCGGTCAGCGCCTTGGCGAGTGCGGCCTCGTCGACCACGCCGCCGCGCGCGGCGTTGATCAGCACGGCCGACGGCTTCATGCGCGCGAGGCGGCGGCCGTTGATCAGGTCGCGCGTCTCGTCGCTGAGCGGCACGTGCAGGCTGACCGCGTCGCTGGTGGCCAGCAGCTCGTCGAGCGTCACCGAGGTCGCGTGATAGGTCTGCCAGACCGGATCCTCGGCGCTGAGATAGGGATCGTGCGCGACCACCTCGAGGCCGAGCGCATGCGCGCGCGCGGCCACCTCGCAGCCGATCGCGCCGAAGCCGATCAGGCCCAGCCGCTTGCCGTGGACCTCGCGGCCGATCAGCGCCTCGCGCGGCCATTCGCCCGCGGCGACGCGTGCGCTCGCGAGGAAGGCGCCGCGCAGCAGGACCAGCACGCCGGCGATCACGTATTCGGCGACCGACACGTCATTGGCGCCGGTCGCGGGAATGACGGCGATGCCGCGCTTGCGGCAGGCATCGACGTCGATGTTGTCGAGCCCGACGCCCAAGCGACCGACCGCGACCAGCTTCCGGCACGACGCCAGCAGGTGCCCACGCACCTGGGTGCGGTTGCGCACGATCAGCGCACGCGCGCCGGAGGCAAGCTTCATCAGCTCGTCCGGGCGGTCGAGCAGCCTGGCGTCATAGACGAGCGGGAACTCCGCCTTGAGCGAGGCGACGGCGGCTTCGTCCATGAATTCGGTGATGAGGATATCTGTCACAGCTGTCACGCAGCGCCCGTTGCAATCGGCGCTTCCCTCACCCGCTCGCTTCGCTCGCACCCTCTCCCCCAAGGAGAGGGTATTTCTGACATGCTCCGTTAGTACCCTCTCCTTGGGGGAGAGGGTAGGGTGAGGGGAAGTGGCAGAAGAAGCGAGTCATGCTGCAGCGACATCTGTGCTGTACCCCTTTCGGTCGATCGCTGCGCAATCGACCTTGCGGGTGCTGCGCGTAAGGCTTTGCCTTACGCGCTGGGATACAACCGCGTCAGCACGAACTCGCGATGCCCCAGCGCCTCGGCGCAGGTGAGCCGCCCGTTGCAGGTCCGCATCATCACGTCGATCAGCGCGTCGCCCGCCTGGTCGAGCGTCATCTCGCGCCTGAGGATGGCCGAGACGTCGAGGTCGATGTGCTCGCCCATGGTGCGCGCGGTGCGCGGGTTGGCGGTCAGCTTGATGACCGGCTCGATCGGGTTGCCGATCACGTTGCCCTGGCCGGTCGGGAAGAGGTGCACGACGAAGCCGCCGGCCGCCTGCAAGGTCACGCATTCGGCGGCCGCCGACGACGTGTTCATGAAATAGAGGCCAGGCCCCTTGGCCGGGATCTCGCCCTCCTGCAGCACGTCGACATACCTGGTCTTCTTGCCGATCTTCTCGAGATTGCCGAAGGCCTTCTCCTCGATCGTGGTGAGGCCGCCCTCGATGTTCCCCTTGGTCGGCTGCGAATCCGACAAATCATTGGTCTTGTGGCGCATGATCATGTCGTTATAGGCGCCCCAGGTGGCGAGGAACTTCTTCGACGCCTCCTTGGTCTTGGCGCGCGTCGCGCAGACCTGCTCGGCGCCGGTGATCTCCGACGTCTCGCCGAAGCAGGTGGTCGCACCCAGCGGATCGACCTTGTCGATCAGATTGCCGACCGTGGGGTTGGACGCGAGGCCCGAGGTCGTGTCGCTCTCGCCGCATTTAACAGATATCCAGAGGTCCTTCATCTGGGCCGGCGTGCGCTCGAGCTCGGAGGCCCATTGCAGGAATTCCTTGGCCTTGCGGGAGGCCGCCGCGATCGTGTTGATGTCGCCGTTGCGCTCGATCGCGAAGCCCTCGACCGGCTTGCCCGACTTGCGGATGCCGTCCACGACGCGGCCGGTCCAGCCCGGCTCGATGCCGATGACGATGACGGCCGCGACATTGGGGTTGCAGCCCGTGCCGATCAGCGTGCGGAAGTGCAGCTCGAGGTCGGCGCCGAACTGGAGCCTTCCATAGGGGTGGGGGATCGCCAGCGTGCCCTTGATGTTGTTGGCGACCGCCTCGGAGGCGGCGTTCGACAGATCGTCGAGCGGCAGGATGATCACGTGGTTGCGGATGCCGACCCGGCCGTTCTCGCGCCGGTAGCCCATGAAGGTGGGTTTGGAAGACTTGCGGGCCATCTCTACCACCTCTTGGTCTTGACGTTGTGCGTGTGGGCGTGGCCGCCCCGGGCGATGTCGGCGACCGCCTTGCCGATGTCGTGGCCGTATTTGATGACCGTCGCGCCCTTCTTGATCGGCTTGAGCGCGATCTTGTGGCCGAGCGGAATGGCGGCGAGCGCCTTCAGCTTGACCGTGCCGTCGGTCTCCATCATCCAGCCGTTCAGCGTGTCGCCGGCCTTGACGTCCTCGACGACGATCACGCCGACCGTGTCGTCGTTGTTGTGCACCAGGAAATGCGTGGTTGCCATGAGCTCCTCACCCCGTGGAACGGCGCGAGGCTAGGGCCGGGTGGGAGGGGAGTCAATTGGCAGCGCCCGACCCGTCAGCCCAGCTTCGGCGTCATCCCCGGGTCGCCCTTCTGCATCGCCCGTTGATAGGCCGGCCTTGCGCCGATGCGCTTGAGATAGGCGAGGATGTTCGGGTATTTGCCGAGATCGTAGGGCGCGAAGCTGCGCATCGTGGTCAGGCAGAAGACGGTGATGATGTCGGCCGCGCTGAACGCGCCGGCGAGGTAGTCAACGGCCCCCAATCGCTTGTCCATCATGCCGAGCGCGCTGGCGAGCTGGCGCTCGACGCCCAAGAGCGTCGGATGATCCGGCCTGGGCTCGAGGCGGCGAATGTTCAGGTACCGGTGCAGGATCGCCTGCAAACTGCCATTGCCGAAATGGAACCAATAGATGAACTGGGCGAAGTCCGGATGATCGGGCGCGACCTTGAATCGGCCCTTGCCGTATGTCGCGATGATGTACTCAATGATCGCGCCCGACTCGGCCATCACGAGGTCGCCGTCGGTGATCACCGGCGCCGTGCCCATCGGGTGCAGCGCCTTGAGCGCCGCCGGCGCGAGGCGCGTGACCGGGTCGCGGTCGTAGCGCTCGAGCTTGTAGTCGATGCCGAGCTCCTCGCAGAGCCAGACGATGCGCTCGGATTGCGAGACGCCGAGGTGGTGGACGGTGAGCATGCGGGGCTCCGGGAAGGGATGCGTGCTTCGATGCGTGCAAACTGGCATGCGGGCATCGACGCTGGAGTCACCCCCACCCTGCCCTCCCCCGTCAAGGGGGAGGGGAAATTTCTCTAGGCTGAACTTTGCCCCACCCCAGACAGATCACTGTCTGGTAAGTGACTCGTACGACTCAGCAATTCGGGAAATGTCGGTCCGAAACCGCGGCCGTTTGTAGGCATG
>VGDO01000225.1 GCA_016869645.1 Alphaproteobacteria bacterium
GACACCGAAAACCACCGCAAGGCCCTCCCAACCAGCCAAACCACCCGCTGCCGCGCTACAGCCAGACCTCGAGCCTGACCGCGCATTGCAAACGGCACAAAGCGCGGCCGCCGTAGCGTGACCCCCCCCCGCGATGAAAATCGATTGGTTCACGGCTTCTCAGGCCTTGCCCTTTTCCTGGATGAACGCGATCGCGTCCTTGACCGTCAGGATCTTCTCGGCGGCATCGTCGGGAATCTCGATGCTGAACTCTTCTTCGAACGCCATGACGAGCTCGACGGTGTCCAGGCTGTCGGCGCCCAGATCGTCAATGAAGCTCGCGTTTTCGGTAACCTTGGCCTCGTCGACACCCAGATGCTCGACGACAATCTTTTTCACGCGGCCAGCCACATCGCTCATCTCGGAAGTCCCTCGGAGTTACTTTGATTGCGGATTGCTTGGAATCTTTTTCGTATCCCATCGCGGAGAATCGCGGCTCCGTCGGGATCGGTGGGGTTGGATACCACAATTTACCGGGCTTGGCCAGCCGTCGGACCCCGCCTGCCCCGCCCCGCGGGTGAGGCGAGTTTACCAAGTCAGATCATGGCCATACCACCATTGACGTGGATCGTCTGGCCGGTGATGTAGGCGGCTTCGGCGCTCGCCAGGAAAGCGACGCAGGCGGCGACATCTTCCGGCTTGCCGAGCCGGCCCGAGGGCACGCGTTCGATCAGCTTCGCGGTCTGCTCGTCCGACAATTTGCCCGTCATCGGCGTGACGATGAAGCCGGGTGCCACGCAGTTGACCGTGATCTCGCGGCTCGCAACCTCGGCGGCAAGCGCCTTGGCAAACCCGACCATACCGGCCTTGGACGCCGCATAGTTGGTTTGGCCGGCATTGCCGGTCTCGCCGACGACCGAGGCAATGGCGATGATGCGGCCCCAGCGCCGCTTCATCATGCCGCGCAGGGTGGCGCGCGCCATCCGCATGCCGCTCGTCAAATTGACGTCGAGCACCGTCTGCCAGTCGGCATCCTTCATGCGCACCAGCAGAGCGTCGCGCGTGATACCGGCGTTGTTCACGAGGATGTCGATGCTGCCCATCGCCTCCTCGGCCTCCTTGACCAGCGCATCGATCGCCGCCGCATCGACCAGGTCGCCGGTGCGCACATGGGCGCGCTCGCCAAGTTCGGCCGCGAGCGCTTCGAGCGCGTCGCGCCGCGTGCCGGTCAAGGTCACGACAGCACCTTGCGCGTGCAGCGCACGCGCGATCGCGCCGCCGATGCCGCCGGAGGCCCCGGTCACCAGCGCGGTCTTGCCCTCGAGTCCAAACATGGTCGATCTCCCTGCCCGCTCGCTCGGTCCTCGGCGTCGCTAGAGGCTCTTCAGAAAACTTTCGACGTCCGACGGCGCGTTGATTGCTACGCCATCGAGCTCGCGGTTGATGCGGCGCGCCAGACCGGTCAACACCTTGCCGGCGCCGAGCTCGACCTGGCGGTGCACGCCGAGTTCCACCATGTGCATCACGCTCTCGCGCCAGCGCACGAGACCGGTGACCTGATCGACGAGCTGCTTCCGGATGGTCGCCGCATCGCTGACCGGCCGCGCCGTCACATTGGCGATGAGCGGAACGGTCGGCATGGCCATGGCGACCTGACCGAGCGCCTCTTCCATGGCGTCGGCGGCCGGCTGCATCAAGGCGCAATGAAAGGGCGCGCTGACGGTCAGCATCACGCTGCGCCTGGCGCCGCGCTCGGCGGCGATCTTGACGGCGCGCTCGACTGCGCCCTTGTGGCCGCTGATGACGACCTGCGAGCCGCCATTGTCGTTGGCAGCCGAGCAGACCTCGCTCTTGCCCTCCGGCGTCGCACGCGCAGCCCCCGCGATCTCCTCGGCCTGCGGCAGTTCGACGCCCATCAGAGCCGCCATGGCACCGACGCCGACCGGCACCGCCTTCTGCATGGCCTGGCCGCGCCGCTTGACGAGACGCACCGCGTCGGCCAGCGAAAAGGCGCCGGCCGCGGCAAGTGCGGCATATTCGCCGAGCGAATGGCCGGCCACATAGGCAGCAAGATCGAGCACGCTCTTGCCGCTGTCCTTGAGCACGATGCGCAGCGTCGCGACGCTGGTCGCGACCAGCGCCGGCTGCGCATTCTCGGTCAGGTTAAGTTCGCTCTCCGGCCCCTCGGCCATGAGGCGGAAGAGATTCTGCTTCAGCGCCTCGTCGACCTCTTCGAAAGTCTGGCGCGCAGTCGGGAACGCATCGGCAAGCG
The DNA here is from genome assembly GCA_016869645.1 of Alphaproteobacteria bacterium. Lineage (GTDB taxonomy): Bacteria > Pseudomonadota > Alphaproteobacteria > SHVW01 > SHVW01 > SHVW01. Next base: position 2,252 of record VGDO01000225.1, read on the forward strand.
CGCGGCCCATGCCGACGGCCTGGGCGCCCTGGCCGGGAAAAACGAAAGCTGTGGTCATCGCGTTGTGGCGTCCCGTGCGAAACGACCCGGTGATACAGGGTCAGGTCCCTCATACCCCGGCCAGTCAACGCCGTGCAAGGTTCCGGGGTATTCCCGGCACGCGGCAAGGGGTTGAATCCGTGCATGGATTGCGGCTCCGGAGGCGGGCAAGCGCCCTTGCCTGGCCATCGAATTGGTGTATATTGCTGCGCTTCATAGCCCGACCGATCCGATGGATAGGCGGGTAACTCCTTGCCGGACCTAAAAAATCCGGCTTGGGCCTGGGTCAGTCGGACCGCCGCCAAGCGGTCGCGCACCGGGCCATAACCCGTGAGGAGTCATTTAGACGATGGCGTTCTACGAGAGCGTGTTCATCGCACGCCAGGATATTTCTTCAACCCAGGTCGATACCCTGACCGACGCGTTTGCCGAAATTCTCAACCAGAATGGCGGCAAGCTCGCGAAGAAGGAGTACTGGGGTCTGAAGAATCTGACCTACCGCATCAAGAAGAACCGCAAGGGCCACTACGTCATGCTGTCGATCGACGCGCCAGCCGCGGCGGTCACCGAGATGGAGCGCAACATGCGCCTCAATGAGGACGTGCTGCGCTATTTGACGATCCGCGTGGAAGGCCTCGACGCGGGACCGTCGATCATGATGCAGAGCAAGGGCGAGCGCGGCGATCGTGGCGACCGGCCTCGTCGCTGGGGCGACCGTGAAGACGGTCCGCGCCGCGATCGAGACGACGGTTTCCGCCGTCCGCGCCGTGAAGGTCCCGCACCTGAAGCCGAGGGAGCTGGCACATGAGCATGAACTCGTCCGCACCGCGTAGCGGTGGCGGCAGCGGAGGCGGCGGGGGCCGCCGGCCGTTCTTCCGAAGACGCAAGTCCTGCCCCTTCTCCGGCCAGAACGCGCCGAAGATCGACTACAAGGACGTCAAGCTTCTGCAGCGGTTCATCTCCGAGCGCGGCAAGATCGTGCCCAGCCGGATCACGGCGGTATCGACCAAGAAGCAGCGTGAGCTGGCGCGCGCCATCAAGCGCGCGCGCTACCTGGCTCTGCTGCCCTACGTGATCCAGTAGGCACCCATCGCGGCGGCGACGCGACGCCGGGTTAGCTCCCAGGCGCCCTGCCGCCGCCGCAACGGGCGGGAGTCGAGGTCCATGAAACCGATCTGGCTGTTGGCGATTGGCGCCGGGCTGGCCAGCGCCGTCATGTTCCTGGCCATGATGCTGGGCACCGTGATGGCGTTTCCGCTCGCCTATCTCGCGCCACTGCCGCTCTTCATGGTCGGTCTCAGCATGGGCGTCACCGCAAGCGCCGTGGCCAGCGTCGTTTCGTCGGTCGCAGTCGCCATGGCACTGGGCGGCAGCCTGCTCACCGGACTCGTCTATCTGATCGTCAATGGCGTGCCGGCCGCTATCCTGTCGCGCCAAGCCCTGCTCGGCCGCGAGGCCGAGCAAGGCGGGATCGAGTGGTATCCGGCCGGTCACCTGGTCGGCTGCCTGACGGTGCTCGGCCTGATCGCGCTGCCTGGCACGGTCATCCTGCTCTCCGGCCTGTCCGGCGGACTCGATCAGGTGATGGCCGGATTCTCCGAGGCGAGCATGCAGCGCATGCTGCCGCCCGAGCAGCTCGCCGGCATGCGCACCTTCCTGCAGCGCATCGGGACGGTCGTTCCGGGCATCATCGTCATCTCGTGGATGGTGATGATCGCGGCCAACGGCGCGCTCGCCCAGGGCCTGCTCAAGCGCATCGGCCGCAACCAGCGCCCCGGCCCCGACATTGCCGGCATCGAGCTGCCGGAATGGATTCTGGTCGCGGCAGCGGCCGCCGCGCTGTTCGGCTACTTCTTGCCCGATCCGCTTGGCTTCTTCGGCAAGAACGCGCTCGCCATTCTGCTCCTGCCCTTCGTCGTGCTCGGGCTTGCGGTGATCCACACCGTCGCCCGCCACTTCAAGGCCGGCATCTTCATGCTGGCCATCGTCTACATCCTGCTGATCCTGTTCAGCCCGCTCGTCGTGACCATCGCGCTGCTGGGCGTGCTCGATCAGCTCTTGGGCCTGAGGCGGCGCATCGCCGCGCCGCCGTCGACATAGGCCGTCGTTTCCAGGAGGTCGCAACATGGACGTCATTCTGCTCGAACGCGTGGAGAAGCTCGGCCATCTCGGCCAAGTGGTGAAGGTGAAGCCAGGCTATGCGCGCAACTACCTGCTGCCGCAGAAGAAGGCGCTGCGCGCGACCAAGGAGAACCTCGCCTACTTCGAAAGCCGCCGGTCGCAGATCGAGGCCGACAATCTCGAGCGCCGCAGCGAAGCGGAGTCGATCGCGGGCAAGCTGGATGGCCTCTCGGTCGTGCTGATCCGCACGGCGGGCGACACCGGCCAGCTTTACGGCTCTGTCACGACGCGCGATATCGCGACGGAAGTCAGCAACGCCGGCTTCAGGATCGAGCGACGCCAGGTACCGCTCGACAAGCCGATCAAGGAGATCGGCGTATTCAGCGTCAAGGTCGCGCTGCATCCCGAGGTCGCGGTCACCATCAAGCTCAACGTGGCGCGCTCGCCCGAAGAGGCGGAGATCCAGGCCAAGACCGGCAAGGCCAACGTCGTTGCCGCCCGCGCCGGCGGCGAGACGCCGTCCGAGGCTGCGCCCGCGCCGGCCGGTGAAACGCCCGCTCAGGCTCCAGCGGCGGAAGCCAAGGCCGAAGGCGAATCCAAGAGGAAATCCAAGAGCAAGAAGGACAAGGCGGCCGAGACCATGGCAGCCGAGGAAGCCGAAGAGGGCGGCAAGAAGCCGAAGAAGGCCAAGGCCAAGGACAAAAGCTGATCGGTTCGGCCAATCAGCCAACGCCAACGGCGCATCCCCCGGATGCGCCGTTCTCGTTTGTGCCGGACCTCGTTGACCGAGCGTGCAACGGCAGCGTAAACGCATCGTCAAGCAACGTCCGGATCGAACGGACGCAAGTCGACCCAACCATAGGCATTTCGGCGCATAGGCGCGGCCCCGGGCCGTCGGTAGCTTGGCACCGCCGATCTCAGGCGGTGACAATGGCCAATTCACTCACGGTGCAGCCTGCTCCCCGCCGAAGCGTCATCGCGCTCATTGTGATCGCGGCGCTCGCGCCGGTGCGCGCCGCATCAACGGCCCGGACGGTTCGTTGGCCGGCGCTCGGCTCGCACTCGATGCTACCGGCGCGCGACGCGATTGCCTGAAGAGATCAGGCGAGCTTCGCCAGATAACGCTCGATTGCCGTGTGATCAGCCGACCCGCCGAGGTCGCGGGCTGCATCGTCCCATAACTCCGCGCAACGCTCGATCAGCGGGGCCGGGACGCCGGTCGCCGCGGCCAGATCGCGCGCCGCGCGCACGTCCTTCGCCATCAGGCCGATCGAGAACCCCGCGGCGAAAGTCTCGGTGATCACGAACTGCTTGAGCTTGTTCTCTGTCGCGGTGTTGCGGCCAGTCGACGCGTTGAGCACATCGACGATGACATTCGGGTCGATGCCGAAAGCGCGCCCGACGCGCAATGCCTCAAGCGCCGCAATCAGTCCCGCGCCCGACACGTGGTTGTTCAGCGCTTTCATGGCATGGCCGGAACCGAGCGGCCCGGTGCGGAAGATCGACTTGCCCATGGCCGACAGCACCGGCTCCACGCGATCGATCGTCGCGCCGTCGCCGCCAGCCATGATCGCAAGCGAGCCGTCGACCGCACGCCGCACGCCGCCGGAAACGGGCGCGTCGATGAATGGAAAGCCCTTTGACTGCAGCTCGCCACCGAGCGCACGCGTGCCGACCGGATCGGACGAGCTCATGTCGACGATGACCGTGCCCTTGCGCAAGAGGGGCAGCATGCCCTCGACCGCGCTGCGCACGACCTTGCCGTCCGGCAGCAAGGTGATCACGACCTCGGCGGAACCGACCGCCGCCTTGACATCGTCAACCGCCCGGCCGCCGGTTGCCGCAAAATGAGCGCGTGCCGGCCCGGCCTGATCGAATCCTGCGACGGCAAAACCCGACCGGACCAGATTCATCGCCATGGGATGACCCATGTTGCCGAGACCGAAAACGGCCACCGGTGCGGGCGGACGGATCGAGGCATTCACCTCTGCCATGACGCAATTCCTCTCGGGGGATCAGGTGCTATTGGGGCGCGACCTGGCCGATGCCGCCGCGCGGCGCACCCGCTTCGACGCGGCCCCACAGCACGGCATGGTCGGCCGGAAGTGCGCGGCTGTTCGGCATGGACAACCACAACCGGTAGAGCAGCCGCCGACGTCCGGTCGCATCATCGTCGGTGAAGGCAGTGCGCGCGTGGTAGATGACGTGATTGTTGAGGAACTGCATGTCACCGGGCTCGAGCGTCATGTCGAACGACAGCTCCTCGGCCAGGGCCATGAGCATGTCCAGCGCCTGGCGCTGGGCCTGGATCAGCCTCGGCACGCCCGCGACTTTTTGGGCCGCCTCGATGAAGGTCAGCGAGTAGTGGCTGGTGAACTTGCCGTCGCGCAAGCCGAAGATCGGCAGCGCATAGACTTCCTCGGGCGCCGTGGCTTCCTCGCCGAAGCGGCTGCGGTGATAGGGCTCGAACAGGACATCGAGCAGATCCGGCCGCCGTCTGAGCATCTCGTTGTGGATGGCAACCGAGCTGCACAGCCGGCTGATGCCGCCGGTCCCGGCTTGGCGAACGCAGAGAAGCCCGACCACGTCGGTCCGGTCGGTGTGAAAGCGCAGCGATCCGTTGGACAGAGTGCGCGCATAGGACGAGAGGAATACGCCACTTGTCTCGCCACCGGCATCCTTGCCCCGGTCCGCTACGCAGATCTGGCCGTAGCGGTCGCCGACACCACTGCCCTCGTCGCGGATGTCGCGCATCAGTTCGCCGCGGCGGTTCTGAAAAACCGGCCGGCCAAGATGACAGCCCAAACCGAACCAGATGCGCCGCAGCTCCTCCTCGTCGTAGCGCGCGACCGGCAGGCCACGCAGCTTGACCATTCCGCAGCCATCCTCGAGCTCGTCCGCAATCTCGGCAAGCTCGCCGCGCAGCGAGGACAGGGGAAAATGGTCGGCGCTCAGCTCACGCCACGGCACGCCGCGGCTCCGCCGGGCGGCCGCATCGATTTCCGCGAGCGAGTCCGACGACAAGGTGCGGATCCAGCGAGGCGACGACGCCATATCGCGACCAAGCCACGCGCATGCTCCGGAAATCGGCTGACGCGATGTCATAGAGGCAAATCCGCCTGTCGGCACGTGCGAGCACTATACAAATCGTCGCCAGGAAATGAAAAGGCCGCCCGCCTTGCGGCGGACGGCCTTTCCGATCGGTTGCGCGACCGGACTTAGAAGTCCATGTCGCCCATGCCGCCACCAGGCCCGCCGGGCGGCATGGCCGGCTTCTTCTCGGGCTTCTCGGCGACCATCGCCTCGGTGGTGACCAGCAGGCCGGCGACCGAGGCCGCATCCTGCAGGGCCGAGCGCACGACCTTGGTCGGGTCGATGATGCCGGCCTTCACCATGTCGACGTATTCGCCGACCTGGGCGTCGAAGCCCCAGTTGGCGTTCTTGTTCTCGAGGATCTTGCCGACAACGACGGAGCCGTCGGAACCGGCGTTCTCCGCGATCTGGCGGGCCGGAGCCTCGAGCGCCTTGCGCACGATGTCGACGCCGACTTGCTGATCGTGGTTGCGACCCTTGAGACCGTCGAGCGCGCGGATCGCGAACAGCAGTGCCGAGCCGCCGCCCGCCACAACGCCTTCCTCGACCGCGGCGCGCGTGGCGTGCATGGCATCGTCCACGCGGTCCTTGCGCTCCTTCACCTCGACCTCGGTCGCGCCGCCGACCCGGATCACCGCAACGCCGCCGGCCAGCTTCGCCAGCCGCTCCTGCAGCTTCTCCCGGTCGTAGTCCGACGTCGTCTCCTCGATCTGCTGACGGATCTGCGTGCAACGGCCCTCGATGTCCTTCTTCTTGCCCGCACCGTCGACGATTGTGGTGTTCTCCTTCTCGATCGTCACCTTCTTGGCGCGGCCGAGCATCTGCAGCGTGACGCTCTCGAGCTTGATGCCGAGGTCCTCGCTGATCACCTGACCGCTGGTCAGGATCGCGATGTCCTCGAGCATGGCCTTGCGGCGGTCGCCGAAGCCCGGCGCCTTGACGGCCGCGACCTTGAGGCCGCCGCGCAGCTTGTTGACCACCAGCGTCGCCAGCGCTTCGCCCTCGATGTCCTCGGCGATGATCAGCAGCGGCTTGCCGGTCTGCACCACCGCCTCGAGCAGCGGCAGCATCGGCTGCAGGCCCGACAGCTTCTTCTCGTGGATCAGGATGT
>VGDO01000226.1 GCA_016869645.1 Alphaproteobacteria bacterium
AGGCCGACATTCAGGACCGGTTCCATCGCAGAGACAGTATGGAGCCGCAGCCGGCCTGTCGAGGAGGGTGTTGGGTGGGTTGAACGCCTGCGGGCGATCTTCAAAAAATCGCCTCATGCGAAGCCCGGTTCGCGCTGGTTCGAAGCATGATGCCGCTGGCCTCACCAGAGTCCAAGCTGGCTTGCACCTGTCCCATGGATACGTCCTCGTCCTTCGACGTCGGGCGAAACTGCGTTTCGCCCGTGCTCAGGACGAGGTGTGCAGAGCGCTAGCCCGGCTTCTGCGCCGAAACCTGGGACTTGATCGTGTCGAGCAGCTGGCGTAGCCCGTGGCTTCCGCCGCTGTCCATCGGCTTGGTCTCGCCGCCGTGCAGCGTCGACTGCATGCCGACGAGCACGCGCTCGAGACCGGGCAGCATCTCCGAGCTGACGAACTCCGCCCGCTTGTCCGGGCTACCAGGAGCGTTGCCGAAACGCTGGGTCCACGCGTCGATCTTGACGAACAGTCCGCACAGCATGGCGCCGAGTGCGGCATGCTGGCGCGTCACGCGATCCTTGAGGACGCGAAAACTGGCGGCGTTGATGTCGTCCCAGAAGGTCTTCGACATCTCCTGATAGCTCTTCATAATGGTTTCGATGGTGCGTGCGACGAAATCGAGCGCTGAATCGATCTCCTGAACCTTCTGATGGAAGGCGGCATCGTGCTTGTAGGCGTAGGTATCGGCGGCCTGCGCCATCCAATTGCGAAATTCCTTGAGATTCGGCCTGATCCGATCATAGACGTTCTTGTAGTAGGCGACCGACAGGAAGTTGTCGCCATACTCCTCGAGGAAGAGCGGTATCTCGTCGAGACCGGTCTGCAGCTTCTCGGAGAGCAGCTTCAGGTTGCGCAGAGTCTCTTCCTTGTCCGGCCGCGTGAACAGCGCAACGACATCGGTGGCGCCTTCGAGCTCCTCTTCCATGCTGCCGAACACCTTCTGAATCAGCGGCCGCGTGAAGTCGCGCATGTACTTGCCGAGCTGGACCTTGCGCTGCTCCGAAAGCTGCAGATGCGTCGATTCGTTCACCTTGACTTTCATCCAGCGCAGGCTGATGCGCAGCGAATAGACGTCGAAGCTCTCGAGCGCGGCGAGCTGGCGCAGGATGACCAGATCCTGGCGGAACTTGCCCCTGTCGGCGTCGAAATACTTGCGCAGCTCGTCGACCTTGATCTGGCCGCTGCCGGAGCGTTTGTTGTTGAACACCTCGACGACCGATTCCAGGCGCACATTCTTCATCATCCGCCATTTGCGCAGGCCTTCGGTCTGCAGCGGAATGATCTCGAGCGGCAGGATGTGAAGCGCATCCTTCTCCGCGTCCTGCTCGGCCTGGCTCTTGTCGCTGACCGGCTCTGGCGCCGCGCCAGCTCCCGGTGCCGCAGGCGCGTCGACCGACTCGGCAGGCTGCGGCTCTTGCTCGGCGGGGGAGGTCATCCGGCTCAGCCTAGAGAAAACTGCTTACTGATTGGTTAACCCTTTCGCCCGACCGGCGCGCCCGTTGCTAACCTATTCAAGATCCGCGAGTTTTTCGCCCGCGGGTCGAAGCAGCTTGCGCCGCTTGCGCCGGGTCAGGATGTTCATGGCCTCGACGAAGATCGAAAACGCCATGGCGGCATAGACGTAGCCCTTGGGAATCTCCGCGCCCAGGCCATCGGCGACCAGCACGATGCCGACCATGAGAATGAAGGCGAAGGCAAGCATCTGGATGGTCGGATGCCGGCCGATGAACTCGCTGATCGGATTGGCCGCCCAGATCATGACCGCCATCGACAGCACGACAGCTGCCACCATCACCTCGATGTGGCGCGCCATGCCGACGGCCGTGATCACGGAGTCGAGCGAAAAAACGACATCGATCAGCGAGATCTGCAGGATGACGGCAACCAGCGAAACTCCCTGCCGGCCACGCGGATCGGCGGCCGCATCCTCGCCGCCGCTCTCGACGCGCTCATGCATCTCGACCGTGGCCTTGTAGATCAGGTAAAGCCCGCCCGCCATCAGGATCACGTCGCGCCAGGAGAACTCCTGGCCGTAGACGCTGAACACGGGGGTGGTCAAGCCCGCGATCCAGGCGATCGAGCCGAGCAGCAGCAGTCGCGCCAGGAGCGCGAGCCCGAGTCCGAAGCGGCGCGCGGTGGCGCGCTGGTGCTCCGGCAGACGGGCCGCCAGGATCGCGATAAAGACGAGATTGTCGATCCCCAGAACGATCTCGAGAGCAGCGAGCGCGAGCAAGCTCGCCCAGGCATGCGGATCTAGAAGCAGTTCCATGACCATTACACTCGACCCTTCCCCATTGGACCCAGGCCACCTTGCCCGCGCATTCCAACCCTGGTCTGTTACAGCCGATTGCCTCGATCAGTCCGGAACCGGCCCATGACCATCGATCTCGCCCGCGCCCGTGCCGATAAGCCGGGCGCCGACCACGTCACCCATCTCAACAACTGCGGCGCAGCTCTACCGCCCCGTCAGGTGCTCGACCGCGTGATCGGTCACCTCCGTCTCGAGGCGACGATCGGCGGATACGAGGCAGCCGATCGCGAGGCCGAGGCGCTGGCAGGTGTCTATGCCAGTGCCGCGCGGATGCTGAACTGCGGGGAAGACGAGATCGCCATCGTCGAAAACGCGACACGAGCCTGGGACATGGCCTTTTATTCGTTCAGATTCAAGCCCGGTGACCGCATTCTCACCGCCGAAGCGGAATACGCCAGCAACTATATTTCATTCCTCCAGGTCGCGCGTCGGACTGGGGCCGTCATCGAGGCCGTGCCGTGCGACGGCGCCGGCCAGCTCGATGTCGCCGCTCTCCGCCGCATGGTCGACGACCGGGTGAAGCTGGTGGCGGTCACCCATGTGCCGACCAATGGCGGTCTGGTCAATCCGGCCGCCGAGATCGGCCGAGTCGCGCGCGACGCCGGCATTCCCTACCTGCTCGACGCCTGTCAGTCCTTCGGCCAAATGCCGCTCGACGTCGAAGCGATCGGCTGCGACATGCTGTCGGCGACCGGTCGCAAGTTTCTGCGTGGGCCCCGTGGCACGGGACTGCTCTATGTGCGCCGCGCCCTGATCGATCGGCTCGAGCCGCCGTTTCTCGACCTGCACGCAGCCACCTGGACGTCTGTGGATCGATTCGCGATCAATCCGACTGCCAAACGGTTCGAGAACTGGGAATCCAACGTGGCCGCCAAGCTCGGATTCGGCGCAGCTATCGACTACGCCACGGCCTGGGGTCTTGACGCAATCTATGGCCGGGTCCGCAAACTGGCTGACGAGCTGCGTGCGGGGATCACGCGCATTCCCGGGGCGACCTTGCACGATATCGGTGCCGAGCGCTGTGGCATCGTCACCTTCACCCTTGCCGGCCACGCGCCTGAAGCGGTCAAAGCAGCGCTTGCCGCCCAACGCATCAACGTCTCGACCTCGAGTTCCGCCTCGACGCGGCTCGACATGACAAGGCGCAGGCTCGACAAGCTTGTTCGTACCGGCGTGCACTACTACAACAGCGAAGAGGAAATCGCGCGGACCTGCGCCACGATCGCAGAATTGGCGTGATGCGGCTTGCGACGCGTAACGATCTTGCGCCAGATGGACCCGACGTCGAATTTCAATTGAATCGATTTTTCCACAGGCCAACACGAAATTGGAGATGTGACGGAATAAACTCCCGCGATCCTCACTCCACTGAATGGATACGGAGCACAGCATCGCAGCACGTGCTCATCATGTCCGCGGACGTCGTTAGTAATCGGGAGGTATTTGTCATGAGAAAGCACGCATCCTCTGCCGAATCCACGGCACCAGTTTTTCCGTTCCCGATCAGTCAGGTGCCCAGCAGTGATTTCGCTGACGCGGTTGCCCGATCGAGCGAGGCGTATCGCAAAGCCTGTCTGGCGTGGCAGGAGGAAGTCGTGCGCTTCGCCAACGATCGGCTGAAGCAAGACAGTCAACTTCGCCAGGCCATGTTCGAATCCGGCAATTGGGCCGATCTGGTCAAAGCACAGCAGCAATGGGCCCTGACGACGGTTCAGGACTATCTCAACGAGAGCAGCCGCCTCATGCAGATGGCCTCGCGCATCGTCCATGACGGCATGGAGCCCCTGCGCGAGGCCAGTGCAGCCAGCGCCGAGCGGGCGACAGCGGCGGCCAAGCGCGACTAGCGGCTACTCTTCGCCCTTGAGCCTGTCGATCGCGCGCCGCTCCGCCTTGGTGGGACGGCCCGCGCCCGGCTCGCGCTGAGCCTGAAGGGGCACCTCATCCGGCCGCGGTGAAGCCGCGGGCGGATTGAGGTCGTCATAGAGCAGGCGCGCCTCGATGGCGGGGCCGCGGCGTCGGCCCAAGTCCTTGACCGCGATGACGCGGGTGTGCGGCCCCAACGGAAAGGTCAGCACGTCGCCGACGCGCACGGTTTGGTGCGCTTTGGCGACGACGCGGCCGGAAATGCGCATGCGTCCGCTTTCGCACAGCGCCTGAGCAATCGAGCGGTTTTTGCAGAAGCGCGCGAACCACAGCCACTTGTCAAGCCGAAGGCCGTCGTCGCTCATCGCGGCTGGCGTCACCGACCCGAGCGCGTTCCGAACTTGACCCGCAAGGCGGCAAAGGGCGAATCGGCCTGTGCGGCCGCCGCGCCGCCGCCTGCCCGCCTGGGGCCAATCCGGCGCACGCGCGCGCGCTTGACCGGAACGAAAGTCGTGCCGCTTTCCGCCACGGCCGCGCGATAGCCGAGCGCCGCCAGCACCGGCGCGATCTCGCCGGGCTTGCAGGCGGCGGCCGCGAGGATCTCGCCGGTCGCGGCGAACGGCCCCTGTGCCGCCAGGCGGCGCGCGATCGCGGCCAGACGCTCGACCATGTCGACGCGGATGGCGCGCCCGCCCAAGACCTGGAAGCCGATCGCGGCATAGAAGCCCTCGGGCACCGCCTCGTCGACGGCGACGGAGATGCGGCCCGCAGCGGGCGGCACGGTCGGCCTGATGCCGCGGTGCGCGGCCCAGAGCTGGGCGCGCAACGCAATCGCCGCCGGCTTGACCAGTGCGGGATGGTAGATCGCGGTCATGCCCAACTTGATGCCGAGGCGCGCCAGTGCCTTGCGGTCGGCCGGCCCAAGTGCGGAAACCTGCGCCGCCGCGGCTGCGGCCGGGATCGAGCCCAGTCCCTCGGCGATCTGGAAGGCGAGGCCGCGTGCCGGGCCGGTGAGCTCGGCTGCATCCGTCTCGAACAGCGGCTTGAAGACGTTTGCGACGCGCTGGCCGAGCCAGCGGCCGAGCCGCGCCTGGATGCGCTGGCGCAGATGGCCGGACAGGAAATCGTTGGCGATCGGCTCGATCTGCGGTGAGAGCGCGTCGCGCCCGGGCGCCAGGCGCGCAACCGGCGTGCCCGACCAGACGATCCGGCCATCGGCGTCGAAGGCGAAGGCGTGGTCGGCGTCTGATTCGAGCTGGCCAATGCGCCGGGCGATCTCGCCCGGCAGCACCCGCCGCGCGGCGGCGGCGAGTGCCCGCGCCTCGTCGCCCGTGGCGCTGGCATCGGGACGGAATGCCAGGCCTTCGAGCCGGCCGACATAGTGGCCTTCGACGAGCACGTCGCCCTCGGCATTGACCGCGGCGGCGAGCGTGTCGGCATCCTTCAGGCGCTTGCTCAGCACGGAGGAGCGGCGATCGACGAAGCGCTGTGTCAGCCGCTCGTGCAGCGCATCGGACAGCTTGTCCTCGATCGCGCGCGCGCGCTCCTGCCAGTGCTGCGCGTCGGCCAGCCAGTCCGGCCGGTGCGAGATATAGGTCCAGGTGCGGATATGAGCGATGCGCTGGACCAGCGTGTCGATGTCGCCCTCGGTGCGGTCGAGCCGCGCGACATGGCCGCTCACCCAGTCGGTCGGCAGGCTCTCAGCGGGTCCGCTCAGGTGGCCGTAGATCTGGCCGAGCAGGCGCGTGTGCGCATCGGTCATGATCTTGCGGAAGTCCGGGATCTGGCAGACTTCCCACAGCAGGCGGAGGCGGTCGGGCCGCTCGGCGCGCGCCGCGATTTCGGGGTCGCGCGCCAGCGCCTGGAGTGCGGTGTGATCGTCGGCGTCGCGCTTGCGCATGAGGTAGGGCTGCTCGGCCGGCCGGTCGAGGCTGCGCAGCAGGTCACTCAGCGATCGGAACGACAGGTTCGTGTTGCGCCAGAACACCGACTTGAGCGGATCGAACCGGTGATTCTCGACCGCCTCGACCAGCTCGGGGTCGAGCGGGTCGGCGCCATCGGTCGTGCCGAAGCTGCCGTCGTTCATGTGGCGGCCGGCACGGCCGGCGATCTGCGCGATCTCGGCCGCGGTCAGGCGGCGCGGCCCGCGTCCGTCGAACTTGCTGAGGCGCGCGAAGGCGACATGGTCGAGGTCCATGTTGAGGCCCATGCCGATCGCGTCGGTCGCGACCATGTAGTCGACCTCGCCCGCCTGGTAGAGGCCGACCTGGGCGTTGCGCGCGCGCGGGCTCAAGGCGCCCAGCACGACGGCGGCGCCGCCGCGCTGGCGCCGCACGAGATCGGCGATCTCGTAGACATCGTTGGCCGAGAAGGCGACGACGGCGGTGCGGCGCGGCAGCCGTGTCAGCTTCTTCGGGCCGGCATAGCTCAGGGTCGAGAAGCGCGGCCGCTGGATCACCTCGATCGACGGCACCAGCCGCCGCAGGATCGGCCGCGCCGTGTCGGCGCCGAGGAACATGGTCTCGTCGCGGCCGCGCGCGTGCAGGATGCGGTCGGTGAAGATATGGCCGCGCTCGGCATCGCCCGCGAGCTGGACCTCGTCGACCGCCAGGAAGCCGACGGAGCGGTCGAGCGGCATGGATTCGACCGTGCAGACCCACCAGCTCGCATGGGGCGGGATGATCTTCTCCTCGCCCGTGACGAGCGCCACGCGGTGGGCGCCCCTGAGGCCGGCGATGCGGTCGTAGTTCTCGCGCGCGAGCAGGCGCAGCGGGAACCCGATCATGCCGCTCGCGTGGCCGAGCATCCGCTCGATGGCGAGATAGGTCTTGCCGGTGTTGGTCGGGCCCAGCACCGCGGTGATTCGTTCGGCGCCGGACGTCATGCCGTTCTGAGGCATACAGGCAGAATTGGGGCTCGGAAGGTAGAATGCAAGTAATTCCGGAGCCGAAGCCGTATTCCCTTCCGCGTTCCGAGTCGGAACAAGCCCTGCTAGCATCGTCCATGTGTGCTGGACACGGAAGGAGCCAATTCGCGGCACCCGTGTTCAAGAGATCGGAAAGTGGCCGTCAGCACTGACATCTGCATCGCGCTTTCGGCGTGCAGCATGAGTCAGATCGAGTCGCACCGCGTCAGCGTCCTTCACAGACGCGCCGGCGGCTCATGCGAATACAACGCAGGTGCCATTCATCGAGGCGAGAGGCCAGGGCGCGGGGGACGCCCTGGCCGTGCCGGGCTACTTTTTCATCATGGCTGCGTCATTGGCCATCTTGGCGGCCTTCATGCATTCGGCTTCCTTCTTGTCCATCATCGCCTTCTTGGCCATCTGAAGCTCTTTCATGGCCATCTCTTTGGTCTTCATGTCGGTCACCTTCATGACGTTGGCCTCGGCCATTTTCACGTCGCTGGCGCAATCGGCGAACGCCGGCGTGACGAAACCAATGGCCGCGAGAACAGCTAGAGCGTGGAGAGATTTCATGGCGAGTCTCCCTAGAACGGTTACAGGGCGCGTCGACGCGCGCGGCTCTCAAAATCGGCGAAACACAGCCTGCCAGTCACGTCACGAACCGGTGAGATCGCTTCACGCTTGTGTGAAATGAATCCTGTCGGACCGGCCGCTTAGCTGGAGCGTGAGCAATTCGGTCAAGTTGAACGGAGGGGACCATGAGACAAGACAAGAGAGACGACCGATGCGTCGTTCAAAGCGAGGATCGACTTGGAGACACTGCATGAGCAGGCGGAGCGGGAAGCCGACCATGCCGGTCGAACGGCCGAGCACTCGCTCGATCGCGAGGTTGGTCTTGCCGGTATTGGTCGGCCCAGCGCCGCGGTGATACGCTCGGCGCTGCCCGTCATGCTCGGTCAACGTTCGACGTGTGTCAGCAATTTCCAGTCGATGATGACCCTCGACCCCGGAGCACCAACAAATGCTGAAGAAATTTGCGGCATTTCTAGGCATTGCGTCATCCGGTCTCTTGGCGGCCTCCGGTGTTGGTGATGCCCAATCCGGCGCAACGGATGCGGCACGTCCAACACTTCTCGAAACGTTGAAGGGCTTGCTCGAGCGAGAGGCGGTGGGCGGCTGTTCTGAGTTTGGTCCCGTATTGGACTTAGCGTGGACGGAAAAGCCCTCGCAACATGGGAAGTTGTTCGTCGCAGTAGGCGGAGCTCCGTGGGTAAGGTCGATCGAGTGTACCGAATGGCCGAAAGCTGGTCTGAGGAGTCAGGACAAACTCACAATGGAAATCGCTAGCCTGTCCTATTCATCGAACATACGGTAGTTGACCGCCCGCGGCACGATTTTTGACGCTGGGCACGGCGCTGCGATCGCGTCGGACGATGTCGGCGCGGCGGGTTGGGGTTCGATTTTTCTGGGTTGG
>VGDO01000227.1 GCA_016869645.1 Alphaproteobacteria bacterium
GCCCGTTTCCAGTTCACCCGTCACCAGCTCCATGCCCGGTCACTCCGATCACCTGCAACGTATTGAATCTTATATCATAATTGGCCGCTTTCGTCACGAATTGGTGCGGCCATCTGGGAAATGCGGGATAATCTGATCCTCTGTCAGTCCTGCCCGACCAGCCGGGCGAGGTTGTCGAATGCGCCGGTCCACCCCTCGCGATGGCTGATGCGAGCGGAATTCGACGGCAGACCAGTGTGAGTCATGCGCAGCATGGTCGACTTGCCGAGATCATCGAGTTCGATGGTGACCAGCGTCTCGTGACCGGCAAGCTCATGCTCGCCCTCCCAGGACCAAGTGAAGACCAGACGATCCGGCGGCCGTATCTCGCGATATTCACCGCCGACGCGATGAATGGATCCATCGGGCGCGCGCATGCCCAGTCGATAGCGTCCACCGACGCGAGCATCGGCCTCGGCTTCGGGGCAGGTGAACGAACTCGGGCAGCACCAGCGCCCGAGCATATCGGCACGGGTCAGCGCGGCGAACACGCGGGCGCGCGGCGCAGGTAGACGTCGCTCCATCGTCAGGATTGCCGGTGTCGTGTCGAATGTCGCGGTCGTCGCCTGGTAAGTCATGACCGCCTCCTCCGTCGTGCGCGCAGCGTCGGCTTGCGCGGTTTTTCAGATCCCGGCTGCGACCCGGCGAGAAATCGCGCAAGGGACTCGAGATTTTCCTCCCAGTAGGCGCGATAGCGGCGGATCCACGCCTCCGCCTCGCGCAGCGGCTCGATTTGCAGGCGACAGCGCCGCCATTGCGCGTCGCGGCTGCGCGTGATCAGCCGCGCACGTTCGAGCACCTGCAGGTGGCGCGACACGGTCGGCAGCGCCAGATCGAACGGCTCGGCCAGCTCGCCGACCGATGCCTCGCCCCGCATCAACCGCTCGAGAATGGCGCGCCGCGTCGGATCGGCGATTGCCGCGAAAGTTGCGGTCAAAGTGTCTGTCTGCACCGCTGTCTCCGGACTGTCATGATTTGTGTATTTAGCTAACTAGGCAACTACTGTCAAGGCCAGTCGGACTGCTGGCGCGACGCCGCCCGGCCGAGCGCTTTGCCTGCTCGATCAAAACGCCCGAGCCATAGCCCCTCCGGATTCGTCCACTCGACGTCAGCACGAATGGGGCCTTCGTAGACTCCCACCGAACCTGCGGCGACTCGTGCTATTGCGTTGCTTGGAGGGCTGGCGGTTGGAACGGATGGAGCCAACGGACACGCGAGGAGAATCTCGACCTGCGCCGCGATCTTTTCGCCCACGGCCGGTTTGACGGATATCCCGCCTCGCGTGGTGGCACGATCATCGGCTCGTGCCAGGCCGGATCGATGCCGTCCCGGCCGAAGCCCGCGGCCGAATCGCCATGCCGATCGACGACCCCGGCCATGCTATCGGCAGCCCGCTCATCGTGGCCGGTGTGCGGCGGCGCCAGCGTTGCCACCAGCCTGGTCGAGGCTGCCATCGCGGGCGCTCGCCGTGCCGCGCGCAGGCGACGGCCGCAGCGAGGACGAACTCTGGACCGGGCCATCAACGCTCTATCGGCGCCCGGGCTTTAGCCTCGCCAGCTGCGTTGGGCGGCGCATGCTGATGCGCAAGCCGAGTGCCGCAAATTAAATCCGCTCCTATCTCGCCCTAAGCTTCCGCTACGGCGCCGGACTTGCCAGGCTCGTCCTGCCACATGATGCAGTTGCGTCCACCCTGCTTGGCCGCGTAGAGCGCATGGTCGGCGCGCGCGAGAGCCGAGCTGTCGTCGTCTTCGGATCCGACCTGGGTGGCGCCGACACTGATGGTCAGCTCAACGGCTTGGCCCTCGAACACGATCTCGAGCGCCTGGACCGTCTGGCGCAGCCGCTCGGCCGTCAGCACCGCGCCGGCGCGCGCGGTTTCGGGCAGGAGCACGCCGAACTCTTCACCGCCCAGCCGGCCGAAGTGGTCGCTTTGCCGCAGCTCCGCGCGAATGGCAGCGCACACCCTGCGCAGTACCTCGTCGCCTGCAGCATGCCCGTAGCTGTCGTTGACCGACTTGAAGCGGTCGATATCCAGCATCAGCACGGCGAGCGGCCGGTCGTAGCGCCGGCCGCGCTCGATCTCCTGCTCGAACTGCTCGAGGAAATGCCGGCGGCTGCTGATGCCGGTGAGGACATCGACGTCGGCCAGCCGGCGCAGCTCCGCCTGAAGCGCCTCGCGCTGGGCGATCTGGCGATTGAGGTTGACGTTGAGCCGGTAGAACCGCAGCGTCAGCAGAGCGATCACCAGCGCGACCGCGACCGACGCCGCGATGGCGACCTGGAACTTCGTCAGGTCTATCCGCTCGACGGGGCGCCAGAGGAAGCCGTCGAGCGAGAATCCCGCGGGCATCATCTTGAGCTCGGCATAGGTCTCGGCGATGTGGCGCCAGCGGCCCGGATTCATGTAACCGAGCTCGACGAGTTCGTGCCTGATCAAGCGCTGCGTGCGCTCCGCTTCGAACAGCAGGTGGGCGCGGCTGTGCCGCTGGCTGTAGCGCGACAAGATGAGATCGACGATCTCCTGGGGATGGTCGAGCGCATAGCTCCAGCCCTTCAGCGTGGCGTCGACGAACGCCGCGACGCGGCGCGGATTCCTGCGGACCTCGGCCTCCGTGGTGAACAACGTATCGCCGTAGAAATCGATGCCGCCCGAGCGCGGCGAGAATGCGTGGAACTCGAGCCCGGCCTGCTGCAGCAGGAATGGTTCATCAGTCGAATAGGCCGAGATGGCGTCGACCTCGCCTGCCACCAGCGATTTCACGTCGAAATTGTGCGGCAGCATTCTCAGCCGCTCGAGCCTGATGCCCTCCTGCCTAATGTAGGCAAGCAGCTCGGCGGCATGATGTTCGATCATCACGCGTCGACCGTCGAGCTCGTGCAAATGCTCGATACCGCTCCGCCGCGGCACGATCAGGACGAGAGGCGAGTGCTGGAAGATGGCCACGAGGGCCACGACCTTGTCGCCCTGGCTGCGAAACAGTACGAGATCGGACGTGGCGATGCCGTATTCCGCCGCGCCCCTGAGAACGACGCGCGCGGGCTCTTCCTCGTCGGTCGCCTCGATCAGCTCGACTCGAAGGCCCGCGGAGGCGTAGTAGCCTTTGGCGATCGCGGCGTAGTAGCCGGCGAACTGAAACTGATGGCGCCATTTGAGCTGGAGCCGCACGGGATCGAGGCCGGTCTCGCCGGCCACGACCGCGCATGGCGCCGCCAGCGCCGCACTCAGAATCAGCAGGATGGCGCCGATACGTCGCAACGCTGCCGCTCCTTTGCCGCCCATCGCGCAGCCCCGCTTGAGCTTTCATCCTGCGTCACAATATTCATCGCTGACAAGCCGCCGTCTGTATGATGCGGGCATCATCGGCTGGCCGATCCTGTCGATTCGTCGCGCCCGGCTTGCTTGAGTTGAACCGAGCGAATGAGTACAACGGTCCCCCAATCCGCTTGCCGACCCGAATGACCACAACACTTGCCCATCACGACGGCTACGCAGACGATCACATCCGCAAGGTGCTGAAGGGCGTCAAGACCATCGCCATGGTTGGTGCCAGCACCAACTGGAACCGGCCGAGCTATTTCGCCATGAAGTACCTCCAGCAGAAGGGATACCGGGTGATCCCGGTCAATCCGTCCGCGGCGGGTGAGGAGATTCTCGGCGAGAAGGTCATGGCCAGCCTCGCGGAGATTCCGGTGCCGGTCGACATGGTCGACGTGTTCCGCAACTCCGCCGCCGCAGGGCCGATCGCCGACCAGGCCATCGCAATCGGCGCCAAGGTGCTGTGGATGCAGCTCGGCGTGCGCAACGACGAGGCCGCCGCGCGCGCCGAGAAGGCCGGGCTGACCGTGATCATGAATCGCTGTCCCAAGATCGAATACGGTAGGCTGTGCGGCGAGCTCGGCTGGCACGGCTTCAACTCGGGTGTCATCTCGAGCAAGCGCCGCAAGGAGTAGACCCATGACCGACGCGAATTTCACCTACGGTTTCGAGACGCGCTCGATCCACGCCGGCGCCTCGCCCGATCCGACCACCGGCGCCCGCTCGACTCCGATCTTCCAGACGACGGCCTACGTGTTCGACGACGTCGACCACGCCGCATCGCTCTTCAACCTGCAGACCTTCGGCTACATCTACTCGCGGCTGACCAATCCGACCGTGTCGGTGCTGGAGGAACGCGTCGCCAGCCTGGAAGGCGGGCGCGGCGCAACGGCCTGCGCGTCCGGCCACGCCGCCCAGGTGCTGGCTTTCTTCCCGCTCATGGAATCGGGCGACGAGTTCGTTGCCTCGAAGAAGCTCTACGGCGGCTCGGTCACCCAGTTTACCCGGACCTTCAAGAAGTTCGGCTGGACCGGCCATCTGGTCGATCCGGCAGAGCCGGAAAATTTCCGCAAGGCATTGACGCCGAAGTGCAAGGCGATCTTCCTGGAGATCCTGGCCAACCCGGGCGGCATCATCGTCGACGTCGAGCCGGTCGCGAAGATTGCGCGCGAGGCCGGCATTCCCCTCATCGTCGACAACACGCTCGCGACACCCTATCTGTGCCGGCCCTTCGACTGGGGCGCCGACATCATCGTGCATTCCACCACCAAGTTCCTGTCCGGTCACGGCAACGCCATGGGCGGCGTCGTCATCGATTCGGGCAAGTTCGACTACGCCAAGTCCGACAAGTTCCCGGCGCTGTCGAAGCCCGAACCGGCATACCATGGCCTCACCTTCACCGAGACGTTCGGCGATCTCGCCTACACCATTCACGGCCACGCCATGGGCCTGCGCGACCTTGGACCGACCATGGCGCCGGTCAACGCTTTCCTCACCATCACCGGCATCGAAACCCTGGCGCTGCGCATGGAACGCCATGTGCAGAATGCGCAGAAGGTCGCCGAGTTCCTCGAAAGCCATCCCGCGGTGAGCTGGGTCAGCTATGCGGGATTGAAGAAGAACCCCTATTACAGTCTCGCCAAGAAGTACCTGCCGAAGGGACCGGGTTCGGTCTTCACTTTCGGCGTCAAGGGCGGCTACGAAGCCGGCGTGAAGGTCGTCGAGTCCGTGGAGCTGCTGTCGCATCTGGCCAATCTTGGCGATACGCGCTCGCTGATCATTCATCCCGCCTCGACCACCCATCGTCAGCTCACGACCGAGCAGCAGATGACGGCGGGTGCCGGCCCTGACGTCGTGCGCCTGTCGATCGGGCTGGAGAGCGCCGACGACATCATCCGCGACCTCGACGTTGCCCTCGCCAAGTCGGTCAAGAAGGCGGCGTGAGGGACGGAGAGCAGCGGATCGAGTATCGCGGGATGATCGGGCGTTCTTAGGACGAGGTGGCCGCAGCGGTGATCAAGTTCGCCTGGCGCGAGCTTTGCCGCAGCGTTTGAGCCGGTTCAGACCGGCCGCGGCCCATCGGCAATCAGGCGAAGTCCCAATGCAGCCATGATCGAGCCCGCCGCCCGGTCGATCCAGCGCTTCGCGCGCAGATAGGCGGCGCGTGGCGTGGCCGAGGAGAATGCCACCGCGACGATGACATACCAGCCCGCGTCGATGGCAAAAGCGATCGCGGGAATGGCGAACGCCACCCACAGCGGCACCTCGTGCGGCAGCAGCGCAGCGAAGATGCTGCCGAAAGTCAGCGCCGTCTTGGGGTTGCTGAGCTGCGTCAGCAAGCCGGCGGCGACCGATCTCGCGAACCCGTTGCAGCCCTGTGACGGTCCCTCGGCGCCCGATGTCGTCACGGTCAGCTCCCGCGCAACACCCCGCCAGAGGCCGACTCCCAGATAGATCAGGTACAGCCCGCCGACAATTTTCAGCGTGAGGTAGAGCCACGCAACCTGATCGAGCAAGATCTGAAGCCCAAACAGGGCGAGCACGGCGAAGACGACGCTGCCGATCCCCATGCCAATCGCCGCTGCGAGGCCATCGCTGCGCGACAGCGCGACCGCGGTTCGCACGACCATGATGAAACTCGGACCGGGGCTGATCGCACCCACGATCAACGCAGCGGCGATCGCCGCAACGGCGCCCACGGCTTCCATGAGAAATCAGGCCGCGCCCGCGAAGTTGAAACCGGCGTCGTTCACGGCCGATCTGATTGAGTCGTCAGCGGGCGCGCCAGCGTCGCTATCGACCGTAACCGTGCCCCGGGCGAGATCGACCGATACACGAGCGCCGGGCATGCGGCGCTGAATGGCGCGCGTGACGGCATTGACGCAGCCTTGGCACGTCATGCCGGTCACACGATAGGTCTTCGGCATCTGTGCTCCCTTGAGACCCTTGTCGGATAAATTGAAACCGTCCGCATAAGTCGGCGACCAACCCCGGTGGGTCAAGAAGTTTCACGTGTGGCTCAATTGCCGCCGCCGGTAGGCCCACATGAATGCAACCAGATCAACGAATTACCTTAGATAAATCTGGACTCGGTCATTAACTATAATTTTATACAAATTGTAATAATATGAATTGATTGGGTCCGGGAGAAAATCATGCCGCGCAATGGACCAATTCCGATCAGTCCACGAGCAGGTGGTCATCGCGTCCGCGATCTGTCCGATGGACTGCTCGATACCGATCGTGACCGGCTCCGCTTCGAGCCCGGCACCTTCGACACAAACCCGCGCGCGCCCGGCCGCAACCGCGACGGCGACTACACCTATGTCGGGCCGTCAGTCCGGCAATCCGGCCATGGCGAGCAACACGGCACGACGGACGGAACCTGCGCCGTTCAAATCATCGGCGGCCATTCGGTCGAACTGACCCACCACGACTGGCCGTTCTGATTGCCGCCGCACCGGCGGCACACTCACTGTCCGGCAATCGTGCTGCGCACGATGGCGCTGACCGGCACGAGGACCAGCCCCTTGTCGCCCAGGCGGGCGAGCCATGGCTCGAGCGCGGCCAGCGTGTGCTCGCGCGGATGGCCGATCGCGATGGCATGGCCGTGGCGGTGGGCGATTGCCTCGACCTCGGCGAGCCGCTGGCGAATCATGTCCGGGCGATCGACATCGTCGAGGAACACGTCGCGCCCGGCGAAGGGAACGCCCCAGTCGCGCGCCACATCGGTGCCGACCGAGCGCGCGCCGGTACGCGAATCGAGGAAAAGCAGCCCGCGCCGGCTGAGTTCCGCCAGCACCAGGGTCATGGCCGGCCGCGAGCCCGTGAAGCGGCTGCCCATGTGGTTGTTGACGCCGACGAAGCCGTCGAACCGGTCGAGCGCCCAATAGAGCCGGCGCAGATTCTCTTCCTCGCTCAGCGCCGTCATCAGCGCATTGGGGCCGGGATAGTTGAACGGTCCCTCCGGCTCCATTGGCAGATGCAGCATCAGTTCGTGTCCATGCCGCCGGCCGTGTTCCGCCTGCTGACGGACGTCGGGCGCATAGGACATGAAAGACAGTGTCAGTGGACCCGGCAATGCCACGGCGCGCATGGTCCGCACGCGATCGAGGCCGAGATCGTCGAGCACGATCGACACAACCGGCCGGCCGAGATTTTCGGGCGCCGGCACGGCAAAAGCGAGCCAGGGCGGTTGAGACCGGTAACCGGGCATGGCGGAGGGCGGCGGCAGGCTGACCGGCGTGGCCCGCGGCACCGCCGGCGGACGGCTTGGCTGAGCGGCGCGCACCGGCGCTGTCGCGAGCGCCACCGGCACGATGCCTGCCGATGGCGGTCCGGCGGTCGCGGCCAAATCAGTCGTCGCGACCGGCATGGCCGCGCGAGCCCCGCCATGAGCTGCCACGTCGATGCCCGGTGCGCGTGCCGGCGCTGGCCAGTAGGGCGCGGGGGCCGACGCGCGTTTGGCAGCGGTCGCAACCGCCACGGTCGCCGATTCCTGACGGGTCGCGACTGGATCGACCGCGTTCGGTCCGAACATAAGGCCGAATGAAGCGCCGATGACGAAGACGGACAGCGAGGCAAGGATCAGCGGAGCGTGGCGCTGCGCCGCCAGCCAGGCTGTGCCCAGGGCCGAGACATCATAGGTGGCGGCATCCAGCCGACTGGCGCCGCCGGACCGCCCAACCGGCCTGGCCTGCGGCCCGCGGCGGTTGCGCGGGAAAAGCACGGCTTGGATCGTCACCCCCCAAATCCCCGGCTTCTCGAATGCCTAACCACAAGATGTTGCGATATTGTAGGAGCAATTCCGCCCATCGCCAAGCCGTTCTTGGATCTCGCCACCGGCGGGGTGGGCCGGAACCGGCCGAAGCTGAGCCCGCCCGTGGCCGGAACGGACGAGGCGTGATAGGGCCTCGAGGCGAATGAGCCGACAGCGCAGCGAGTGAACATGCCAGGACGCGGGCCCTCCGGTCAGCCAAGCGCGACCGAGCCGGGTGACATTCCGGCCATGCTCAAACAGGCTCTCGCGCTCCACCAACAAGGCGCGGCGGCGGAAGCGCGATCGCTGTGCCGCGGCATTTTGGAGCGAGCGCCCCACCATTTCGGCGCCCTCTACCTCATGAGCCTGATTGCGGCCGGCGAGCGGAGGTTCGAGGAGTCGGACCGGATGAGTGCCCAGGCGTTGGCGATCAAGCCGGACTCCGCCGGGGCGCTGGTGCC
>VGDO01000228.1 GCA_016869645.1 Alphaproteobacteria bacterium
GAATGCGAAGGTCCTCCGAATACGGTGATGCCATCCATGCTGGCCTCCTCTCCAGTAGCCAGTTTGAATCACATCACGCGCCAAAAGGGAATCCCTCCCGATTCCACCTTCTCGGAAAACGCTCTAGCCCACCATATCTGGGGGCGCGGCCGACCCGGTCTGGCGCTCCCGATGCAGATATCGCAAGCCGCCCCTGGTCCCAGCGGGCGGTTTTTGCATGTCCGGATATGACAGTCCTATGATTGCGCCATGACCGGCGACGTCATCAATCTGCGCCAACAGCGCAAGCGGCGCCAACGCGCGGAACGCCAGGCGCAGGCGGCCGAAAACCGAATCAGGTTCGGCCGGACCAAGGGGGAAAGGGAGCGCGACCGCCGCGAGGACGAGCGCGCCGGACGCAGCCTCGAGGGTCACCGCGTCACCGAACATGGCGACGGATCCAAGCCGGACGACGATTCACCAGACCGATCCGTTTAGAGCGTGTCCCCGGCAGGTGGTATCGCTCCCTCCCTCGCGCGAAGCGTGGGGGACGTCCTACACTCACCTGCCCTTCCGGCCCCCTCCTCGATCATCCCCCGCCTGCGGCGAGGGAGGAGGTTCCCAATGGCTCTCGAACGGAATCGGCGCTACCGCCGGCTCTGCGGCACCACGAGATCGAGGCCGACGACGCGCTGCACGACGACGATCAGCGCGAAGGAGAACAGCACGACGAGCGTCGACAGCGCGAGCACCGCGGGCTCCCAGTCGAACTGCAGCGTGTGGAAGATCTCGACCGGCAAGGTGACGAAGCCGCTGCCGGCGAGGAACACGGTGACCGGCACGTCGCCGAACGAGATGATGAACGAGTAGAAGAGCCCGACGAACAGGCCGGGCTTCATCGCCGGCAAGGTCACGCGCCGGAACGCCGACCAGGGCGTAGCGCCCAGGCTCTCCGCCGCCTCGTCGAGCCGCGTGCCCGTCCGCATCAGCACCACGGCGACCGTGCTGACGTTGTAGGGAATGGTGATGAAGACGTGGGCCGTCACCACGCCGGCCAGTTTGCCGAGCAGGCTCACGCCCAGCAGGTCGAACAGCAGGTAGTAGAACTGCAGGAACACCACGCCGGTCACGACCAGCGGAATCTGCAGCGGCAGGCGGAAGAAGGTCTGCAGAAGCTGCGCGCCGCGGCTCTGCCCGCGCACGATGCCGAGCGCCGCCATGGCGCCCAAGGCCGTGGCGATCAGCGCGCTGATCGAGGCGACGAGGAAGCTGACGCCGAAGGCATGCAGATACTTGCCGGGGATCGCGAAATACCAGCGCAGCGACGGATTCTCGGGCGTCAGGGTGAAGTGGTAGGCCATGCTGCTTTCGAGCGATGCGACCGCGATGACGACGACCGGCCCCAGCAGGAAGAGATAGACGAAGAGCGTCACCGCCAGCAGGAAGCCGTTCCGCATCAGCCGCCAGTCGCGCAGCATGCCCGTCATGACACGTGCACCGTCGCCGCGCGCTGCGATCCCGAGCCGCGTCGCTCGCGCAGCAGCAGGACCGAGGCGAGATTGACCAGGAGCACGAAGACCAGCAGCACGGTCGAGAGCGTGGCGCCCATCGCGTAGTCGACGTCGAGAATGACCTTGCGATGGATCAGGACCGGGAAGGTCAGCACGCGGCCGCCGCCCAGCAGCACCGCCGAGGTGAAGGCGCCCATGTTCATGTTGAAGACGATGAGGGAGCCGGCGATGACGCCGGGCCACGCGAGCGGCAGCACGACGCGGCTGAGCGAGGAGAACCAGGTGGCGCCATGGACCTCGGCCGCATCCTCGAGGCTCGACGGGATCGTCTGAAAGACGCCGATCATCAGCATGACCAGCAGCGGCAGCGTGTATTGCACCAGCCCGATCAGCACGCCGAGCTGGCTGTTCAGCATCTGGACGGGCTCGCTGATCAGGTAGAGCGCGCGGAGCGTGTGGTTGATCATGCCCTCCTTGCCGAGCACGAGATAGAGCGCCAGCACCTTGATCACCACGGTGACGAAGAGCGAGACCAGCAGCAGCACGACGAAATAGGACACCCAGCGCGAGCGCAGACGCGCGAGGTAGTAGGCGGTCGGCAGCGCCAGCGCCAGATTGATCAGCGTGGCACCGAGCGACAGGTAGAAGGTCATCCACATGGCGTGGAGATAGAACGGATCGGTCAGCACGCGGCGGTAGTTCTCGATGGTCAGGAAGTCCGACACGAGCCCCATGCCAAGCGACTTGTGGAAGCTCATCCACACGAAGACCGCCTGGGGCAGGACCAGGAGAGCCAGCGCGATCACGAAGGGCGGCCACAGCAGGAGCCGCCACAGTCGCGACCGCTCGCTCGCCAGATCGGCGTGATCTGCGCTGGGCCGGCGCGCGCCGGCGGCCATCGCGGTCGCGCTCACGCCAGGCTGCCTGCGGGGCTCGGCGAGGCCGCCTGAGCCGCATGGGCGGTTGCGGCTCCCGGATATATCAACGTCAGCTCCGGCTGCCAGCCGATCCACACGGTCTGCTCGAGCGCCACGGTGCCGGCGCCGGTCGTGCTCTCGACCAGGAGCTCCTGGCCCGACGCGGTCGCGACGGAGTAGTGGACGATGTTGCCGAAGAAGCGCCGGCGCTTGACCCGGCCGGGCAGACGGTTGGCGAACTCGGCGCTGCCCGGCTCGATCAACCGCAGCGCTTCCGGCCGGATCGCGATCTGCGCGCGCTGGCCGGCCTGGCAGCGATCCTGCGCGATGCCGCTGACCGTCGCCTGGTCGGCGAGACGCACGGTGCATCGCCCGCCCTCGACCGCGGCGACTTCGCCGCTGAGGAAGTTGATCTTGCCGATGAAATTGGCGACGAACGGGTTGGCCGGCCGCGTATAGAGATCCTCGGGTGAGCCGACCTGCTGAACCTGGCCGTCGGCCATGACGACGATGCGGTCCGACAGACCCATCGCTTCTTCCTGGTCGTGGGTCACGAAGATCGTGGTGATGCGCAGCTCGCGCTGCATGCGGTGCAGCTCGATCTGCATGGCCTCGCGCAGCTTGAGATCGAGGGCACCCAGTGGTTCGTCCATCAGCAGGACACGCGGGCTGTAGGCCAAGGCGCGGGCAAGCGCCACGCGCTGCTGCTGGCCGCCCGACAACTCGCTCGGAAACCGGCCGGCAAGGTGGGGCAGGCGGATGAGCTCGAGCAGCTCGGCCACGCGCCGATCCAGCGCGGACTTCTCGACTTTTCGCTCGCGCAGGCCGAAGCCGATGTTCTCGGCCACGGTCATGTTGGGAAAGAGCGCGTAGTCCTGGAACACCATGCCGATGTTGCGCGCCCGCGGCGGCAGTCGCGTCACATCCTCGCCGCCGATCCGGATCGTGCCCGCGCTCGGTACGATGAAGCCGGCGACCATGCGCAACGTGGTGGTCTTGCCGCAGCCCGACGGTCCGAGGAGAACGAGGAACTCGCTCTCCCGGACCTCGAGATTCAGATCGCGAACGACGGCGATGTCGCCGAAAAGCTTGGAGACGCCCTCAAAGACGACACCGGCCATCGTGACAGGCGGACAGCTGCCGTCGCGATGGCCGGTTGCCCGATCGCCCTAGCGCTTGATGTCCCGCGTCCAAGCCTCGCGCCAGGCCGCCAGATCGATCTTGGAGAAGTCGACCTCCTTGGCGTTGTTGAGCTCGGCGTCGGAGAACATCAGGAAGCCCTTGCTCTCGGGATCCTGCGCCATCTTCGCCCGCGCCGCTGGATCCATCGGCACGCTGCCGGTGAACTTGCCGAACTCGAACTGCACGTCCGGCGACAGGTAGGTGTCGGCGAAGGCCAGGGCGCCGGCCTGGCTCTTCGTGCTGGCGGACACGGAATAATAGACCGGCAGCATGGCGCCGAACTTGGCTCCGAACTTCTGGTAGGACATCGCGACCGGCACGCCGGTGCGCTTCAGCCGTACGGCCCAGCCGGCATGCCAGGGTGCGGCCCAGACTTCGCCCGAGCTGAACTTGTTCCCGAGATCGACGGACGCATTGTAGAACTGCGCCGGCGCGATCTTGTTGATGACCGGAATGGCCTTGGCCATCGAGGCTTCATCGCCGCCGGCCTCGAGCGCGACGCCGAGCACGGCGTTGTAATGCTGGCTATGCGCGATGTCGGGGAAGGCCACGCGGCCCTTCAGCTTCGGATTGTCGAGTTCGCTGTAGTGCTTGGGCGGCTCGATGCCGAGCTCCTTGAACTTGGCCTCGTTGTAGACGATGCCATCCAGCGTCGCGCCGGTGACCACGTGGTAATCGCCGCGGGCGAATGCCGGCAGTGCCTTCGAGTTCGGCATCTTGGCATAGTCGAGCTTCATGACCATGTTCGCCTTCGCCAGCGGCGGCAGCAGCTCGGGGGCGGTCTCGAAGCCGTCGAAGGGCGCATCGCGGCCGCGTGCCGCAACCAGCTTTGCAACGTTGCCGGATGGCGTGTCGATCACGTACTCGACCTTGGCGCCGCGCGCGGCCAGCTTGGAGCCGATGTGCTTCTCGAGCGCATCGCGCCAGCTGCCGCCCCAGGTGCCGATCTTGACGGTCTGGCCGGCGAGGTCGCCGGTCTGGGCGTATGCGCCGCTCAGGATGCTGGGCATCGACAGAGCCGCAGCACCGGCACCAAGCGTCTTGATCGCCTGACGGCGGGCGATCCTGTAACCAGCAGATGCGCTCATGTGAGCCTCCCGTGTGTTTTTAGCCGCGAATGACGAGCGATTGATCTTGGGCAAATCGCTCCAACCTTGTCAACGCGGACTCGCCCGCAAGTCGCAATGCAATATGCGCGCAGCACACCACGCAATGGGTTGCGCGGCGCGCGAATAATCGCTGCACGTGGTGCTGCGTGACGATCGATTTTGTGCTCCCTCCCTCGCGCAACGCGCGGGGGAGGGTTGGGGTGGGGGCCCGTGCGGCCGAATGTGGATTGCAACACCCCTTCGGGCCCCCACCTCGGTCCTCCCCCACGCTCCGCGCGGGGGAGGAAGAAGGTTGGGGGCGAGGGTTCTGACCTAATGCCCGCCGGCGAGCGCCTTGACGATTTCCTCGCACATCTTCTTGGCATCGCCGAACAGCATCATCGTGTTCGGTCGGAAGAACAGCTCGTTGTCGACGCCGGCATAGCCCGACGCCATCGAGCGCTTGACGAACAGCACGGTCTTCGACTTCTCCACGTCGAGGATCGGCATGCCGTAGATCGCGCTCTTGGGATCGGTCTTGGCCGCGGGATTGGTCACGTCGTTCGCGCCGATCACGAAGGACACGTCGGTCGAGGCGAAGTCGCGGTTGATCTCCTCGAGCTCGAGCACCTCGTCATAGGGCACATTGGCCTCGGCGAGCAGCACGTTCATGTGGCCGGGCATGCGGCCGGCCACGGGATGAATGGCGTAGCGGACTGTGACACCTTCCTTCTTGAGGATGTCGGCCATCTCGCGCAGCGCATGCTGGGCCTGCGCCACCGCCATGCCGTAGCCCGGCACGATGATGACCGAGCTCGCATTCTTCATGATGAAGGCGGCATCCTCGGCCGAGCCCGACTTGACCGTCTTGTCGGCCGCGCCGGGGCCCGACGGACCCGCCGTCTCGCCGCCGAAGCCGCCGAGAATGACGTTGAAGATCGAGCGGTTCATCCCCTTGCACATGATGTAGCTGAGGATGGCGCCCGAGGATCCGACGAGCGCGCCGGTCACGATCAGCAGGTTGTTGTGCAAAGTGAAGCCGATGCCGCAGGCCGCCCAGCCCGAATAGGAATTGAGCATCGAGATGACCACGGGCATGTCGGCGCCGCCGATCGGCAGGATGAGCAGGAATCCCAGCAGCAGCGACAGCGCCACGATCAGCCAGAACGCGGCCGGCGACTGGCCCATGGCGAACCACACGATGGCGGCGACGAGGCCGATGCCGAGTGCGGCGTTGAGCGGGTGCTGCA
Organism: Alphaproteobacteria bacterium; assembly: GCA_016869645.1. GTDB lineage: Bacteria > Pseudomonadota > Alphaproteobacteria > SHVW01 > SHVW01 > SHVW01. The sequence goes on from VGDO01000228.1 coordinate 5,928, forward strand.
TCGGGAAGACCAGGGGATTGCCGGAGACCAGGCCCTGCAGCTTGGTGAAGGCGACGACCGAGCCCGTGAACGTGATGGCGCCGATGGCGGCGCCGAGGCTCATCTCGATCAGGCTTGCCGTCTTGATCGCGCCGACCGCGCCGATGCCGTAGGCGGCCGGCGTCGTATAGGCGGCCGCGGCGACGAACACGGCGGCGAGGCCGACCAGGCTGTGGAAGGCGGCGACGAGCTGGGGCAACGCCGTCATCTGGATGCGCAGCGCGATCACCGTGCCGACGGCGCCGCCGATGACGATGCCGGCGAGGATGACGCCGTAGCTGACCACGGCGGGTGCGGCCATGGTCGTGGCGATCGCGATCGCCATGCCGACCATGCCGAACAGATTGCCGCCGCGCGCCGTCTCCGGCGAGGACAGGCCGCGCAACGCCATGATGAAGCAGACGGACGCGAGGAGGTAGAGCAGCGCCGCGAGGTTCTCGGTCATGTCGCTGGCCCCGCCTACTTCTTCTTCTTGAACATCTGCAGCATGCGCTGCGTGACGATGAAGCCACCGAAGATGTTGACCGAGGCGAGCGCCACGGCGAGGAACCCCATCACCTTGGAGAAGCCGAAGCCGGCCGGCCCGGCCGCGATCAGCGCGCCGACGATGATCACGGAGGACACGGCATTGGTCACCGCCATGAGCGGCGAGTGCAGCGCCGGCGTCACGCGCCAGACCACGTAGTAGCCGACGAAGCAGGCCAGCACGAAGACCGTGAGGCCCATGACCAGCGGGTCGCCAGCACCGCCCTGGGCCTGCTGCACGGCGATCTGGGTCGCTTCATTGGCAAGCCGGGCTGCATCGACCGCGAGCCGGTGCGCGTCGGTCGCAAGCTTGGAAGCCGTGTCGGCGAGCTGGGCCGGTTCCATGTCGTCGTCTTTCTCTCTCTAGCTCTGCACCGCGGGGTGCACGACCTGCCCCTCGTCGGTCAGCAGCGTCGCCTTCACGATCTCGTCGTCGCGGTCGATCTTGAGCGCCTTGGTTTCCTTGTCGATCAGCGGCGTCAGGAAGGCGAGCAGGTTGCGCGCATAGAGCGCCGAGGCGTCGACCGCGATGCGCGACGGCACGTTGAGGTGGCCGACCAGCGTGACGCCGTGCTTGACCACGACCTTGCCCGGCTCCGACAGCGGGCAGTTGCCGCCTTGCTCGACCGCGAGGTCGACGATGACCGAGCCCGGCTTCATCGACCGGACCATGTCCTCGGTGATCAGCACCGGTGCAGGCCGTCCGGGGATGAGCGCGGTGCAGATCGCGATGTCCTGCTTCTTGACCGTCTCGGCGATCAGCGCCTGCTGCTGGCGCTTGTAGTCCTCGCTCATCTCCTTGGCGTAGCCGCCCGCGGTCTGAGCCTGCTTGAACTCGTCGTTGATGACGGCGACGAAGGTGGCGCCCAGGCTCTCGACCTGCTCCTTGGTCGCGGGGCGCACGTCGGTCGCCGAGACGACGGCGCCCAGCCGGCGCGCGGTCGCGATCGCCTGCAAGCCGGCAACGCCGACGCCCAGCACCATGACGCGCGCCGGCGCAATCGTGCCGGCCGCCGTCATCATCATCGGGAAAGCGCGGCCGAACTGCACGGCGGCATCGAGCACCGCCTTGTAGCCGGCGAGATTGGCCTGCGACGACAGCACGTCCATCGACTGCGCGCGCGTAATGCGCGGCACCAGCTCCATGGAAAAAGTCTTCAGATTGCGCTGGGCGTAATCGCCCATCTGCGCCTTGGCGGCATAGGGCGCCAGCATGCCGATGAGCGCCGCACCCGGCTTGATCAGCGCGGTCTCGTCGGGGCCGCCTTCGGCGGTCGTCAGCGGGCGCTGCACCTTGAGCACGATGTCGGCATCGGCGAGTGCCGCCGCCTCATCCGGTGCGATGGTGGCGCCCGCCGCCGCATAGGCGTCGTCGAGCATGGCGGATTTGGCGCCCGCTCCCGATTCGACCGTGACGGCGAGACCGAGGCCGATCAGCTTCCGCACGGTTTCCGGCGATGCGGCAACGCGCGCCTCGTCGGCACGCCTTTCCCTGGGAACGGCAAGTTTCATGGCAACCAACACCCCAGCGACGGCGGTTCTTTTTTGCGGCGCACACAATGCCGCGTCGGAACCGCTTTGCCAAGTGCGGCATCGCAGCGCGGCGAGCGGCTAACCCATTGATCTAAATCAATTCCAGAACGACTCGGGGCAGCTTGCCCACAAACGCGCCTCGCGCGCCCGCCGTTCGCGGCCGGCCTCCCGCCGCCGGCCGCGGCCGAGTTCGCTCAACTGGTCCTCGGCAATCTCGAGCAGTGCCAGATCGCTCCGATGACGCGAGAGCCACCGGCAGAACAGCCAGCGCCTGAGCGCGCAGACGACGCAGCGCGCCGTCCAGCGCGACAGCGACGCCGTTGCCAGATCCATGTGACGAGTTGAAATGCTGTGTGTGTCCATGTCCGCTCCGTTCGCTCGGTCCGGAGCAGCGCTTGGACGGAAACCGTCTTTCGGACCGGGCGGCTGCGGTTGAGCCCGGCTGAGAAGCCGTGAACCAATCGATTTT
>VGDO01000229.1 GCA_016869645.1 Alphaproteobacteria bacterium
CGCCCCTGCCTGGGTCGCCCGTGCCCGGGTCGCCCGTCGTGGCGCGCGGCCCCGCGACCGTGCTCAGTGCCGCCGCGCGCGAGGCAACCAAGGAGGCACAGACCGATACGCCGGTCACCGTCGTGCCGACGCGCGGCCCCAACCAGATCTATGTTCAGGCCGGCGCCTTCGCCAATGCCAACAATGCGCTGCGCTTGCAGAGCCAGCTGCAGACGACCTGGCCGACCACGGTCAACGCCGCCATCGTGCAAGGTCAGAACTTCTATCGCGTGCGAGTCGGTCCGCTCGCCTCGGTCGAGGAAGCCGATCGCACGCTCGAGCGCTTGCTCGGATCGGGCCATCAGCAGGCGCGTGTTGTGGTCGATTGATTGAGGCTCGCCCAAATTTCGGCGTATTCTCGTTGCAGTGATGCTGCAATGCGGGCGGGGCCCCGCCGGGTGTTTGTGGGGCAGGCAGTTGTGGGGGCGGGCAGTGGGGGAAGCGTTCAAAGCGGTGGTTGACATGAAGCTTGCGACTTTCGGACTAGCGGCCGGCGCTGCCCTGGCGCTGGCGTTCTCGATCCATGACGCGCGCGCCCAATCGACGATCGAGACGGCCGCCAAGCAGATGATCATGGTCGACTACAAGACCGGCGCGGTGCTGGCGGAGAAGAACGCCGACGAGATCATGCCGCCCTCGTCGATGTCGAAGATCATGACGATGTATGTCGTCTTCGATCACCTCAAGCAGGGCCGCCTGTCGCTCGACAGCGACATTCCGGTCAGCGAGAAGGCCTGGCGCAAGCAGGGCTCGAAGATGTTCGTGGGGCTCAACAGCCGCGTGAAGGTCGAGGACCTGATCCGCGGCGTGGTCGTGCAGTCCGGCAACGATGCGTGCATCGCGCTGGCCGAGGCGCTCTACGGAAGCGAGGAAAAGTTCTCCGAGGAGCTCACCCGGCGCGGCAAGCTGATGGGGCTGAAGAACACCAATTTCACCAACTCGACCGGCTGGCCGGATGACAGGCACGTGACGACGGCGCGCGATCTGGCGATCCTCGCCAAGCGCATGATCGCCGACTTTCCGGATTACTACCGCTATTACTCGGAGCTCGAGTACACCTACAACGACATCAAGCAAGGCAACCGCAACCCGCTGCTCTACAAGAATCTCGGCGCCGACGGCCTGAAGACCGGCCACACCGAGGCGGCGGGCTACGGGTTGACCGCGTCCGTCAAGCGCGACAACCGCCGCCTCATCCTCGTGGTCAACGGGCTGAAGAGCATGCGCGAGCGGGCAGCGGAGACCGAACGGTTGATCGAGTGGGGCTTCCGCGAATACGAGAACGTCGCGCTGTTCAAGGCCGGCCAGCCGGTCGAGAAGGCCGAGATCTGGCTTGGCCATGACAAGACCGTGCCCATGGTCGTCAACGACGACGTCGAGGTCACGCTGTTGCGCCGCGCACGGCGCGACATGAAGGCGACGGTGATCTACGAGAAGCCGGTGGCCGCACCTGTCGCCGCCGGCCAGGAGATCGGCAAGCTGCGCGTCACGGCGCCCAACATGCAGTCGATCGAGGTGCCGCTGGTCGCGCAGCAAAGCGTGGAGCGCCTCGGCTTCCTCAGCCGCATCGGCGCCGCCGCGCAGTACCTTGTTTTCGGAGCGGCCCGGTAGCACATTGACCCGACGGCCGCCGCGGCGCGTCGGGGCGGCCGCGCGTCAGCCGGCCGCCCATCTGCCGGCCGCATCTCTGCCGGCCGGAGGCCGACGTGGCCACGCACCGCGGTAAATTCATCACCTTCGAAGGCGGCGAGGGGGTCGGCAAGACGACCCAGATCGCGCGCCTTGCGGAGTCGCTGCGCCACTCGGGCCTCGAGGTGGTCACCACGCGCGAGCCCGGCGGATCGCCCGGGGCCGAGGAGATCCGCCAGCTGCTCGTCACCGGCGCCACTCATCGCTGGGACGGGGTGACCGAGACCCTGCTGGTCTTCGCCGCGCGCCGCGACCATCTCGTGCGCCAGATCCTGCCGGCGCTGGTCGATGGCCGCTGGGTGCTGTGCGACCGCTTCACCGATTCGACCCTGGCCTATCAGGGCTACGGCATGGGCATCGAACGCGACCAGATCGAAGGCCTGCACAAATTCGTGTGCGGCTTCCTCAAGCCCGACCTGACCGTGATCCTGGACATGCCGGCCGAGGCGGGACTGGCGCGCGCGGTCGCGCGCCGCGCGGCGGCCGGCGAGGCGGGTGCGGCACAGCGCTACGAGCAGCTCGATCTCAAGTTCCACAACCGCGTGCGCGACGGTTTCCTCGACCTTGCCGCGCGCGACAAGCGCTGCTATGTCGTGGTCGACGCGGCCGGCAAGCCCGAGACGGTCGAGCGCGCGATCCGTCGCGAAGTCGGCGAGCGCCTCGGCATCGACATCAAGACCTCGTGAGCGCCATGGCCGCCGCCGACGAAGCCGAACGCATGTTGCCGCGCCAGAACCCCGACCTCGCGGGCCAGGAGCAGGCGGAGCGCGTGCTGCTCGACGCCTATCGCTCGGGCCGGCTGCCCCATGCCTGGCTGATCAGCGGACCGCGCGGCATCGGCAAGGCGACGCTCGCCTATCGCTTCGCCCGCTTCGTGCTGTCGGAAACGTCGGGTGGGGCAGGGGGCGGGCCGGGGGGCGGCCTGTTCGGCGCGCCGCTGCCGCCGGAATCGATGGCCGTCGCCGCAACCTCGCCGATCTTCCGCAAGGTCGCCGCGGGCAGCCATCCGGATCTGTTCATCGTTGAACGCCGGTACGACGAGAAGGCCGGCCGCCTCAAGACCGAGATCGTCGTGCCGGATGTGCAGGGTCTCGGCAACTTCCTGCATCTCACGCCGGCCGAGGGCGGCTGGCGCGTCGTCGTTGTCGACAGCGCCGACGACATGAACCGCCATGCCGCCAACGCGATCCTGAAGCTGATCGAGGAACCGCCGAAGCGCAGCCTCATCCTGCTGGTCAGCCACGCGCCCGGCGGGCTCCTGCCGACCATCCGCTCGCGCTGTCGCAAGCTCGTGCTCAAGCCGCTCGACGAGACCACGCTGTCGGAGCTTCTGGCGCGCCATCGGCCCGAACTCGACGTCGACGAGCGCCGCGTGCTGGCACGGCTCGCCGAGGGCAGCATCGGCCGCGCGCTCGACCTTTCGGACGCCGGCGGTGTCGAGCTCTACCGCGAGCTCATCGAATTGCTCGGCTCCCTGCCGCGCCTGAACGCCGGCGACGTCCATGCGCTCGCCGATCGGCTGGGCCGGCGCGGCCAGGAACAGGCCTTCACCACGCTCGCCGAGCTCCTGACCTGGTGGTTGTCGCGCGCGCTCGCGGCAAGTGCGGCGGGCAAGGCGCCCGCCGACGTGATCGAGGGCGACGGTGGCCTGGCGCTGCGCCTCATGGCGGGGCGAAGCGGCACGCAGAGGAGCGGGGGGGCCGGCCTTGATCGCTGGCTTGACCTGTGGGACAAGTTGACCCGCCTGATCGTCAGGGCCGAGGGCGCCAATCTCGACCGCAAACAGGTCATCCTCAACGCCATGCTCGGGCTCGAGGCCGCAGCGCGCCACTAAGAGCTGATGAATCGCCGGAGACGGCGCGTCGCCCGCGGGGATCCTCCCGGACCTCAAGGGGCGCGCCCGATGGAGCACACTATGTCCGCGCGGAAGCCCTACTACGTCACGACGCCGATCTACTACGTCAACGACGCGCCCCATATCGGGCACGCCTATACGACGCTGGCCTGCGACGTGCTCGCGCGCTTCATGCGGCTCGACGGCTATGACGTGCATTTCCTGACCGGCACCGACGAGCACGGCCAGAAGGTCGAGAAGGCGGCCAGCGCCGCCGGCATGGAGCCGCAGCCCTTCACCGACAAGGTGTCGCGCAATTTCCGCGATCTGGGCCAGCTCATGGGCTACAGCAACGACGACTTCATCCGCACGACCGAGCCGCGTCACATCAAGGCGAGCCAGGCGATCTGGCAGGCCATGGCGGCGGGCAAGTCGCCCAAAGGTCGCGACAACATCTATCTCGAGAAATATGGCGGGTGGTACGCCGTGCGCGACGAGGCGTTCTACGGCGAGGACGAGCTGACCAAGCGCGACGGCAAGATGTTCGCGCCGTCGGGCGCCGAAGCCGAATGGGTCGAGGAGCCGAGCTACTTCTTCCGCCTGTCCGATTGGCAGGACACGCTGCTGAAGCACTACGAGGACAACCCGGACTTCATCGGCCCGGCGAGCCGGCGCAACGAGGTCATCAGCTTCGTCAAATCGGGGCTCGAGGATCTGTCGATCTCGCGCACCACCTTCGGCTGGGGCGTGCCCGTGCCGGGCGCGCCCGGACACATCATGTATGTCTGGGTCGACGCGCTCACGAACTACCTCACCGCCGTCGGCTATCCGGACACAAAAAGCGAAATATTTTCAAAATATTGGACCGCCGATCTTCACATGGTAGGTAAAGACATCGTGCGCTTCCACGCGGTCTATTGGCCGGCCTTCCTGATGGCCGCCGGCATCAAGCCGCAGAAGCGCGTCTTCGCCCATGGCTGGTGGACCAACGAGGGCCAGAAGATCTCCAAGTCGCTCGGCAACGTCATCGTGCCGGCCGAGCTGGTGGCGAAGTACGGCCTCGACCAGCTCCGCTACTTCCTGCTGCGCGAGGTGCCGTTCGGCCAGGACGGCGACTTCTCGAACGCCGCGATGGTCCGGCGCATGAACACCGACCTCGCCAACGACTTCGGCAATCTGGTCCAGCGCGTGCTGACCCAGGTCAACCGCAACTGCAACGCCGCGGTGCCGCAGCACGGCGAGTACACCAGCGCCGACCTGTCGATCCTCAAGCGGGCGCACGATCTGCTCGACCGCATGCGCGTCGAGATCCAGCGCCAGTCCTTCCACCTGGCGCTCGAAGCCATGTGGGAGCTGATCGCGGCCGGCAACCGCTATGTCGACGCGCAGGCGCCATGGGGCCTGAAGAAGACCGATCCCGAGCGCATGGCGACCGTGCTCTACGTGCTCGTCGAGGTGATCCGCCATCTGGGCATCCTCGCCCAGCCGGTCATGCCGATTTCGGCCGGCAAGATCCTCGACCAGCTCGGCCTCGCGGCCGACGAGCGCGGCTTCGACCGGCTCGGCCTCACCCACGCGCTCGAGCCCGGCCGCGCGCTGCCCAAGCCCGCGCCGGTGTTTCCGCGCTTCGTGGTCGAGGGCGAGGCGGCCAAGGCGCAAGGGTAGGGGCCAACGCGCGGTAGGGGCGCAGCACGCTGCGCCCGTGCAAAATGTCCGGACAGCCGACCATGCTCGTCGACAGCCACTGCCATCTCGATTTTCCCGACTTCGCCGCCGAGCGCGACGAGGTCGTCGCGCGCGCGCGCCGCGCCGGCGTCGGCCTGATGGTGACGATCTGCACCAAGGTCTCGGCGTTCGACCGGATCCTGGCGATCGCCGAGACCTATGACGGCATCTATTGCAGCGTCGGCATCCATCCGCACGAGGCGGCGGCCGAGCCGGAGACTGATGCCGCAAAGTTGGTCGAGCTGGCGCGGCATCCGAAGGTGGTCGGCATCGGCGAGAGCGGGCTCGACTATTTCTACGAGCACAGCCCGCGCGAGGCCCAGGCGCGCAGCTTCCGCGCGCACATCGCGGCGGCACGCCAGAGCGGCCTGCCGCTGATCGTGCACAGCCGGGATGCCGACGAAGACATGGCGGCGATCCTGGCGGAGGAGCACGCGCGCGGGGCTTTCACCGGCGTGCTGCATTGCTTCAGCTCGGGACAGGCGCTCGCCGAGCGCGCCGTGGCACTCGGCTTCTATATCTCGCTCTCCGGCATCGTCACCTTCAAGAAGGCCGAGGAGCTGCGCACCGCGGTGCGCGCGTTGCCGGTCGACCGGCTGCTGGTCGAGACCGACGCGCCTTACCTGGCGCCCATTCCGCACCGGGGCAAGCGCAACGAGCCATCCTTCGTCGTCCATACGGCCCACGCCGTGGGCCAGCTCAAGGGCCTCGGGCCGGATCGGATCGCCCAGGAAACGACTGATAATTTTTTTCGTCTGTTCAATAAGATCGACAAGAATTCTCACCTGACGGTGTAACCGTGCGCGCGACCATCCTCGGCTGCGGGAATTCGACCGGGGTGCCGATGGTTGGCAATGTCTGGGGCGCCTGCGACCCGGCCAATCCACGCAATCGCCGGCTGCGCTCCTCGATCCTGGTCGAGCACGAGGGCACGACTGTGCTGGTCGACAGCTCGCCCGATCTGCGCGAGCAGCTCCTCGCGGCCGGCGTGACGTGGCTCGACGCGGTGGTCTACACCCATGGCCATGCCGACCATTTGCACGGCATCGACGATTTGCGGTCGATCAACCATTACCGCAGCGGACCGCTCGACGCCTTCGCCGATGCCGAGACGCTGGCGACGATCCGCGAGCGCTTCGGCTATGTCTTCGAGCCGATCGCGCAAGGAACCTGGATGTACAAGCCGTGGCTGATCCCGCGCCTGATCGACGGGCCGTTCCGGGTCGGCGCGCTCGAGATCCGGCCGTTCGAGCAGCATCACGGGCATGGCGACAAGACGCTCGGCCTGCGCTTCGGCCGGCTCGCTTATTCGACCGATGTGCTCGACCTGCCCGAGAGCGCCTTCGACGCGCTCGCCGGCGTCGAAACCTGGATCGTCGACTGCCTGCGCGAGGAGCCCAATCCCAAGCACGTGCACCTCGAGCGCACGCTCGCCTGGATCGCCCGCGTGAAACCGGCGCGCGCGGTCCTGACCCACATGAACGCGAGCCTCGACTACGCGAGGCTCTCGGCGCGGCTGCCGGCGGGGGTCGAGGTGGCCTATGACGGCATGGTGATCGACGCATAGAACACCACGATTGCCCGACTTCGGCTGGCGCGAAGATGGGCAAATCAGTGGCATCAGCGGCATCGATCGGGCAGGTTCATATCCGTGCTCTGGGAAGCGCCTGGGGCCGATTGGAGGGCTTATGCCGACGCCGGCGGAGACCTATCGCGCCCAGCTGATCCGCCATCTTCAGAACAGGAATGCCGAGCGCGCTCGGCAGGTGGCCGACCTCCAGGAGGAAAATGCGCGCGACAGCGCGATCATGGCGCGGGTCAGCGAGCTGCTTCCCGAGCCGACTCTGTGCATGCAGTGCTGGTATCTGCATGGCGTCAGATCGCACATGCGCACGGTGGATTCTCGGCCGGGCGATCCGCCGGACACCGCCCGCCTGGGCTGCCCCAACTGCGACCTCGGATGGACGGTTCCGCAGTGAATGGGCAAAAGCCGAGACCGGTCCTCACCGAGGCCTGGGACGGGTACCGAGGTTTGCCATGAAAAAGATCGTCTACAATCCGACGACGCTCGCAGCCCCCGTGGGGCATTTCGACCGCGCAGTCCGGTTCGGCGACTGGCTGTTCGTCTCGGGCACGTCGGCGCTGACCAACGCCCCCGGCGCAATGGAAGACCGGCGTCTCGTCCAGGGTATCGATGCCCAGACCCGCGAGACCCTCGACAATATAGAACGCGTGCTGACGGCGGCCGGCGGAACGCTCGCGCACATCTACGAGCTTCGCGTCATCCTGCGTCGACGCGAGGATTTCGCAGCCGTCGATCGTATCCTGCGCGAAAGGCTGCCAGGCAAGGGCTTCATTGCCCATGGCTACGAGGGTGTGCTGCTGCACCCGGACATGGAGATTGAAATCGAAGCCAACGCATATCTTGGACCGATCGAAAGCGTCGAACGTGTCGGCCGATGAACCGGCACAGGGCAGTTTGCGAGTCGCAGAAAAAGACTCATTGGAAAGACCCGGGAGCCGCGCGGAAAATTTCGCACAATAGTTTCCATAATATACATTATGCGACAATCATAGGCGACGTTACACTTGACATACCTGCCCCCAATTGGTAGGTTCTGGGCATAGGAGATGCCCATGGACAAATCCGTTCTTTCCGCCCCCCACTTCCAAGACGAAACCGCCGCTTTCGCTTACGTCGAAAGCCATCTGTGGCCCCAAGGCCCGGTTTGCCCGTTCTGTGGCGAACGGGACCGCATTGGGAAGTTGAACGGCAAAACCACCCGCCCCGGCTTGCGCAAGTGCTACGCCTGCAAGAAGCCCTTTACCGTCCGGATCGGCACCATCTTCGAGGGCAGCCATCTGGCCCTGCGGCTTTGGCTCCAGGTCATTCACCTGATGTGCGCCAGCAAGAAGGGCATCAGCACCCGGCAAATTCAGCGGATGCTCCAGTGCAGCATGAAAACCGCATGGCACCTCACCCACCGTATCCGGTTCGCCATGGACCCGGCCGTCAAAGGTCGCCTTGGTGGTTCTGGTGTCACCGTCGAGGCCGACGAAACCGAGCTGGGCAAGTCGTCCAAAACCCGTCAGCGGTCCGGTGGGCGTCGCGCCAATGCC
>VGDO01000230.1 GCA_016869645.1 Alphaproteobacteria bacterium
ATCGCTGCTCGCCGATCTCGCCACGCTCACCCGCAACACCGTCCGCTTCGGCCGCGCAGCCTCCTTCCCGGTGCTCGCCACCCCGACCGAAATCCAGCGCCGCGCACTCGATCTGCTCGCCGTCAAGCCCAGCCTGTAGTCAGGACCCGCAGACAAACGCGAGTCACATCAGTGGCTTGGTCAAAATTTGGGCAAAGTTCAGTCTAGCGATTCTCGGGCAGGCCGCGCAGCAGCTCTCGCACCCCCTGGGCGGCGCCGAGCGCTACGTCGAACGCGGTCTCGCCCCAGTCGCCATCCAGGCTGCCAGCGACGATCTGGCTCTCCTGATCGATGCGGCCGGCCTCGCTGCCGTCGGGATAGATCAGCGCCCAGGAGATCTGAACGCGCTGGCGGCCGCGCTCGGGCGGAGATGCGGTCACGGTGCCGAGCACGACCATGCTCTCCGCATCAAATGTCGGCACGACGACGACGCCGGATTGGCGCAAGGCTTCGGCCAACGCGCGCTGCAGCGTGGTGCGACCGTCGCCTGGCGCGCCATCGACCGGCACGACGGCGATGCGGCGCTGGCGCATGGCCGCAGCGGCGGCCTGACGCGGCGCCTCGCCCTGAACGGCGGCGGCGATCGGGCGCGCCGAAGGCTGCACCAGACGGCGCAGCAGCGCCATGTCGGCTCGATACCACGGTTCGCGCATGACGACCTCGCGGCGCGTGTCCATTCCGACCTCGCGGCCGTCCGGGGCAATGACGCGCCATTCGATCTCGATGGTCGCGCGCAGCTGGTCCTCAACCACCATGGCGACGCGGCCATGAAGCTGGTGGCTCTCGACGTTGACCGCCGTGGTGCTGGCCGGCACGTCGGTGCGCCCCAGCGCCTCGGCCATCGCCTCGGCGAGCCGCGTCGTCACCGCGCCCGGAGCCCCCGCGATCGGCAGCACGAGCACGCCGGCCGAACCCTGGAGCTGAAGCAGCGGGTTCAACTCCTTGTCGGCCGGCTGGAACGGCTGCGGCAATGGCTGACATGCCGCGAGCCCCAGCGCGACGAGCGCCAGCGCGGCAATTCTAGAAGACACAGGTCACCAGCAGGCCGAGCAGCAGAAGCACGACGAAGATGATCAGGTGAGGCATGCACGCCGGGACGTGGGCAAGGTCATGGGTCAATTCGTGACGAACTCGAGCGAGGCGCGCGAGAGCGGTACGGCCCCCGATTCGGTGATCAGCACGGTGTGCCCCGGCGTCATGGCGAGGCCGCGCTCGCTGTCGACCAGGATCATGTGCAGGAAGAACACCATGCCGGGTGCTGCGATCACGGGGTTGCCGTGATAGAGCATGGGCCAATCCATCCAGTTCGGCGCGAACAGCGCGCCCAGGCTGTAGCCGCAGGCGTTGAAGCGGTGCGCGCGGTAGCCCGCGCCGTCGAGCACGCGGGCATGCGCGTCGAAAGCCTCGCCGACCGGCCGGCCCGGCTTGAGCGCTTCGGTCGTCGCCGCCATGGCATCGAGGCCTGCCTTGTGCATGTCGCGCTGCCGCTGGTCGGGCTTGCCGACCTTGATCGTGCGCATCAGGCAGGCATGGTAGTGGCGATAGACGCCGGCAAATTCGAGCGTGAGCTGGTCGTCGGCATCGAGCCTGCGGCGGCCGGAGAAGTAGCGGCACAGCAGCGCGTCGCGACCGGAGCCAATGATGAATTCGTTGGCCGGATAGTCGCCGCCGCCGGCGAATATGGCGCCCTGCATGGCGGCGAGGATCTCGCCCTCGTCGCCGCCGTCGACCGCCATGCGGTTCGCCACATCGAGCGCCTTGTCGGCGAGCTCGGCCGCGCGCCGGACAAAGACGAGCTCGGCCGGGCTCTTGATCACGCGCAGGCTGGAAACCAGCTCCGACGCGTCCTCCAGCGCGCAGAAACCGGCGAGCGCCTCCTGGACCCGCTGCCCGTTGCGCGCGGTGAGGCCGTAGGCCTCCCACTCCACGCCGAGCCTGCGGCCCTTGCAGCCATGCTCGGCCAGGATGGCGCGCAGCTCCTCGGCGGGCTTGGCGCCATCGCGATCGACCCAGATGCGAATGTCGTGGATCACCGAGGTATGTTGCGCCTGGCGCAGATCGGGCGCGCGCGTGAGCAGCGTCATCGTGCCGTCGGCACCGAGATAGAGGCATTGGAAGAAGACGAAGCCGAACGTGTCATAGCCGGTCAGGTAGAACATGCTCTCCTGGCGGAACAGCAGCATCCCATCGATCCCGCGCTCGACCATGACAGCGGCCGCGCGCCGCCGACGTTCGGCGAGTTCCTCGACGCTGAAATGGATGGCCATGCCGACTACCCCGCCAGGCCAATGACCGAAATCTCTCGGCCATAATCCGGCTCGCCGCGCAGCGTGGCGCGGCGATAGCTGAAAAAGCGCGACTCGTCACCGCAGGTGTCGCCTTCGAGGCGAACGACGCCCCCCAGACCGAGGCGCCCGAGGCGAGCAGCGGCATAGCCGCCGAGATCGAACATGAACCGGCCTGCGCGCTTGCCGGCCACGAAGAATTTCGCGTTGGCCGCGTCCTCGTCGATGAACGGCTGCGGGAACTCGGGCCCGACCTCGTAGCTCGCCTGCGCAATGCACGGGCCGATGACGGCGACGACGCTCGATCGCGCGGCGCCGATGTCGACCATGGCCGAGACGGTCGCCTCGAGGATGCCGGCGTGGGCGCCGCGCCAGCCGGCATGGGCGGCACCGATCACGCCCGCATCGGCATCGCGGAACAGCACGGGCGCGCAGTCGGCCGTGAGAATGCCGAGCAGAATGTTTTTCTGCCGTGTCACCATGCCGTCGACCCGCGGCGAGCGGTCAGGCGTCCAGGGCGCCGTCACGGTCGCCACGTCGCGCCCATGCACCTGATAGCATGTGATCAGCGCCGCCGACGGCATTGCCACGGCCGAGCGCACGCGGCTGCGATTCTCGGCGACCGCCGCCACTTCGTCACGCGAACCGAAGCCGCAATTGAGCGATGCGTAGATACCGCCGCTGACGCCGCCCTGGCGGCCGAAGAAGCCGTGGCGCACGCCACTTCCCGCCAAGTCGTCGACGACGATCATCGCTTCGGTGGCACGAATTGAGCTGCGCCCCCTGCTACGCACAGGACGTTTCTCCGGTCACGCTTCGAATCCGGGCGGCGCCGGCTGGCGCGGGTGGCTCATCGCCATCGCCTGGAACAGCGTGCCCATTTCCTGCGGCGCGATCAAGCGCGCGAGCGCGGCACCGATGCGCTCGCGCGCCGAGACCGAGGCATGAGCGCGCAGCCGATCCGCACGCGCCTCGATGCCGAGCCGCGTCAGGAGCGCTCCCTGCCCGATCGGACCATGGCAGGCAGCACCCGCTTCGCCGGCCGCAGCGGCGAGCCGGCCGAAATCGACATGTGCCGTGATATCGGCGGCGCCGGGAGTTGCCAACGGATCGTGACGACGGTGCTGCCGGATCGCCTGCAAGGTGTCGCCCACGGCGAGGCGTCCGGGTTGGCTCGCGTAGCCGTAGTCGACGATCAACGCCGCGCCGCCCCAACGCGCGATGCGCGCGCCGATGTCGCGCGCCAGCACGATGCCCGCCGGACAAAGTTCCGCGATGCTGCCTTCCGGCGCCAGGCGCAATTCGGGAGCTAGCAGCGCCGCGGCGGGCGACGGCTCGGGCGACAGCACGAACCGGAACCGTCCTCCACCGGCCGCATCGTCGACATCGACGCACCGTTCGTGCCAACCCGACCGGCCGCGTTGGAACTGCCGGATCGGCAGGGCGTCGAAAAATTCGTTGGCGACCAGCAGGAGCGGACCATCTGGCACGTCGTCGAGCGTGTCGTGCCAGACCGGGGCGACGGCCGCGCGATCCGCCAGAATCTCGGCCTGGATTCGGCGCAACGCATGACTGGTTTCCACGAGATGCAGGCGCATGGCGGCCCGAAAGCGCGGGGCGGCGGCAATCGCGCGGATTGCGTCGTCCATCAGCGTGCCGCGCCCGGGGCCGAGCTCGACCACGAGCACCGGGTCGGGCTCGCCCATCTGTTGCCAACCAACGGC
This sequence comes from Alphaproteobacteria bacterium, assembly GCA_016869645.1. Lineage (GTDB taxonomy): Bacteria > Pseudomonadota > Alphaproteobacteria > SHVW01 > SHVW01 > SHVW01. The sequence goes on from VGDO01000230.1 coordinate 4,049, forward strand.
GCACCACAGACCGACAAGCTCGCCGAACATCTGGCTGATCTCCGGCGCGGTGACGAAGTCGCCGGCGCGGCCGAAGGGCGCGTGCGTGCGGTAGTAGCCGAACTCCGGGTCGCCCGCCGCCGCCGCCATGTATTCCGCAAGTCCGATCGGGCCCTCGGCGCGGATGCGTCCGGCCAGGCGCTCGGCGAGACTCACCCCAACCTTAGGCACCGATCCGGGCCGGCCGAGCGGCACGCACGACCAGCAAGATGCCCACGAGGATCATGGGCAGGGAAAGCGCCTGCCCGATCGTGATGGGAAGGCCACCAAGCACGAACAGCGCATCCGGCTCGCGGAACAGTTCGGCGGTCGAGCGTGCGAGGCCATAGCCGAGCAGCAACGCGCCCAACGTCAGTCCCGGACGCCGCAGAGCGTCGGCAAAGCGCACCAGGACGAACAGCACGATCAGCAGCAATGCGCCTTCGAGGGCCGCTTCGTAGAGCTGGCTCGGGTGGCGGGGCTGCGGCCCGCCCATGGGAAACACCATCGCCCAGGGCACGTCGGTCGGCCTGCCGAATAGCTCGCCATTGATGAAGTTGGCGAGCCGGCCACAGAGCAGACCGATCGGCGCCACGGCGGCGATGATGTCGCCGAAGCCGAGCACCGGAATGCGATGGCGCAGGGCGAACCAGATGCAGGCGACGACGACGCCGATCAGCCCGCCGTGAAACGACATGCCGCCCTGCCAGACCATGAAGATCTCGGCCGGATGCTCGATGAAGAATTCGGTCTTGTAGAACAGAACAAAGCCGAGGCGGCCGCCGATCAGCACGCCCAGCGTCGCCCAGACGATGAAATCGTCGAGCCGCTCGCGCGGCACCTGCGCCGGCGGACGCTGCGCCAGCCAGAGCGCATAGCGCCAGCCGCCGACCAGCCCGGCAATATAGGCGAGCGCGTACCAGCGCACCGCCAGCGGTCCGATCTCGATCGCGACCGGGTCGATCGCGGGAAAGGGCAAGACGAAGCTGATCATGACGGCAGGAATGTCACCGATAGGGATCGGGCGCGGCGAGAAAGTCGCGGACATAGGTCGAAACGCCGGCCTCGAGCGGCATGAACTGGCGGCCGTAGCCCGCCGCACGCAGCCGGCCGATCTCGGCCTGCGTGAAGTATTGGTACTTGTCGCGGATCTCCGCGGGCGTATCGACGAACTCGATGCGCGGTTCCCTGCCCAGCGCGACGAAGACGGCGGCCGCCAGATCGGCGAAGCTGCGCGCGGCCCCGGTCCCGACGTTGAACAGCCCGTTGACGTGGGTGTTGTCGTAAAGCCAGAGCATGACGTCGACGCAGTCGTCGACCCACACGAAGTCGCGCAACTGACCGCCATCGGCATAGTCAGGCCGGTGCGATTTGAACAGGCGGGCCGGCTCGCCCCTGGCCGCTCGCGGGTAGATGTGCGCCGCGACGCTCTTCATCGTGCCCTTGTGGTACTCGTTTGGGCCGTAGACGTTGAAGAATTTCAGACCCGCCCATTGCGGCGGCACGACATCGCCTTGATCCACGAGGCGTGCGACGCGACGGTCGTAGACATGCTTCGACCAGCCATAGGCATTGAGCGGCCGCAGTCTTTCGAGCGCGCCGATCGAGCCGTCGTCGTCGAAGCCCTGGGCGCCGTCGCCGAAGGTCGCAGCCGAGGATGCATAGATGAGCCGCACGCCATGCCGCGCGCACCAGTGCCACAGCGCCAGCGAGAGCGTGAAATTCTCGCGCATGATCAGGTCGACGTCGCGCTCCGTGGTCGCGGACACCGCACCCATGTGGAACACGCACTCGATTTCGCGCGCATGTATGTCGAGGTAGTCGAGCAATCGATCCGGGGGCACGAGGTCGGCGATCTCGCGCTTGGCGACGTTGCGCCACTTGTCTCCCTGGCCGAGCCGATCGCAGACGACCAGTTCGTTGACGCCGCGCGCTTCCAATCCAGCCACCAGATTTGAGCCGATGAAGCCCGCCCCGCCCGTGACCACAATCATGGTCTTGTCCCGACTCCCTGTCGCCGTTGAGACCGCCGGCTTTCGCCGAGATTTTCGATCGGCTAGTCTTGCCGCTCGCCGCGCACCCCCAACCTATAGCTTATAGACCGAGCGAAAGGCGCCCGCCATGCAGACGGAAAACCGCTTCTTTGACGATCTGGCCCGGCTCGCCGGCGGCGCCATGGGCGCGGTCGCCGGGCTGCGCGCGGAATTCGAGAGCCTGATGCGCCAGCAGGTCGATCGCATGATCGCCGGCATGGACCTGGTCCGGCGCGAGGAGTTCGACGCCGTGCAGGCGATGGCGGCCAAGGCGCGGCTCGAACAGGAGGCGCTCGCGAAGCGGGTTGCCGTCCTCGAAGCGAACCTCGACCGGAGTCGACGCGAGACCACGGACGGCAGCTGAGCCGTCGCATTTGGTCGTGCTGCGCTGCAATGGGTGACGCGACGCGGCAAGAAAACTGGCGGATTTCCGCCTTTTTTGCGGGCGCGAAATTGTTTGTTGCGCGCCCGAATCGCTTTTGGCAATTTACCGACTGTGGTGGTGCGGCGGCCACCTCCACACTAGATCTCGTAGGTCTTGGAGCCGCCCGGCGTCCCCTCCCCGGGGTCGCTGCTTGGCGGAGATCGCTTGATGTCGGTCAACGTTGCCGAGAGCGTTAACCCCCCTTCCAATCCCCTCGACATCGCAGAAGAAATCGTCAGCGCCAATGAGTGGGCCTTCGAGCGGGCCAACGATGACGAGCTGGTGGTTGAGATCACCGGTCGATTTTGCGATTACCGGCTGTTCTTCATCTGGCGCCAGGACCTGAGCGCGCTGCACTTCACCTGCGTGTTCGACGCCCGCGTCGCGGGCACCCGCCGCGGCGAGGTCCACGAACTGCTGGCCCGGGTCAACGAGAAGCTATGGCTCGGTCACTTCGACCTGTGCCAGGAGGACGGCGTGCCGATGTACCGGCACACGGTCCTGCTGCGCGGCGCCCGCGGCGCCAGCGTCGAGCAACTCGAGGATCTGGTCGACGTGGCGCTCAACGAATGCGAGCGATTCTATCCAGCCTTCCAATATGTCGTCTGGGGCGGCAAGCGCGCCTCGGATGCGTTGTCGGCGGCGCTGTTCGACACCGTCGGCGAGGCTTGACCCGGAATGAAAGGTCCGCTGCTGCTCGTCGGCTGCGGCAAGATGGGCGGAGCCCTGCTCCAGGGCTGGCTGGAACGCGACATCATCGACCGCGGCGCCATCGTCATCGAGCCCAACGAAGACGCGGTCGAGCCCTTCGCGCTGCAATCGGGCATCACCATTCTCGGCAGGCCCGACGACATACCGACCGAGACGAAGCCGGCGGTCGTCGTGCTCGCCATCAAGCCACAGATGATGGACGACGCGATCGGCAGCTACCGGCGCTTCGCCAAGCCGGGCACGCTCTTCCTGTCGATTGCGGCCGGCAAGACCATCGCCTATTTCGAGCGCCATCTCGGTGCCGAGGCCGCCATCGTCAGGTCGATGCCGAACACGCCGGCCGCGGTCGGACGCGGCATCACCGTCTGGTCGGCCAATGCCCGCGTCGACGATGAGCAGCGCCGCCTGACGCAGCTCCTGCTGGAAGCGGTCGGCGAGGTCGCGGTCGTCAATGACGAGACACTGCTCGACGCGGTGACGGCCGTCTCGGGCGGCGGCCCCGCCTACGTTTTCCTGCTCATCGAGTGTCTCGCCGAAGCCGGCGCCAAAGCCGGCCTGCCGGCCGATCTCGCCATGCGGCTGGCGCGGGCAACGATCTCGGGCGCGGGCGAATTGGCCCGCCTCTCCTCGGAACCGGCCGCGCAACTGCGGCAGAATGTGACGAGCCCGAAGGGCACGACCTTCGAGGCGCTCAAGATCCTGATGGCCGAGGACGGCATCCAGCCCCTCTTCACCCGCGCCATCGCCGCCGCCACCCAGCGCTCCCGAGAACTCGCGAGCTAGCAGCGGCCGACGCCGGCGCGGTAGCAATCCGGCGCGCGCTCCGCCCGCCCTGCGCTCATTCGTCCGCCGCTGCCGACGCCGGACCTGTCAGCACTTCCTTGACGCACCGCGCCCCGAGCGGGACGGCTCAGGCAATTTGCTCGACGTGGAGGGATTAGCGCCAGAACAGGGCGAGCAGGATGATGATCGGAAGTGGGACGCCCAGAAGCCAAAGAAGGGCTCATCAGGAAAACGAGTGGGTGATTTGACGAGGTAGGCATGGCCGAAAGCCGCAGGATCGCTTGGTTTCAGGCGTTTCGCGGGACATTTGGATTTGGCATGA
>VGDO01000231.1 GCA_016869645.1 Alphaproteobacteria bacterium
ATCGCTGCTCGCCGATCTCGCCACGCTCACCCGCAACACCGTCCGCTTCGGCCGCGCAGCCTCCTTCCCGGTGCTCGCCACCCCGACCGAAATCCAGCGCCGCGCACTCGATCTGCTCGCCGTCAAGCCCAGCCTGTAGTCAGGACCCGCAGACAAACGCGAGTCACATCAGTGGCTTGGTCAAAATTCGGGCAAAGTTCAGTCTAGCAACCAGTCGACGTGGTCGGCGTGCCGGGAGTGCCGGGCGTGCCCGGAGGCACACCAGGCGTCACGATCGGCGGCACGCCGGGCGTCACCCCGGGGACGACACCGGGCGTCACGCCGGGGCCGACGCCGGGCGTGCCGGGCACGACGCCCGGACCGCCGGCGCCGGTACCGCCGGTGCCGCCCGTGACGGATACCGACGACACGCCAAGCGTCTGGCCGGCGGTCTGCAGGCTCAGATTCGACGACATCTGGATCTGCGGCTCGATCAGGCGAAGGCCGAACTGTGCGGTCCCGGTGCTGAGCGACTGCGCGATGTCGAGGAAGACCTCGACACGGCGCGCCTTGATCACCTCGCGCAGGAGGCCGGCGCGATCGCGCACGGGCTGTTGTACCGTGACATCGTCGAGCACGAGAGTCGGCGGCATGCTTGCCTGCATATAAGGCGCGCCGTTGATCGACACTTTGAGGCCGGTGCGATTGGCGAAACCCTCGATCTGCTCGCGCACGAAGCTCGACCAGTCATAGGCGAAAACAAGGACGATCGAGAACACGGCCCCGAAAGCCACGAGCACGAGCGTGTACTTGACGAGCTTTCGGAACAGACGGGCGAGCAGGCCGAGGCCCAGCATGGCGGCACTCCCAAGCAAGCGACATCGCCACGGGGAGACGGCGGCACCCCCGGCGACGATTGAGGGATATCACAATCACAGGCCGGATTCGCCCAGAAGCGTGCGCTGCGCAGCGGCCTCGGCGCCTTGACATGACAGCGAATCCCACTACATTCCCCGGGCTTTTCTGACAATCAGCCCGGCCCAACGGCACGGTCCATGGTCGCCATCACACTACCTGACGGCAGCGTTCGGCGCTTCGATGGCCCGGTCTCCGGCGCCGCGCTGGCGGCGTCGATCGGACCGGGACTCGCCAAAGCGGCGCTGGCGATGAAGGTCGACGGCAAGCTGAAGGATCTGGGTGCTGCCATCGGCGCCGACGCCAAGGTCGAGATCGTCACGCTCAAGCACCCCGACGCGCTCGAGCTCATCCGGCACGACTGCGCGCATGTGCTGGCCGAAGCCGTGCAGGAGCTCTATCCGGGCACGCAGATCACCTTCGGCCCCGCGACCGACACCGGCTTCTACTACGACTTCGCGCGCAACGAACCGTTCACGCCCGAGGATTTGCCGCGCATCGAGCAGCGCATGCGCGAGATCGTCGACCGCAACGAAGCGATCACGCGCGAGGTCTGGTCGCGCGCCGACGCCATCGCCCATTTCAACAAGCGGGGCGAGTCGTTCAAGGCCGAGTGGGTCGGCGAGCTGCCCGAGGACGAGGAGCTGTCGATCTATCGTCAGGGCGAGTGGCTCGACATGTGCATCGGGCCGCATCTGCCGTCGACCGGCAAGCTGCCGAAAGCCTTCAAGCTGACGAAGGTCGCGGGTGCGTATTGGCGCGGCGACCAGAACCGCGCGCAGCTCCAGCGCATCTACGGCACCGCCTGGGCGAGCGAGGACCAGCTCAAGCAGCATCTGCACCAGCTCGAAGAGGCCGAGAAGCGCGACCATCGCCGCATCGGCCGCGAAATGGGCCTGTTCCACCAGCAGGAAGAGGCGGTCGGCTCGATCTTCTGGCATCCCAACGGCTGGACGCTCTATCGCGCCGTCGAGAACTACGTGCGGGGCCGCATCTCGCGCTCGGGCTATCTCGAGGTCAAGACACCGCAGCTGCTCGACCGCAAGTTCTGGGAGGCGTCGGGCCACTGGGATCTGTACGCCGAGGCGATGTTCTCCGCACTGCCGCGCTCGGAGACCGCCAAACAGAGCGAGGGCGAGCGCACCTACGCACTGAAGCCGATGAACTGCCCGGGCCACGTACAGATCTTCCGCCAGGGCATTCGCAGCTACCGCGACCTGCCGCTGCGCTTCGCCGAGTTCGGCTCATGCCACCGATTCGAGCCATCGGGCGCGCTGCACGGCATCATGCGCGTGCGCGCCTTCACCCAGGACGACGCGCACATATTCTGCACCGAGGATCAGATCAACGAGGAGTGCAAGGCGTTCTGCGCGCTTTTGATCTCGATCTACAAGGATTTCGGCTTCGAGGACGTGACCGCCAAGTTCGGCACGCGGCCGGCGGCGCGCGCCGGCTCCGACGCGATCTGGGACAAGGCGGAATCGGCACTCCAACGTGGCGTCGAGGCCGCGGGCATCACCTACGTGCTCAATCCCGGCGACGGCGCCTTCTACGGGCCGAAGCTCGACTTCAACCTGCGCGACGCGATCGGCCGCGAATGGCAATGCGGCACGCTGCAGTGCGACTTCGTGCTGCCCGAGCGGCTCGACGCGACCTATGTCGGCGAGGACGGCCAGAAGCATCGGCCGGTCATGCTGCATCGGGCGATCCTCGGATCGCTGGAGCGCTTCATCGGCGTGCTGATCGAGCACTTCGCCGGGCGCTTCCCGCTGTGGCTGGCACCCGTGCAATGTGTCGTCGCGACCATCACCAGCGACGCGGACGCCTATGCGGGCGAGGTGCGCAGCGCCTTGCGCGCTGCCGGCATGCGCGCCGAGGCGGATCTGCGCAACGAGAAGATCAACTACAAGGTTCGCGAGCACAGCCTCGCCAAGGTGCCTGTGCTGCTCGTCGTCGGCAGGCGCGAGGCAGAGACCCGCTCGGTCGCGCTGCGCCGGCTCGGCGGACAGGCGCAAGAAGTGCTTGCGCTCGATGAGGCCATCCCTAGACTGATCAGGGAAGCGGCAGTGCCATCCCATTAAAGTCGGGACCGCGCGAAGTCAGGGGCGAAACAGCCCGATTGCTGGCTCCGGCGCGCTCCCTGGCACGGCCACGATCTGCGATATGGAGGTGAAACATCGCAAGACCACCGTTTGTGATGACGCCGTCCCGCGAAGGGCCGCGCGTCAATGATGAGATCGAAGTCGGCAGCATCCGCGTCGTCAGCGAAACCGGCGAAATGCTCGGTATCATGACGCTCCACGAGGCCCTCCAGAGGGCCCATGAGGTGGAACTGGATCTGGTTGAGGTCGCGCCGCAGGCCGACCCGCCGGTCTGCAAGATCCTGGATTTCGGAAAATACAAATACGAGCTGCAGAAAAAGGCCAACGAGGCCCGCAAGAAGCAGAAGATCATCGAAATCAAAGAGATCAAGCTGCGGCCCGGGATCGACGAGAACGACTATCAGGTCAAGATGCGCTCGATCCACCGTTTCCTCGGCGATGGCGACAAGGTCAAGGTCACCATGCGCTTCCGCGGCCGCGAGATGGCGCACCAGGAGCTGGGCATGAATGTGCTCGTCCGCGTGCGTGATGATCTCGCCGACCGCGCCAAGGTCGAGCAGACGCCCAAGATGGAAGGGCGCCAGATGACCATGGTGATGGCTCCCAAATAGCCGCCACTGGCAGGTTCCGCCGGGATCGGAACCTGCCGGCCACGGCCAACTGAGTAGAGCGCCGCGGGCGGCGTCCTATGTCGTGCGCGCTAATTCGGCCAGCACGTCGCGGCCTTTGAGCATGTCGTCGAGCGAGCCGAACGCGTTCATGTAGTGGCCGCGGTAGCCGGCTTCCTCGATACGCCGGAACATGCGACGGAAGTCGATGTTGCCCTCGCCGATCCTGAGATGCTCCTCGCGATCGCCGCGGTTGTCGGCAAGCCGCACCTCGCCGAGCCGCGACATGTCGAGGCCGTCGATGTGCCCATCGATGCCGCCGGCGACCATGTGCGCGTGATTGACCGTGAACGACCAGCCGAGATGGGGCGAGCTGATCTGGCCGAAGAAATTGCGGCATTCCTCGAGATCGAAGCAGAGATAGTGCACCTCGGCGTCGGCCGGCTCCTTGTTGAGATTCTCGAGCAGGAGCTTGACGCCCCGCGCCTCGGCATAGGCGACGGTACGCTTGAGGCGCTCGATCGCAGCCGCGACGCGCGCCTTGTAGTCGCCGGTGAAATGATATCCGCCGTGCACGACGACCCAGCCGGCGCCCAGGCGCCTGGCGGCGTCGACATATGCCTTCAGGTAGTGATCGACCGCCTCGCCGACGAAGGGCGAGTACTCCGCGACGTTGACCGCCGACAGCGTATGCAGGCCGAGCTCGATACCGTGTCGCTCGAGCGCGCCACGCACCGCATTTGAGCGGGCGTCGTCGAAGCTCAATACGCTGTTCGGAGCGACATCGAGCTCGCAGTCGATGAATCGCACGTCGTTCGTTGCAGCCCACTCGATGCCGTCTTCCAGGCGGATCTTTCGACCGAGATCGATGCCGATGCGCTGTTTCAGCTCCATGGACGACGCCTCAACGCTTTGAACGAAGGTAGATCCGCTGGGCGATCGGCCATAGCACGATGGCAAGCGTGAGGAGCGTGATCGTGCCGGCGACGGGGCGGGTGACGACCGGCGCCAAGCTGCCATGGGACAGCGTCATCATCTGGCGCATGGCGTTCTCGAACATCGGCTCGAGCACGAGGCCGAGGACCAGAGGCGCCGCGGAGAAGTCGTACTTCCTCATGAAATAGCCGAAGATCCCGAAGCCGGCCGCGAGCCACAGATCGCTCATGCTGTTGGACTGGCTGTACACGCCGGCGATGCACAGTGCGAGGATGACCGGATAAAGAATGGCATAGGGCACGCGCAGCAGCACGGCAAACAGGCCGACCAGCGGCAGGTTCAGCAGCAGGAGCAGCAGATTGCCGACATACATGCTGGCGATCACGGTCCACACGAAGGCGGCGTTCTGTTCGAACAGCGCGGGGCCGGGCCTGAGGCCGAACATGATGAGGGCACCCAGCATGATCGCCGTCGTGTTGGAGCCGGGGATGCCCAAGGCGAACATCGGCACCATCGCGCCGGTCGCGGCCGCGTTGTTCGCCGACTCCGGCGCGGCGACTGCTTCGATCGCACCCTTGCCGAAGCGCTCCGGCGTCTTCGACACCTTCTTCTCGACGGCATAGGCGACGAAGGACGCGATCGTCGCACCGGCGCCGGGCAGCACGCCGATGAAGTAGCCGATCACGGTGCCGCGCAGGATCGACCAGCGCGTCTGCAGCCAGTCGGCCCAGTTCGGATAGACGCTGTCGCGCGGACGCGCGAACTCGCCCGCCGCCATGCCCTGCTCGGCCTGCGCCAGAACTTCGCCGATGCCGAAGAAGGCGACGGCGAGCACGAGGAATTCGATGCCGTCGAGCAGAAAAAGCTGGCCGAAGGTGAAGCGCGGGTTGCCGACCTGCGGGTCGGTGCCGATGGTGGCGAGCGCCAGCCCGAGTGCGCCCATGATCAGGCCCTTGAGCAGCGAGCCGCCGACCAGCGCCAGGGCCCCCAGGCCCATGATCACCAGGGCGAAGTATTCCGCCGGCCCGAACAGCAGCGCCACCTTGGCCAGCGCCGGTGCGGCCAGCATCAGTCCGACGGTGCCCAAGGTACCGGCGATGAACGAGCCGACCGCGGCGATGCCGAGCGCCTTGCCGGCGCGTCCTTGTCTGGCCATCTCGTAGCCGTCCAGACTGGTCATCACCGAGGACGACTCGCCCGGGATGCGCACGAGTACGGAGGTCAGCGTGCCGCCGTACTGCGCGCCGTAGTAGATGCCGGCGAACATGATCGTCGAGGCGATCGCGTCGCCGCCGAAGGTCAGCGGCAGAAGCACCGCGATCGCCGCCGACGGCCCGATTCCCGGCAGCACGCCGATGACCTGGCCGATCAGCACGCCGATCAGGCAGAACATCAGGTATTTCGGCGTCACCAATAGGGTGAAGCCCTGTGCGAGATGTGCGAGGGTTTCCATCGGCCGTCGCCTCAGAAGCCCCACGGGCCTTCAGGGAACGGCACCCCCAGCCATTTCTTGAAGAGCAGCCACAGAAAGGCCACGGTGCCGAGCGACACGGCGGCCGTTTCGACGAGCGTGCGGCGCTCCACCCAGCCGATCAGAAAGGCAAGATACAAACCGACCGAGACGACGAAACCGACCCATTCGAGCAGCGCCAGGCAAGCGATGAGGCCGAGCATGATCTGGACGATCCGGCCGCGACCGCCGGCATCGACCGGCGCTTCGGATTGCGCATCGACCGGCGCCGCGCGGAACGACTGCAGCAGAAACGCTGCGACCATGATCACCAGCGCCACGCCGAGCCAGAACGGCAGGAAACCGGAACCCGGCGCGAAGTCGCTCCAATAGGGCAGCTTGCTGGCCTGGATGATCCAAAACGCACCGAACAGGCCGATGACGACGGCGAAGCAGCGCTCGCCCCACACTGTGCCGGATGCGTTCATCTCACGGCCGCCCTCTCAGGCCTGCTTGTCCATGCGCATGGCATTGATCCGGTCCCAATCGAGCGCCACACCGAGACCGGTGCCGCCGGGCAGCCGAATGCGGCCAGGCGTCGACTGCAGCTCGTCCTTGATGACGTCGGCGCGGATCCCCATGGGCTGCATCGAACCCATCTCGTGGGGCGGCGCCAGGTTGCGCATGCAGGCCGCGAGCTGTGCCTCGGCGACAGCGGCCAGCCCCATTTCGAAGACGTGACCGAGCACGCAGGCGATGCCCGCGGTTTCCAGCATGCCGATGATCAGCATGGCGCCGTCGAGGCCATGCTTGGTCACCTTGACCTTGACGCGGTCGGCGGCGTTCAGGCGCGCCACCATCATGGCATCGGCCGGCGTGGCCACCATGTCGTCGGTCATCAACGGCACGCCGATCGCGCGCTTGACCTCGGCCATGCCGAGCATGTCGCCGCGCGGCAGCGGCTGCTCGACATGCTCGATGTCGTAGCGCTCGATCGCCCGGATGACTCGAATGGCGTCGGCCGGGCGGTAGTGATCATTGGCGTCGACACGCAGCGCGGCCTCGGGCCCCATCGCCTCGCGCACCGCTCTCACGCGGTCGATGTCGGCTTCGGGCGTCTCGCCGACCTTGATCTTGATGGCGCGGTATCCGCGGCCCACCAGGTCGGCCGCAAGCTGGGCCATCTCGTCCGGCGCCATGATGCCGATGACCGGGCCGATCACCGGCACCTCGTCGGCGTGCCGGCCGCCGAGCAGTGCGGCAACCGGCTCGCCCATCGCCTTGGCCTGCAGATCGTAGAGCGCGACATTGACCGCGGCCTTGGTCCAGATGCGGCCCTTGAGGATCGCATCGAGTGCCGCCATGGCCGTGCGCCGGCGCGTCGCGTCCTGCCCGGTCAGGGCCGGCGCCACGTAGCGGCGCACGGCGCCGACGATCTCCTCGACGAACTCCTCCGGCTTGCCCGGCGGTGCGGAGACGATCTCGGCGTTGCCCTCAAGGCCGGGTTGATCGGTCAGCAGGCGCAGAATGACCGAATAGTGGGTGCTCGCCTGCCCCTCGGAAATGCGAAACGGCCGGACGCCCGTGACGGCGACCGGCACCGCTTCGACGGCGACGATCCGCGCCGATGACCCCACCAACCTTGCCCTGACTAGTTCTGGCCGAGCTTTGCCAGCATGTCCTTGTAGAGCGCCTCCTGCGCCCCGAGGAACGTGACGAACTGGGGCGCCGGCAGCGGATGAAGCGCCGCCACGTTGGCCGTGATGTAGTCCTTGAAGGCCTTGGAGTCCGCGACTTTTTTCATGATGTCCTGCCAGTAGGCGACGACGTCGGGGGTCACACCCGGCGGCAGCGCCACGCCGCGCCACATCTGGAAGGGTGCCACGTCGATGCCCTGCTCCTTCATGGTCGGCACGTCCGACATCGCTTCGAAGCGCGTCGGCCGGAACACGCCGAGGGCGCGCACCGCCTTGGACTGCAGCTGGCCCATGAACTCCAGCGGGTTGCCGGCGGCGAGGTCGACATGGCCACCGAGCAGCGCGGTCAGCGCCTCACCGCCCGAGTTGAAGCGCACGATGTTGAGCTGCACGCCGGCCGCCGACTGGAATACGGCGATCGCCATGTCGTCGGCGGTACCCGCCGACCCGACGGAGACGCTGCGCGGCGGTTTCGCCTTATACCAACCGGCGCTGATCAGCACCCATGAGCCCAATCACGCATTCCGAGGGACATGATGCGCCAGGGTTGAGCGACGAGCTTGTTCCAAGCGTCGCAGC
>VGDO01000232.1 GCA_016869645.1 Alphaproteobacteria bacterium
CCGCGCGGCTTCGCGGCTCCCTATGAATGACGCTATGAATCAAACCGATCGATCCGAAACGGTTCGATCGGCAGATTCGTCTTCCCGTTGACGATAAGTTCCGCCGTAATGCTGCCGACCACCGGGCCCAGCTGAAAGCCGTGGCCGCAGAAACCGAAGGAGTGAAAAGCGGCGGGTGAATGCTTCGATGGCCCGATGAAGGGCAAATCATCGGGCGTGAAGCCTTCGATGCCGGCCCAGCACCGGGTCAGACGCGCTTTGGCCATGATCGGAAAGATGGTCGCGGCATTGCGCGCGCTCTGGGCCAAATGGCGAAAATCGAGTTCGGTTAGCTCGGTTGCGCGATCGACTCGGCCGCGAAAGCCGCCGCCGATGACGACCGTGCCCGACTGCATTTGCTTGAACGACAATTGCCGTCCGATCGCGCCAACGGTGGGATCGACGAAATGAGCCATGCGCTCGCTCGCCATCATCATGAGCGCGACCGGTTCCAACGGGACGGGGTCGCCCAGGAAGGCGGCAAGCTCGCCGCCCCAGGCGCCGGCCGCATTGACGAGCGCGGGCGCGCAGAAGACGCCGTTATTGGTCGCGACCTCCCAATGCGCGCCGCGGCGGTCGAGCGCGATCACCTTCGTGCCTTCATGGATGATCGCGCCGAGTGCTTCCGCCTTATGCCGAAAGGCGGTCGTTGTCTTGAAGGGAAAGGCGTAGCCATCGCGCTCGACCGCGATGCCGCCGAGGCAATGATGCGCCACGGCCGGCACCCGCCGGCGCAGCTCGGCCTGATCGATCAGTATCTCGAAATCATAGCCGAGCGAGCGGGTCAGGGCGACGCGCTCCTCGCAGGTTTTCAGGTCGGCCTCGGTCTCGGCCACCCGGACCTGGCCGGTGGCGCGGAAATCCCCTGTGGCGCCGAGCACGGCGCCCATGAGGTGCCAGATTTCGAGCGAGGCTTGGGCAAGCGGGATTTCCGCGGGATGGCGGCCGAGCCGGCGTACCCCGCCGGCGCTGGCGCTCGAGGCGTGGCGCGCCACCACGTGCTTTTCGAGCACGATTGGCTTCAGGCCGCGCGCGGCGAGATGATAGGCGGCCGAACAGCCATGCAGCCCGCCGCCAACGATGACAACATCGGCCGCGCCGGCGTTCGCGCTCATTCCACCGCGCTCATTCCAGCCCGGCCAATTCGCCGACCGTCAACGGCTTGATCGGCGGCCGAATGCGGTAATAGCCGACCTCCGCCATGGGGCGGTCGAGCCGGTCGGCGATCACCTCGGCCACGGTCAATCCGCACATGCGGCCCTGGCATGGACCCATGCCGGCCCGCGTGAACGACTTCGTTTGATTGGGCCCGGTGCAGCCCAACGCGACCGCGCGGCGAATCTCGCCGGCGCTGACTTCCTCGCAGCGGCAGACCAATGTGTCGTCGGCCAGCGCCGCCGCGACCGCTGGCGGCGGGTAGAGCGCATCGAGGAATGGGCGGCCGGCCAAATAACGCCGGCGCTCCCGCTGCAAATCATAACCGATCTCGCGAAATTCGCCGTCGCTGATCTTGCCCAGGGCGTGCACCGCCGCCAGCGCGGCGAGACGGCCCATGGATGCCGCGGCTTCGGCGCCGCCAATACCGGCGCCGTCGCCGGCGACCGCGATGCCTTCGAGATCGGTATCGCCGTATTCGTCGACCACGGGATGCCAACAGCGCTGGGCCTCGTCCCAGCGGTGAGCCGCCGGAATCGCCATGGTGAGCTGAACATTGGCGATGACGCCCTCATGCAACAGCAAGAGCGGCGCTGCGATGCGCTGGACCGTACCGCCGCATCGGTATTCGACGGCGTCGAGCTTGCCGTCGCCGATGGCGCGCAGGCCGGACACATTCTTGATGATGGTCACGCCCGCATTCTTGATTTGGCGCAGCAGCGCCAGCCCCTTCTCCAAGTAATCGGTGCGCCACCAGGCTTGTACGAGATGGGGCAGCGCCGCCAAAGGCCGCGCGCCCGTTTCCAGGATCGCGGCGATCGTCACCCCGGCGCCCAGATACTGGGCCGCCAATTGATAGAGCAGCGGCCCCTTGCCGCCGAGCACCACCGGTCCCCGAGGCACCAAGCCGGCGGCCTTGAGCGCGGTCTGCGCGGCGCCCACCGTCATGACGCCGGGTAGGGTCCAGCCGGGAATCGGCACCGGCCGTTCCATCGCGCCGGTCGCGATCAGGATGCGGCGGGCCTCGACCATGCGGGCGCGGCCGGCATGGCTGATGCCGATCGTGCGATCCTTCTGGATCAGCCAGACCGACGTGCTCGGCTGGTAGCGGGCGCGGCTGGCGCGAAAGGCGTGCGCGATCGCCAAGCCGGCGCGATAGCTGTCGCCGAGAAAATCGAGGTCGGCGGCCCGGTCGGCCGCGACCGCCTCGAAGCCGCGGTAAATTTGGCCGCCGGGCGCCTGATTCTCATCATAGACCACCACGTCGAGCCCATGGCCGGCCGCCAGGGCGGCGGCGGCCATGCCGGCCGGCCCGGCGCCGATGATGGCGAGATCGATCGGCTCGCTCATGGCGCCACCGGCGCCGGCCGCGGCATGCGCTTGACCGCCATGCCCGGGCGGACAACGACCATGCATGCTTGCTGATTGGGCTCGCCATTGATCTCGACCAGGCAGTCGAAGCACACGCCCATCAGACAATAAGGCGCGCGGTCGGCGCCGCTGACCGGTGTCTTGCGGCAGACCATATTGCCCGACGCCAAGAGCGCGGCGGCGACCGTGCTGCCCGCTGGTAGGGTCATCGCGACGTCGTCGATCGTGATGGTAAGGGTCTCCGAATCCTTATGCAGCCGCCTGAACATCGAACCTCCGGGAATGGAAGGGGGCGAAGTGGGCGGGTAGCCCACCTTGAGCGAGATAACCGGCAAAGGTCTCGGAATGGGCGCCGGCCAGGGACACGCCGCTGTGGCAGGTGGCGACGATGGCGTGGGCATGGTCGCCGAGGGTCTGATAGATCGGATGCTCGTCCGGCGCCAAGACGCGCAGCGCGCCCCAGGCGCGCAGGATTCGCGCCCGCGCCAGCAGCGGAAAGGCGCGCACTGCGTTGCGCGTGATCGTCTTGAGCACGTCGGTCTTGATCGAATTGTCGTAGCCGACTTCCTCGCGCGAACTGCCGAGCATGACCGTGCCCTCGACGGTTTGGCGGACGCCGCTCATGGGAAAATCGAGAAAGGCGGGCAATCGCTCCGTCACCAGGATCTGGCCGCGCTGCGGGCGGATGGGCAGCTCGGCGCCCAGCATGCGCGCCAGCGGCAAATTGCCGAGTCCAGCCGCCAGCACGACGCGGCCGGCGGCGAATACCGCAGCGCCGGCATCGACTTCGAAACCGCCCCGGCGGGCCCGGATCGCGCTGGCCCGGTGCTCGTTGAAGTAATCCACGCCCAGCGCGGTGTGCAGCGCGCGCAGCAGCAGGAGCGGATTGACATGGCCGTCATGGGGGCAGAAGGACGCGCCAACCACGTCCGGGCCGATCGCCGGCATCATCTTTTCGACCCGGGCGCGCTCCATCATTTCGCAGTCATAGCCTTTCGGACCCTGCTGGTTGTGCATGCGCTTGATCAGATTGGCGCGCGCCGCGAAATCCTTCTCGCTGAAGCACAGCGAAAAACCGCCGCGTTTCTGATAGCCGATTTTGAAGCCCACGCGCTGTTCCAGCTCGGTGCAGAAGTCGGGCCAAACATCGGCGGCATGGCGCGCCCAATCGGCGTAGGGCGGAAAGCCATCGCCCTTGCTCTGCACCCAAACCAAGCCAAAATTGCCACGCGAGGCCCGGTGGGCGACGTCGCCTTCGTCAAGGACGGCGATGCGCAAGCCACGCTTTTGCAGCCCATAGCCGATCGCGGCGCCGACCAGTCCACCGCCCAGCACCAGGATATCGCGTTCGATCACCGTGCCCCCTTACCGGCCAAAAGCCGGTCGAGACCGTAGAACCGGTCCATGGCGATCATCAAGAGAATGGTGACGAAGATCAACGCGGTCGACACCGCGGCCACCAGCGGGTCGATATTGTCGGTGACGTAATTGAACATGCGCACAGGCAAGGTCATGGTGCTGGGCGCGGCGACGAATACCGTCATGGTCAACTCGTCGAAGCTTTGAATAAAGGCGAGCAGCCAGCCGCCAGCTAGGCCGGGCAGGATCAGGGGCAACGTCACGCGGCGGAAAATCGTGCCATGGGAAGCGCCCAGCGACCAGGCCGCCCATTCGACCGCGCGGTCCAGTCCGGTCAAAGTCGCCAGTGCCAACCGCAAGGTAAATGGCATGACGATGATGACATGGGCGAAGATCAAGCCGAAATAGGTGCTGCTGAGCCCGATGTCGCTAAGAAATTTCAGCAGGGCGACGCCGAGCACGATATGCGGAACCATGAGGGGCGATAGGAAGAACGCGGTCAGCGCGTCGCGTCCGGGAAAACGCCAGCGCGCGGTGGCGAGCGCGGCGGGGATGCTGAGCGCGAGCGCGATCGTCGCCGCCGCGGTAGCGACATAGAGGCTGTTGTAGAACGCCGGGATGAAGTCGCTGCCCGCGATGGCGCGGAACCAGCGTAGCGACACGCCGGTCACCGGCAGCGACAAATAGCTTTCGGTGGTGAAGGATACCAGACAGACCACGATCAACGGCGCCAGAATGAAGCCGACGAACAAGGCATGGAAGGCGAGTGCCCAAGGGCCGTTGCGAGTCATCATGGCGCCGTCATTGGAAGGCTTGGGCGTAACGGCGCTCGACCCAGCGGTTATAGCCGAGCACGATGACGAGGGTCGCCGCCAGCAAGACCGCGGCGATGGCGGCGCCCATGGGCCAGTTCTGCGAATTGAGAAATTCGTCATAGGCGGTCATGGCGACGACTTTCAGGCGCCGTCCGCCGATGATCGACGGCGTCGCGAAAGCGCTGGCCGCCAGGGTGAACACGATCAAGCTACCGGACAGGATGCCGGGCATGATCTGGGGGACGACGATGCGGCGCAGCACGGTCGCTTGGGACGCGCCCAGCGACAGGCCAGCCGCTTCGACCGCCGGGTCGAGCCGCCGCAGACTGGCCCATACCGCCAACACATGGAATGGCACCAGCACATGGACCAGTGCCACGACCACCCCGGTCATGGTGTACATGAACTCGATCGGGCGCTCGATCGCGCCGATGCCGATGAGGGCGGAGTTGATCAAACCATTGCGACCGAGCAGCACCGCCCAGCCAAGGGTGCGCACCAGCACCGACACGAGCAGCGGGCCGAGAATGACCAGGAGAAAGGCCGAGCGCCAGGCCGGCGCCATGCGGTGCAGGATATACGCCTCGGGCGTGCCGATCAGCGCCGCGATGGCGGCGACCAGCAGGGCAAGGCCGAAGGTGCGCAGAAAGATCCGGTGAAAATAGTCGTCGGTGAGAACTTCCGCGTAATTGGCCAGGCTGAAGCCCGGCTGGATGCCGGTCGCCATGGTGAAGGTGTTGAAGCTAAGAATGGTGACGGCGATCAGCGGCGCGGCCAGAAAAGCACTGTAGACCAGCAGTGCCGGCGCGCTCAGCAGGTATGGCGTCGTCTTGCGCTCAGCCATTGAGCACCCGTGCGGCGTCGGCTGGCCATGCGAGGCGAACCGGCGCGCCATCGGCGATTCGCGCGCCACCGGCGTTGGGGGCGCACACCGTCAACCCGCCCAGATCGCTATCGAGCCGGTAAAGCCATTGGTCACCCATGAACAGGCTAACCTTGACCCTGGCCGCGATCCCACCGGTCTCGACGAAGCCGATACGCTCTGGACGAATCGATACCGTCACCTCATCCGCTTCGGTGGAACCGTCGATCTCGAACTCCGACGTTCCCGCGCGCAGACAAAGCCGGCCTTGGCCACGATTGACCACGGCGGCGCGGATCAGATTGGCGCGGCCCAGGAAGTTCGACACGAAAGCATTGGCCGGACAATCGTAAGCCTGAACCGGCCGATCGATCTGAACGATGCGGCCGCGATCCATGACCGCCACCCGATCGCTCATGACCAGAGCCTCGGCCTGGTCGTGAGTCACCAGAATGGTCGTGATGTTCACCTGGCGTTGGATCAAGCGGATTTCGACCCGCATTTCCTCGCGCAGCTTGGCGTCGAGATTGGATAAGGGTTCGTCGAGCAGCAGCAGATCGGGGCGAATGACCAGCGCGCGCGCCAACGCGACGC
The DNA here is from genome assembly GCA_016869645.1 of Alphaproteobacteria bacterium. Taxonomy (GTDB): domain Bacteria; phylum Pseudomonadota; class Alphaproteobacteria; order SHVW01; family SHVW01; genus SHVW01. The sequence continues at coordinate 6,196 of VGDO01000232.1, forward strand.
GTTGCTGTTGGCCGCCGGACAATTGGCGCGGGTAGCGTCCGGCATAGCCGTCGAGCCGAACCAGGCTGAGCGCCTCGCCGATGCGGACGGCGCGCTCGGCCGCCGGCACGCGGCGCATCTCCATGCCAAAGCCGATGTTCTCCGCCACGGTCATATGGGGGAACAGGGCGTAGCTCTGGAATACCACGCCGATGTTCCGGCGGTTGGGCGGCACCGGCGCCATGTCGCGCCCATCGATGCGAACCGTGCCGGCGTCGGGCTCGACGAAGCCCGCCACCATATGCAGGCTGGTGGTTTTGCCGCAGCCCGACGGGCCAAGCAGGGCCACGAACTCGCCGCGGTCGACGGAAAGATCCAAACCGTCGACCGCGATCGTTCCGCCGAAGCGCTTGGTGAGCCCTCGCAGATCGAGAAAGGCCAAAGCGCCGCTCGATCCGCTATTTCTCGACCTCGCGGTTCCAGCGCCGGGTCCATTGCTCCCGGTTCTTGTTGATCACGTCCCAATCGACGGTGATCAGTTTCGCCACCTGGTCGGGCCCATAGGGCACCAGCTTGGCGACGTCGGGAGCGAGCTTGGTGTTCTTGTTGACCGGTCCGGCGCCCTGCTCCTTGGCCATGACCGCTTGGACCTCGGTCGTGAACATGTGCTGAATGAATTTCTGGGCCAAATCGGGAACGTCGGAATTGACCACCGGGCAAATGCCGATCATCAGCGCGACCGCGCCTTCCTTGGGATAGGCGAACTCGACGGGGAATCCGGTATTGGCGAGCGCGACCGTGCGCCCGCTGCCCCAGACCGAGATCAGCACGTCGCCGGACTGCATGACCTCCGACATTTTGGCCGGCGAGGGCGGGAAAGTCAGCACATTCGGCCCGACCCGCTGCATCGCCTTGAAACCCGGATCGATGTTGTTCTCGCCGCCGCCGTCGACGCGGGCCAGCATGATGACCGTGTGCAGGCCATAGGTGCCGGTGAACGGCGACATGGCGAATACCTTCTTGTATTTGGGGTCCTTCAGATCGTGCCACGAGGTCGGCGCGGCCCAGCCTTTCTCCTTGAAGACCTTGGTGTTGTAAGCGAGGCCCGTCGCGACCACGCCCGCCATCATCGCCTTGTTGCCCGAAACCTTGGCCAAATCATAAAGCTCGCGATAGATCGGGGCGTCGGCCACATCGGTGCAGAATCCCAACGTTACCGCTTGATACATGACGCCGTCGTCCATGATGGCGACGTCGATTTCCTGGCGCGCCTTCTGGGCTTGCAGCCGCGCCAAGGTATCGGTCGAGTTGCCGAGGACGTATTCGAATTTGGCGTTGGGAAACTGCTTCTGGAACGACGGCACGACCGCCTCGCGGATCGCCTTTTCGAACGATCCGCCATACATCCCGACCGTGACGGTTTGGGCCTGTGCGGTACTCATGGCTCCGGCCAGGGCGAAGGCGGCGGCGGCAACGAACGAACGAGTCATATTGGCTCTCCCATTTCGATCAGAATGCCGCGATCAGGCATTGCGCAAAGCAAACACCAATCGGACGATGGCGGCAAGGCGTCTATTGTCGCGGCCCGAGCCCTCGCACGCGCGCCATGCCCCAGGCCATATTCTCGCGAAAATCGGCGGGATCGCCGTAATTGCCGCCGCCGCCGCAACCCTGGCCGCTGATCGCGATCACGCCGACGCCGACATCGCGTGGAAACAGCCGGATCGCGCGGTCGACCGCGTCCTGGGGCGACATGCCGACGGCCGGCTCGACGGCGCCACCGATCCGCGCGCCGACGGTGTGGTGGCCGCCTATTGATCGATCGGGCACTACGGCGACCTCTCAACTGCCGATCACCCCGCCATCCTTCTTCGTAATCGCCAGCACCGAAGGCCGTGGCGGCATGCCCGGCTTGAAATCAGGCCAACGCGTCGAAGTGTAAGCGCCGGAGCAAAAATCCCTCACTGAAGCGGCCGGATTGTCCGGTTGCGCCGGAGTAAAAATCCGGCAGCAGATAGCTCTTTGCGGTTTTGGCAGAGGGCGGAGGGATGAAGGGCGTGGAAC
>VGDO01000233.1 GCA_016869645.1 Alphaproteobacteria bacterium
TTTGAGCGTCGATTGAGGGTGATGATGCGCGCCTTCGGATCGCCGAACTCGCCACGCACCTCCGGGTGCGGCCGAAACCCGGGGAACGCGTACGCGTCCCATAGGTGCCGCCGCCGCTTCGTTGATTTGGCCATCCGGATATCATGCCAAATCCAAATGTCCCGCGAAACGCCTGAAACCAAGCGATCCTGCGGCTTTCGGCCATGCCTACCTCGTCAAATCACCCACTCGTTTTCCTGATGAGCCAGAAAACTGTCGCGGCGCGTCCCCCCACCCCGCCCTCCCCCGCAAGGGGGGAGGGTGTGTAGTTCGGCGGAAGGAGACGTGACCGGCTGACGTTGCCGCCCTCACCCATGCCGGATCGCGACCGTCTTGATCACGCTGAAGCCGTTGAGCGCTTCGAAGCCTTTCTCGCGGCCGAAGCCCGAACGCTTGACGCCGCCGAAAGGCAGTTCGATGCCGCCGCCGGCGCCGTAATTGTTGATGAAGACCTGGCCCGCCTGGAGCCGGCGCGCGAGCCGCATCTGCCGGCCGCCGTCGCGGGTCCACACGCCGGCGACGAGGCCGTAGTCCGTGCCGTTCGCGAGCTTGATCGCGTGCGCCTCGTCGGTGAAGCGGAACACCGACAGGACCGGCCCGAACACTTCCTCCTGCGCCATCGGGTGCTCGGGTGTCACATTGTCGTAGAGGGTCGGCGCCACGTAGTAGCCGCCCTTGGGCGCGTTGGCAGCGATCGTGCCCGCGGCGATCTTTGCGAAGCCTGCGCTGTCGGCACGGTCGAGAAAGCCCTTCACGCGGACGTGCTGGTCCTTGTTGATCAGCGGGCCGCAGTCGAGGTCCATATCCGAGGCGCCGACCTTGAGCCCCTTGAAGCGCTCGGCGACCTTGGTGACGAACTCGTCGTGGATCTTGTCCTGCACCAGCAGGCGCGACCCGGCCGAACAGGTCTGCCCCGCATTCTGGATGATCGCGTTGGTGATGAAGGGCAGCGCGGCATCCTGGTCGGCGTCGGCGAAGACGAGCTGGGGCGACTTGCCGCCGAGCTCCATGGTGACGGGACGGTTGTGCTTGGCGGCCGCCTGCTGCACCAGCGTGCCGACCTGGGGCGAGCCGGTGAAGGAGATGTGATCGATGCCGGGATGGCCGGCGAGCGCCGCGCCGGCCTCTTCGCCATAGCCGGGCACGACGTTGATGGCGCCGGGCGGGAAGCCGACCTTGAGCGCGAGCTCCCCCAATTTGAGGCAGGTCAGGCACGCATCCTCGGCCGGCTTGACCACGGCGGCATTTCCGGCGGCGAGGGCCGCACCCAGGCTGCGGCCGAGGATCTGCGCCGGATAGTTCCACGGAATGATGTGGCCGGTGACGCCGTGCGGCTCGCGCAAGGTCATGACGGTGTAGCCGTCGAGATAGGGAATCGTCTCGCCGTGGAACTTGTCGGCGCAGCCGCCATAGAACTCGAAGTAGCGCGCGAAGGCCGTGATGTCGGCGCGCGCCTGCTTCAAGGGCTTGCCCGTGTCCATCGCCTCGAGCCGGACCAGCTCGTCATAGTGGTCGAGGATAGCGAGGCCTAACTTGGTCAGCAGGCGGCCGCGCTCGAGCGCGGTCATGCGTCCCCAGGCGCCATCCATCGCCCCTCGCGCCGCCTTGACTGCGGCGTCGATGTCCTCGGCCATGCCGCGCGCGATCCTGGTGAAGGTTTCGCCGTCCGACGGGTTGACGACCGGGATCGTCTGGCCCGATTGGGCCGGACGCCATTTGTCGCCGATCAGGACATGGGCGGGCGGCAGGCTGGGATTGGCGACGACGGTCGACATGAACGAGACCCTTTCGACAGAACGGAATGCGCGCGAGTTTACCAATGCTCTGCGCGCGCGAGAAGGCGCGGCGTACGGCGCGATTCCGCCGCTTTGCGTGGCGCTTGCCGGTCCGACGTCAGACGCCGCGACGCGGGATCTGCACGTTCCAACGCCGGGTCACGACCCGCGTCGCGCCTTCGAAAGCATCGAGGTCCGCGGTCACGACGAAATGATCGCGCGTCGCCGTCAGGATCGTGTGGGTGTCGACGCGGATGTGCCAGGAATCGCGCGTATAGGACACGCTGCGAAAGGCTTCCGATCGGGCCGCCAGCGGATCGTCGGGATGGATCGTGTGGATCTCCTCGCCGGAGCTGCTGTGATCGAGCTTGATGTCGTGCAGCCGGTAGGCGGCGCGATCGCGTGCGCTGTGAATACGGAACTCGCCGGTCTGCGCGTCCTGCGTCACCGTCATGCGACCGCGCCTGGGCATGCGCAGCACACTGTGCGTTACGCTGGGCCCTTGCTCGGGTTCCTTGAACGGCGCCAGGGACGCGTCTTCGGCCCGTGGCGGCCGGACCGGCAGTGTGAGCGCGCTGTCGCCGCCGGCGAAAACGGTGAGGGTGACCGGCTCGGGTGACGGCCAGACGACCGGCCAATAGGCGGTCGACAGCGCGAGCCGTAAGCGATGTCCCCTGGCAATGCAATAGCCGACATGATTTAGCATCAGCTTGATCGAATAACGGCGCCCAGGCTCCAGCGGCTCGGATTTCTCGTGCCCGTTGCGGTGCGTCAGGTTGAGCACGCCGTAGGTGATCAGCACCGATTCGCCGGTCGGCGCCACGTCGCACAGGCGCGCCACGATGAAGGCAGTCGGCCGGTCGACCGCGACGTCGCACGACAGTTCGGCTGCGCCGAGAAACTCGAGCCGCTCGGCCAACGGCTCCGTGTCGAAGGTCAGCGAGCGACCGTCATCGATGCGCTGGTCGCCCGGCATGTCGTGTCCGATGCCGTAGGGGCACCAGTCCGCCGAGGCGAGGCCTACCGTTTGCGGCGACTTGGTCTTGACCGGCTGGGCGGAGGTCGACTTGTCGGCCAGCCCCGCGGCGTTGACCGCCAGGCGTCGCGGTCGAATGCGTGGGCTTGGCCAGGCTTCCTCGGCAGCCCAGCGCCCGGCGCGCACGGCGTAGTAATTGCGCGCCGGCTCGCTCTCAAGCATCCAGGCGCGGAGCATCGGCTCCTTCATGATGCCGGTCTCCTTGCCCCTCAGCCATTGATCCCACCAGCGCAGCGCTTCCTGCAGAAAGCCGATGGCGGGACCCGGTCCGCCGAGATTGGGGTAGGTATGGCCCCACGGCCCGATCAATCCCTTGCGTGGCACTTTGAGATGGCTCAGGAGGCGCGGGATCGAATTGGTGTAACCATCAGCCCAGCCGCCGACCGCATAGACGGGGCAGGCGATCTGGCTGTAGTCCTCGCACACCGAGGACTGCTTCCAGAACTCGTCGCGTTGCTGGTGCTGGAGCCAGGTGATGGTCGGCACGGTCGCGTTCTCGATGCGCTCCAGCCACATGTCGCGCCAGCGATCGCCGACCAGCAGCGGATCGGGCGGGGTGCCGAAATAGGCAAGGAAGGTTGAGCCCCAGCCGAGCAGATCCATCAGCACGCAGCCGCCCATGTAGTGCATGTCGTCGGCGTAACGGTCATCGGAGGCACAGAGCGATATGATCGCTTTAAGGGCTGGCGGGCGCAGGGCCGCGACCTGGAGCGAATTGAAGCCGCCCCAGGAGATGCCCATCATGCCGACCGAACCGGAGCACCAAGGCTGCTTGGCGATCCACGCGATCGCCTCGGCGCCGTCGCTCAGCTCCTGCGGCAGGTATTCGTCGAACATCGCGCCGTCGGAATCGCCCGAGCCGCGCAGATCGAGCCGCACACAGGCATAGCCATGGCCGGCGAAATAGCCGTGCATCTGTGAATCGCGCAGCGCCTGCCGGTCGCGCTTGCGATAGGGCAGATATTCCAGAATGGCCGGGACCGGATGCCGCTCCGCGTCTTCCGGCATCCAGATCTTCGCCGCCAGCCGGCATCCATCTGCCAGCGGGATGAAGAGGTTCTCGATGACTTTGACCTTGTGCGGAAACTCACTTACCACGCGCATCTGGAATGCTCCTCGCCTTGATCGTGCTCAGTTGGGGCTGGTTTGAACCGGGCTCGTCTGTGCTTGCCGAAGCTCGGCATCGCTGCGGTGGCAGCGGATGGCGTGGCCTGACGTCTGCTCGCGCAGCGGCGGCAGTTCGCGTTCGCACAGGCCGGGTATGGCCAGCGGGCAGCGCGGCTGAAAGGGGCAGCCCGTCGGAGCTGCGCGCCGCTGCGCGGTTGGTCCGCGCAGCTTGAAGGCGTCGTCGAGCCAGCCGCGCCGAAGCTGGGGCACGGCCGCCATCAGCAGCGCGGTATACGGATGGTGCGGCGGCGTGAAGACCGCCGAGGTCGCGCCGAGCTCCAACACGGTGCCGGCGTAGAGCACGGCAATGCGGTCGGCGATCTGGGCAACGGTCACCAGATCGTGCGAGATGAACAGATAGGCGACGCTCGATTTCCGTTTCAGCTCGCGCATGAGCTCGAGAATCTGCGCGGCGATGACGACATCGAGCGACGACAGTATCTCGTCGCACAGGATCAGATCGGGTTCCGCGGCAAAGGCGCGCGCGATCGCCACGCGCTGGCGCTCGCCGCCGGAAAGCTCGGCCGGAAAGCGGCGCTCATAGGATGGCGGCAGTCCGACCATGTCGAGCAGCCGGTCCGTGTGCGCATCACGATTGGTGCGTGCCTCGTTGAAATAGAGTTGGCGCGGCCGGCCGATGATCTCGCCGACGCGCTCTTCCGGGTTCAGCGAGAGATCAGGACTCTGGAAGATGATCTGGATGCGCCGACGCTGCTCCAGCGGCCGCCGGCGGACGCGATCGGCGAGGGTGGTACCTGCAAGCGCAATGTCTCCGGACAGGCGCGGATGCAGACCGGCGACTACGCGCGCCAGCGTGCTCTTGCCGCTGCCGGATTCTCCCACCACGGCAAGCACCTCGCCCTTGCCGACGGTGAGGTCGATGTCACGCAGGACCTTGTTTCCGCCGCGGGCCGGACCGAACCAGCCCTGCTGCTCGTAGCTGGCATTGACGCCACGGAGTGCGAGCAATGGCGCGGGGCCACGCGGCGCTTCGCGCGCGAGGCGACGGTCGCGCGGGCGCACCGCATCGATCAGCGTGACGGTGTAGGGTTGCTTCGGCCGCTCGACGATCTCGGCGGTCGGTCCCTGCTCGACAATCGCACCATGCCGCATGACGACGATGCGGTCGGCGATCTGCGCTACCACCGCGAGGTCGTGCGACACATAGATCGCGGCACTGCCCTGGCCGCGGATCGCGGTGCGGATCGCCTTGAGCACCTCGATCTGCGTGGTGACGTCGAGCGCCGTCGTCGGCTCGTCGAGCACGAGGAGGCGCGGCGCGCAGGCCATGGCCATGGCGAGCATGATGCGCTGCTGCTGGCCGCCGCTCGCCTGATGCGGAAATCGGGTGACAATTCCAACGGGCAGATCGAGCAGGCCGATGAGTGATGCGATCCTGGCTTCGGCCTCCGTACCGCTGGCAATTCCGTGAATGAGCAGCGGCTCAGCGATCTGGGCCCCGATCGGGATTGCGGGATTGAGTGCATCTTGGGCGCTCTGGGCCACATACGATGCATCGCGGCCGCGCAGGCGGCGAAGGCCTCGTTCATCAAGGGCGCGCACATCCTGGCCGTCGAAAAGGATACGGCCTTCGACCAGGCGCGTGCCTGGCCGGGCATAGCCGAGGGCGGCAAGCGCCACCGTGCTCTTGCCGGCACCGGACTCGCCGATCAGCGCGACGACCTCGCCGGCCGAAACGGTCAGATCAACGTTCCGGATCGTATCGATCCAGCTTCCCTTGCCGTCGTCGGCGCGCACCACCAGACCGGCAATCTCCAGGACTGGTCTCAACGGCTCAGTTCCTCGGTGAGCCGACGGCCGGACGAGCCGCCGATCCAGTCGATGACGAGGTTGATGCCGACCGTGAGGATGCCGATCGCGAGGGCCGGGATCAGCGCCGCAGGTGTGCCGAGAAAGATGCCGGACATGTTCTCGCGCACCATCGAACCCCAATCGGTCATAGGCGGCTGAACGCCGAGGCCAAGGAAGCTCAGTGAGCTCAGCACGAGGATCGAGAAGGTGACGCGAAGGCCGAATTCAACCGCCATCGGCCGGCGCGCACTCGGCCAGATCTCCCTGACCATCACGGCCAGGACCGATTCGCCACGCGCGCGCGCCGCCTCGACGAAGTCCATCGCGGAGATGTTCATGGCGACGGCGCGCGCCACGCGCGCGACGCGCGGCGCATGCACGAAACCGAGAGTCGCGATCAGGATCGGCAGCGATGAGCCGAGGCCGGCAATCGCGATCAGCGCGATCAGCTTGGGTGGAAACGACACGAGGATGTCGAGGATCCAGGTGATCATCGTGTCAGTGCGGCCCCGAACCTCCGCCGTGAAGAAGCCGACGGTAAGGCCGATCACGAAGCCGACGGTGGTCGCGCCGAGCGCCAGACCGATCGTGACCGGTGCGGCGTGCAAAAGGCGCGACAGGACATCGCGCCCGAGATGGTCGCCGCCGAAGGGTAGTGCCCAGCTTGCGGCCGGAAAGGGACGCTCTGAGATCAGCTCGCCCGCGCCGTGGCGGGCGAGGAACGGCCCGAGCAGCGCCATGATGAGCCCGATCGCCACGATGGCGAGACCGATGCAGGCGAGCGGGGGTGGCAGCCGTCGCGGCCGTGGGATCGCCTGTGCCGTCGCTTCGCCCGCACTCATTGCTTGAACCTGAGGCGAGGGTTGCTCAGCCGCGCGACGATGTCCGCCAGCAAGGTGAAGACGATGTAGGCGGCCACCATGATCAGCGCGACCGCCTGCAGCAGAGGTAGGTCGCGGTTGCCGATCGCTTCGACCAGCAGCTTGCCGAGGCCGGGATAAGCGAAGATGACCTCGACCACGACCACGCCGCTGATCAGATAGCCGAGGTTGAGGGCGATCACGTTGATGATCGGGCCGAGGGCGTTGGGCAGCGCGTGCCGGAGCACGATACGCGATCGCGAGGCGCCTTTGAGCAACGCCATTTCGATATAGGGCGCGCGCATGACCTCGAGCATGGCCGCCCGCGTCATGCGCACCATGTGCGCGAGGATGGCAAAAGTCAGGGTCAGCACCGGCAGCACAAGCGCGCGCACCAGATGCTCAAACGAGCGGAAGCCCGAGATGCTGGTTGCCGGTAGCACCGACCAGTAGACGGCAAACAGCAGCACCAGGATGATGCCGACCAGGAATTCCGGCAGCGAGATCAGGAACAGCGAGACGACGGAGATCGAGCTGTCGAGCCGACCGTTCGGATAGGCGGCACAGAGCAGGCCAAGGAAAAGCGACAGCGGTACGACGACGATGATGGTCGCGAGCGCGAGGATGAACGTGTTCTTCAGGCGCAGATCGAGCAGGCGGGATACCGGCACGTCGTTGACCAGCGAGAGACCGAGGTCACCGCGAAGAAATCGTCCTGCCCATTCGAAATATTGGACGTGAATCGGGTGATCGAGGCCGAGACGCTCGACCAGCGCCGCGCGGGTTTCCGGGGTCGCCTCGTTCCCCAGGATCGCGGTGGTGACGTCGCCCGGGAGCGCCTGAGTGCCGGCGAAAACCAGAAGCGAGGCCACAAGCAGCGTGACCGCGCCGAGCAGCAGGCGCCCCAGGACGAGCGACGCCATGGGACATGCCGGCTAGGCGTCGACCCAGGCGCCATCCCAGTAGTAGAAGCCAAGCGCGCCGAAGGCGTGAGGCTCGATGCCTTTGACCTTGCTCGACGTTGCGTCGATCCAGTTCTCGAACACGGGGATCATCGCACCGCCGTCTTCCCACAGCATGCGCTGGGCCTCGAAGAAGAGGTCCCTGCGCTTGGCCTGATCCAACGTCTTGCGCGCGTCGGCGACCAGGCGGTCGAATTCGGGCCGCTTCCAGAACGTCTCGTTCCATGAGGCCTGCGACACATAGGCGACCTGGAGTGCCAGCGCCACGGTCGGCCGGCCAAACCAGCCGGAAATGATGAACGGCTTCTTCATCCAGGCGACGTCGAGATAGTTCTCGGCCGGATAGCGCGTCAACTTCAGCTTGAGCCCGGCCTGTCGTGCCATGTCGGCGTAGACGGTTGCGCCATCGACATGCGCCGAGCTGATGTGCAGCTCGAACTCGGTGTTCTCCCAGGGCTGTTCAACGCTCGATAGTTGAGCATAGGGGTGAGTCGAAAATATCACACGCGGAAGGGAAACGGAGTGTTGCGAGCAGATAGTGGATTCC
>VGDO01000234.1 GCA_016869645.1 Alphaproteobacteria bacterium
ACGATCAAGTCCCAGGTTTCGGCGCAAAAGCCGGCTTAGCCGCGAGGTTCGCGACAACCTCCTGGTCCTGAGCAAAGGGCGAAACGCGGTTTCGCCCGACGTCGAAGGACGAGAGCGCTGGACGCAGTTCCGACGCTTCGGTTTCGCAACTTTTCCACCGGCAACGTCCTCACCCTTCGTACCAGGGCGAACCGGGCTTCGCCCGAGGCGCACGGTGAGGAACTTGTTTCGGGCAAACAGTGGCCGTCCCACCCAACACCCTCCTCGACAGGCCGGCTGCGGCTCCATACTGTCTCTGCGATGGAACCGGTCCTGAATGTCGGCCTGCCCGTCTTCGCGATCATCCTCACGGGCTATCTTGCCGGACGCTTCGGTATTCTCGGCGGTGCTTCGACGGAAGCGCTGAACGCCTTCGTCTACTATTTCGCCCTGCCGCCATTGCTGTTCCTGTCGATGGCGCGCGTGCCGCTCGAGGACGTCTTCAACTGGCACTTTCTCGCCGCCTACTCGGGCGGCGTGCTCGGCACCTACGTGCTGTCCATGCTCGCGGGCCTGATGATCTTTCGCAACCGGCCGGCCGCACTCAGCCTGCAGGGCATGACGGCGATCTTCACCAACACGGGCTACATGGGCGTGCCGCTCTACCTGATCGCCTTCGGCGAGCAGGGCGCCTTGCCCGCGATCATTCTCACCGTCTACAATGGCGCGATCGTCGTCGGCCTGACCATCGTGCTGATCGAGCTCGACCTGCGCTCGGGCAGCGAGCCGATCAAGATCCTGGGCGACGTGGCGTTGGCGATCGTGACCAATCCGCTGATCATCTCGGCGGCGGCTGGCATGGTGCTGTCCTTGCTCGGCGTGACGCTGCCGCGCTCGGTCGTCAATTTCTGCACCATCCTGGGCAACGCCAGCGGCCCATGCGCGCTGTTCGCCATGGGCCTCTTCCTCGCCGGAAGGCAGATGGCGGCGCGCCGCTCGGAGATCGCCTGGCTGACGCTGCTCAAGCTCGCGGTGCAGCCCGCCATCACCTGGTGGCTCGCCTTTCACGTGCTGCGGCTCGAGCCGTTCTGGGCGGCGAGCGCCGTCGTCATGGCGGCGTTGCCGACCGGCGCCACCGCCTTCGTCATTGCCCAGCGCTATGGCGCCTATGTCGGGGAGGCGACGGCCGTGACGCTGATCACCACGGTGCTGTCCTTCTTCACCGTGTCGGCACTGCTGGTCTGGTTCGGCATGGGTTGAAGCGCGACTGCGATCCACTAGCTAGCGAAGAGTTTATTTGACGGGAGCGGACGATGTACGACGACAAGAAGCTCGAGGCCCTGCGCGCGAAGTACGGCAACGCCAGTGCCAGCGACGTGTTCGATCCCGAGTTCAAGAAGGTCGTCTTGCTCGTCTTCAAGAGCCGCGAGCAGCGCAAGCTGCCCTATGCCGATGTCGCAACGCTGCTCGGCGCGCCCTACCATCCCGAGTTCGCCACCGAACCGAAGTTCGGCGGCCTCGACGTGGCGCTGCTCGGCGTGCCGATGGATCTCGGTGTGACCAACCGCGCAGGCGCGCGGCTGGGCCCCCGCGCCGTGCGCGGCGTCGAGCGCATCGGACCTTATAATCACGCGCTCAAGGTCGTGCCCTTCGCTTCGTGCCGGGCGGCCGACATCGGCGACGTGCCCATGCGTTCGCGCTTCAGCCTGTCGAGCTGCATCGAGGACATCGCCGATTTCTACGCCAAGGTCCGCGCGGCCAACGTGCTGCCGCTCTCGGTCGGCGGCGACCACTCCATCACCTTCCCGATCCTCAAGGCACTGGGCCGGGACCGGCCGGTCGGCCTGGTGCACATCGACGCCCACTGCGACACAGGCGGCGAGTATGACGGCTCCAAGTTCAATCATGGCGGGCCGTTCCGGCTCGCCGTGCTCGAAGGCGTGCTCGATCCCGAGCGCACCATCCAGATCGGCATTCGCGGACCCGCGGAATTCATCTGGGAGTTCTCCTACGATTCCGGCATGACCGTGCTGCACATCGAGGACGTCATGCGCATGGGCATCGACGCCGTCATCAAGAAGGCGCTCGACGTGGTGGGCGACGGCCCGACCTACATCTCCTTCGACGTCGACGGCCTCGACCCGGCCTATGCGCCCGGCACCGGCACGCCCGAGGCGGGCGGGCTCACGCCGCGCGAATGCCAGCAGATCCTGCGCGGCCTTGCGGGCGTCGACGTGATCGGCGGCGACGTCGTCGAGGTGGCGCCCCAATACGACCCGACCACCAACACCGCCATGGTCGGCGCGCAAATTCTGTTCGAGATCCTGTCGCTGATCGTGCTCGGGAAGAAATTCAAGCGGAAGGAATAGCCGTCATCCTCCGGTAGGGGCGCAGCATGCTGAGCCCCTACACCGCGGACGGTTGTCACTTTCGACCGAAATGCTTCTCCAGCCGCTCGATCGCGCCGTCGAGCACGCTGTCCTGCTTGGCGAAGCAGAAGCGCGCGATGGTCGCCGGCGCCTCGCCACCGGCGTAAAAGGCGCTGACCGGGATGGCGGTGACGCCGGCCTCGGTCGTGATGTGCCGGCAGAATGCCATGTCGTCGCCGTTGAAGCCGAGGCGCCGGAAGCCCGCGTTGATGAAATAGGTGCCCTCGCAGTCGAGCAGGTCGAAGCCGATGCGCTCGAGCCCCTTGGCGAGCCGGTCGCGCTTGACGCGCATGCCATCGGTCAGGCCGGTGAAGTAGCTGTCGTCCTTGTCGAGTCCGTAGGCGACCGCACGCTGCAGGTTGGGTGGCGTGGTGAAGACCAGGAACTGGTGGCAGCGGCTGACCGGCGCCAGCAGCGCGGCCGGTGCGGTGATGTAGCCGACTTTCCAGCCCGTGAGCGAGAAGGTCTTGCCGGCCGAGCCGATCTTCAGGCAGCGCTCGCGCATGCCGGGCAGGCTCATCAGCGTTACGTGACGGCGGCCGTCGAACACGATGTGCTCGTAGACCTCGTCGCACAGCGCATAGGCATCGAAGCGCTTGACGTATTCGGCGAGCAGCTCGAGCTCGGCGCGGGTGAACACCTTGGCCGCCGGATTCTGCGGGTTGTTGAGCAGCAGCAGCTTGGTCTTGGCGCTGAACGCCGCCTCGACCGCTTCGCGCGTCAGCTTCCAGTCGGGCGGCGTCAGGCGGATCAGCTGGGGCGTGGCGCCGGCGCGGCGCAAAATGGGGATGTAGCTGTCGTAGAGCGGCTCGATCAATACGACCTCGTCGCCGGGTTCGAGCAGGCCAAACAGCGATGCGGCGAGCGCCTCGGTGGCGCCCGATGTCACCATGACTTCGGTCTGCCAGTCGGCATCGACCCCGTAGAAGCGCTTGGCATGGCGCGCCACCGCCTGGCGCAGCTCGGGCACGCCCATCATGGGCGGATACTGGTTGGGCTTGGTCAAGAGCGCGTCGGACGCCGCTTGCAGCACGTCCTCCGGCCCGCGGTCGTCGGGGAAGCCCTGGCCCAGATTGATCGACTTGTGCTCGATTGCCAGGCGCGACATGACCTCGAAGACCGAGGTGCCGTAGCTCGACAGGATCGAATTGGCGCTCTTCACGACGCGCCGTCCTCGCGATAAATGCGGCGCCTGCCCTTGTAGTCTTCGATCACGAGCGCGTCCTGCGCGTCGCTCGCCGCGACGTGGCACGGGCCGATCGGCACCTTGCCGTATCCGCCCGGCAGGTCGAGCACGTAGCTCGGCTGGCACAGGCCCGAGACGCGGCCGCGCAGGCGGCGCATCAGCGCCTGGCCGCGCGCGACCGTGGTGCGGAAACGGGCCGTGCCGCGCGCCTTGTCAGGATGATGCAGGTAATAGGGCTTGATCCGGTTGGCGACCAGGGTCCGCAGCAGCGTCTCGAGCGTTTCGGCGTCGTCGTTGACGCCCTTGAGCAGCACGGTCTGGGACAGAAGCGGGATGCCCGCATCGGCAAGCATGCGGCAGGCGCGCCGCGCCGCCGCGGTCAGCTCGCGCGCATGGTTGCAGTGGATCGCGACATAGACGGCCTTGTCGGACTTGAGCGCGCGCACCAGCGCCGCCGTGACGCGCGTGGGCTCGGCGACTGGCACGCGGGTGTGGATGCGCACGACGGCAACATGATCGACACGCGCGAGCGCTGCCATGATCGCGCCGAGCCGGCGCGCCGATAGCATCAGCGGATCGCCGCCCGTGAGGATCACCTCCCAGATCTCGCGGTGGGAGCGGATATAGGCGAGGGCAGCATCGAGCTCGGCAGCCGACAGCAGGTCTTTGCCTGGCCCGACCATCTCGCGGCGGAAGCAGAAGCGGCAATAGACGGGGCAGGCATGCAGCGGCTTGAGCAGCACGCGGTCGGGATAACGATGCACGATGCCTTTGACCGGCGAATGCGCCTCGTCGCCGATCGGATCGGCCAGCTCACCTTGCATCTCGGTCAGCTCGGCCACATCCGGCACGAACTGCCGCGCAATCGGATCTCGACGGTCCGTCCGATCGATCAGCTCCGCCATGTCGGGCGTGACGGCGACGGCAAAGCGCCGAGCCACATCCTCGAGCGCACCGGCGCGACGTTTCTCGATCAGCCCGGCGGAGCTGAGGTCGTCGGGCGTCCGCAGGATGCGGCTTGAAGGCTTGGTGATGGCCATGGTCGCAGCATTGGGGCTTTTTCGGGCCGGCAATTTAGGCCGGGCCGTCCGGCTTGGCAAAGAAACTCCGCGTCGCGGCCACCGTGTCGGCAAGCCCGATGCGCGCGATCTCCACGCCCTCGGGGAAGGCGCCGAGCAGGCGCGACGGCATCTGCCGGTCGAGCAGCACGAAGACGCCGCGATCGTCGGCGCGCCGGATCAGCCGGCCGAAGGCCTGCTTGAGCCTGAGCCGCGTGATCATGTCGTCATAGGTCTTGGGCCCGAATTCCTGGCGGCGCGCCTTGTGCAGGATGTCGGGCCGGGGCCAGGGCACGCGGTCGAACACGATGAGACGCAGCGACCGGCCCGGCACGTCGACGCCGTCGCGCACGGCATCCGTGCCGAGCAGGCAGGCGTCCTCCTCGGCGCGGAAGATGTCGATCAGGGTCGCCGTGTCCATGCCGTCGACATGCTGAGCGTAGAGCGCCAGGCCCGCCTCCTCAAGCGGGCGTGCAACGCGGGCATGGACGGCGCGCAGCCGCGAGATGGCGGTGAACAGGCCGAGGCCGCCGCCGCCCGATGCCAGGAACAGCTCGCGATAGGCGCTGGCGATCTGGCCCAAATCACCGCGGCCGAGATCGTTGACGATGAAGACGCGGGTCTGGCGCGGATAATCGAAGGGCGAGGGCACGGCGGCGCGAATGGCCGGCCGCGGCAGATGGCGCGCGCCGGTGCGCGCCTCGGCCGCCTGCCAGTCCGCCTCGACGTCGCCCGATCCGTCGCGCAGCGTCGCCGAGGTGACGAGCACGCCCTGGGCCGGTGCCGCGACCACGTTGGCAAACGGCACCATGGGGTCGATCCAGTGCCTGTACATGCCGACGTCGGTGTCGCGGCCGTCGATCCGCTCGACCGAGAACCAGTCGGCGAATTCGGGCGGCGTCGCGGCGCCCAGCGAGCGCAGCATGCCGCGCCACGCGCCGACCATGAGCTCGCCGCGCCGGGTCAGGCCGCGCGCCATCGCTTCGATGCGCAGGCGGGTCGGCGTGTCGAGCTCGTCGGCGTCGTCGTCGAGCCGCTGGAGCAGGCGCTGGCGGAGCGTCTTGAGCGGCTCGGCCAGCCGCGCGAGCGCGCGCTCGAGCGCCTCGGCCGCCGCCATCAGCCCCTCGACCGGCGGCAGGGTTTCGGTTTCGAGCGAATAGGCGTTCTCGCCCTGGGGGGTGCGCGCATAGACCTGCTGGCGCACCAGCACCAGGAAATTCTCGGCCGCACCCTGTGGCCTGCTATCGGCAAGCCGCGTTGACCAGCCCTCGGCGGGCAGCGCGTGCGCGGCCGACAGCGCGGCGTCAAGCGCCACCATCGCCGTCTCGTCGCCCGCGATCAAATCCTCGACACGGCGCTTGAGACCGCGCGCACGGCCGCTGCGCCGTCCCTCGACGCCGAGCAGCCAGCGCCGCAGCTCGACGCCCTCGATCGCGCTCAGATGGCTGGAGAAGGCGCCGTCGGCCGCGTCGAACACGTGATGGCCCTCGTCGAACACGTAGCGCTGCGGCAGACCGCTCGGCGAGCCCGCATCGCCGCTCTGGAAGGCGGCCTGGATCATGACCAGCGCGTGATTGGCGACCACCATGTCGGCGCGGCGCGCACGGCGCTGGCTCTTTTCGATGTAGCACTTGTCGTAGTGCGGGCAGGCCGAATAGATGCATTCGCCGCGCCGGTCGGCGAGGCCGAGGCTGCGACCGCGCCCGATCAGGTCGGGCAGCCAGCCCGGCAGATCGCCGCCGACCATGTCGCCGTCGCGGGTCGCCGCGGCCCAGCGTGCCATCAGCCCGAGCGCCACCGTATCGCGCGGCCGGCCGGGCAGGGCGGTCACGGCCTCTTCCAGATTGAGCAGGCAGAGATAGTTCTCGCGGCCCTTGCGCAGCACGACCTTGAGCGCCTTGTCGGCCGGATCGGGATAGAGCCGGTCGAGCTCGGTGTCGATCTGGTGCTGCAGGTTGCGCGTGTAGGTCGAGATCCAGACCGGGCCCTGGTTTTTCTCCGCCCATAGGCTCGCCGTGGCGATGTAGCCGAGCGTCTTGCCGACGCCGGTGCCGGCCTCAGCCAGCACGAAGTGCGGCTCGCCCGGCCGCTCGCGCGGCGCGAAGGCGGCGGTCGCCGCGCTCGCGTAGTCGGCCTGTTGCGGCCGGTCCTCGGCGCCGCCCCCTGGTCCGGTGCGGCCGGTCAGCTTGGCCAGCCGCTGGCGCGCCTCGGCGGGTTCGACCGGCTGGTTACCCGGCGGCGGCTCGGGCGCGTGCTCGGACCAGGGCTGCAGTCGCCGCCAGACTTCGAGGCCGCCGACGCCGCCGCGGACGGCCGCGGCATCGGCCACGGCATCCGTCTGTTCGCCGAGTGCCGCCAAGACGAAGGGCGCCCAGGGCCAGCCGCCGCGCATCATGACGCGCGCGACGGGTGCCGCCTGGCCGGCGCGCGGATCGTTGCCGTGACGCAGCGCGGTGGCCTCGGCGAGCAGACGTTCGGCCGCCGCCAGCAGCGTGGTCGCCGCCGCTTCGAAATCGCGCGGCCGCTCCAGGCCGACGGCACTCGCCAGTCCCGCCGGCGTCGGCAGGCAGAAGCGTGTGGGACGCACGAAGGCGAACAGCTCGAGCAGGTCGAAGGAAGGAAACGGATCGGTCTTGAGTCGACTCGCCGTGGCACGCGCGTGGCAGAGAATTGGCGGCGTGGCGCGGAACAGGCTGTCGCCGCCGACACGCCGCGCCGCCTCGGCAAGCTCGATCGTCTCGAGCTCGCCGTCGATGGTCAGCCAGGCCGCGCGCGACACGCCCGCGACCAGCACGGGCACGCGCGGCACGACGAGCGCGGGGCGGGTTTGCATGGGCGGCTAATCTATCGTCGATCGTGCAAGCACGAGCTAGACAAGCGCACGCAGGCCCTTGCGCTCAATCAACTCCAACAACTTGAGCGCGGTGCCTCGCGGCCGTTTCTGGCCCTGTTCCCATTGGGTGATGGTCGATTTCGTCACATTCAGATAAGCGGCAAAAACCGGTTGGCTCACCCGCTGACTCAGCCGAATTCGTCTGATCTCCGAGGGCGCATATCGCTTGACCGGAGGAAGACAGAGTGCGTCGAACTCGTGCATGGTGACATCGTCCAACAGGCCCGCGGCATGCAGCCCTCTGGCACCCTCGTGGACGGTTTCCAGGATTCTGCTGCGTTTCGTTCTAGGCATGGTCACACCTCAACCTGATCCATTCTCCGGATTCGACAGCGCGCACGACCTCGGAAGCATCCAAGCCAAGCAAATGTGCGGCATATGCCTTCAATGCCTGCTCTTCGCGGCGGTCAATGGTTTCTCGTTCGTTCTTGGCAAATCCAAAAACAAATACGGCACGTTCGCGAAATCGAATAGCGATCAACGTCCGGTAACCGCCACTCTTGCCGCCTTTCGAGCGACCAACTCTTTTCTTATAGACATTGCCTCCTAGATTGGCGTCCACGAGGCCGCGCTCTTTTTCGCTCACCGCGCGGCATAGAAGCTCCACGGGCAAACCTTCCTTGGCCCGCCAGCGCGCGAAAGCCCTGG
>VGDO01000235.1 GCA_016869645.1 Alphaproteobacteria bacterium
GTACATGTGCAGCTTGAATCACGGCACAACCAGCCTGTCGAGCCCCTCAAACAAATTACATGACTACCGTCAAAGCCAAAATCCCCGCACTTTCAATTGCTTAGCTCGAAAATGGGGCAAAGTTCAGGTTAGTCGGCGCTATCCGGTATCAGACCCCGATCAATGTCAGCCCGGCGCGAGCACGATGTCGAAGCGCCCACTGCCGTCGGCGCCGAAGACGACGGTGAGGGCCTCGCGCTGGCGCTCGGTCAATCCGCGCAACAGCACATCCGAGGCGTTCTGGCGCTCGCCGGCGAAGTACATCTGGGTCACGAGAGCCGGGCGCGGCGGCGCTCCCTTCACCATGAAGTGAATGTGCGGTGCGCGTGAATCATAGGCGCCGGGCTTGACGGTGCGGAAGCGGTAGGCGCCGTCAGTGCCGGTCGTCACCTCGGCAAAGCCTTGGAAATCCGGATCCGCCGGTGCGCTCGAGCGCTCGCGCGGATGGTCATAGCGCCCGGCGGCGTTGGCCTGCCAGATCTGCACGGTGGCGCCGGCGACGGGCCGCCCGTCGGTCTCCAGCACGTGTCCGACGACCTCTATGACGGTGCCGCGAGCGCGGCCGGTGCGGCCGACGATATGCGTCAGGTCGCCATCAGTGTCGGCCGGACGCTCGACCGGGTAGAAGGGTCCGCGCGTCTGGGCCGGCGTCGGCGCGGCGGCGCCGAGCGCCGGTGTTGTTGCAAGGACGAGGCCACCGGCCAAGGTGAGGTTGAACTCGCGTCGAGTCAGCATGTTCGATCTCTCCTTCGAACTGTCATCAAGCCGTTGGGGCCGGCTTCGCCATATCCGCAATCTGCTCGGCCAAGCCGACGAGGCGGCGCGCATTGTCGACGTGCAAATTCTCGATCAGCTTGCCATCGACCAGCACGACGCCCTTGCCGGCGGCACTCGCCTCGGCGTGAGCGGCGATGACCCTGCGCGACCACGCGACCTCCGCCTCCGATGGCGCGAAGGCCATGTTCGCCGCCGCGATGGTCTTGGGATGAATCAGCGTCTTGCCGTCGAAGCCGAGCTCGGCGCCCTGCCGACACGCTTCGGCGAAACCCGCGTCGTCGGCAAGATCGAGGTGCACGCCGTCGAGGATCGCAATTCCCGCCGCGCGCGCGGCGAGCAGGCAGAGGCCGAGCGAGGTCAGCATCGGCAGGCGCTCGCGCGTGTGCGCGGCGTGCAGATCCTTGGCGAGATCGGACGTGCCCATGACGAGGCCGCCGACGCGGCGTGCATCGGCGATCGCTTCGGCGTGCAGCATGCCGCGCGGCGTTTCCATCATGCACCAGATCGCGAGATCGCCCGGCGCGCCGGCCGTGCGCAAGACATTGTCGGCCTGGCGCACCGTGTCGGCACTTTCGACCTTGGGCAGGAGGACGCCGTGTGCGCCCGATGCGGCGGCCATGACCAGGTCGTCATAGCCCCATGGCGTCGCAAATCCATTGACGCGCACGAGGATTTCGCGCCGTCCATAGCCGCCGGCCGCGAGGGCTGCGGCCACCTGGCGGCGCGCCTCGACTTTGGCGTCAGGCGCCACCGCGTCCTCGAGGTCGAAGATCAGCGCGTCGGCCGGCAGCGTGCGCGCCTTGTCGAGCGCGCGCGCATTCGAGCCGGGCATGTAGAGCATGCTGCGCCGCGGACGGATCGTGCTCGTCATGTCTGTCTCCGGAGCGTGCGCGCGCCGGCCATAGCCGATCGCGACACTCAATCCGATGTGGCGCCGTCGCTGCGCGCTGTCAACCGCACCCGCCCCATCTCGGGGAGTCGCGAAACGCTACGCCGCCGCCACGCCGTTCAGTGCGCGGCGCATGACCTGGCGCCCGCGCAGGTAGATCATCTCCTTCCAGTCGTCCTCGTCGGGATAGAAGGACCGGCGGATTTCCGCCTTGATGCGCTTGCCCTCGGGCGAATCGAGCTTGCCCCTGAGATGGAGCCAGTTGTCCGCGATCAACGCGCCGAGCACGACCGGCACGGGATAGGTGCCATACTCGATGGTCAGTGCGCGCACATTCGCGTGGGGCAAAGCGGCGACGACCGCCCTGCGGATGAAGCCCGTGAGCTTGGCCGACGAGGAATTGCCCGCTTCCGGCGAGGTGATGCCCTCGCCGTACCAGCGCACGAGCTCTTCCCATTCGTGCGTGCCCGGCATCGCATGGCAGATCAGCTCGCCATGGCCGTAGGGGCCCAACCCGGTGTGGAAGTCGATGAACGCCACGTGCTTCGCCTTGGCGAGGAACTTGGCGACGATCGCGTAGAAGGTGCGGTTCGACCAGGTCGGCTTGGTGCCGCCATAGAACACGCCATCGGCATGCGTTTATTGCCCGCCGCTGATCGCGCGCTGCAGCTCCATGGCGCCGTGCTTCGTCCGGAACGCCTCGAAGGCGGCGGCGCGCCTGGCTGCGGCGGCATCGTCCCACCGCTCGGTCAGGATGACCGGGTGCAGCTCGTCATAGGCGCGGTTCTCGGGCAGCGGCTTGCCGAAATCCTGGAAGTTGCGATTGAGGTCGACATTGTCCTCGGTAACGCGACGCAGCCAGGCAAAGCCGTGCGGATTGATGGCGTGAACCATGACCATCGCCACGCCGCGCGGCAGCCGCTTCCATTCGCCCGAACGCAGCCAGCCGACGGTGGCGCCCGAGCCGCAGAAGCCCTCGACGCCATGGGTCGCCGTGTTGGTCAGCACGAAGCGCGTCGCCGCGGGCGAGCCGATGCGAATGACATCGGTATGAAGCGTCTCGCCCGCCGGCCCGCGCGCCGGATTCTCGAAACTCGTGACCTTCAGGCCGGCGGTCTTGGCGGCGGCAAGGAACTTGCGCCGCGCCTCGGCGTAGTCGCGTGCGAAATAGCTGGCGGCACCCATGCTGGGCGTCTCCCGAAAGAGTGGCGCGCGCACCATAGCCCAAGCGGCCAAGCGCGGCCATCATCGGTGCGATGGCGACTTGCGCCGGCCGGGGCATTCGCGCATCAATGCGGGGTCGTGTCCAAGGTCGTCCTCTCGATCCAATCCGCCGTCGCGTATGGTCATGTTGGCAACGCCGCAGCCCAGCCGGCGCTGAACCGGCTGGGCTGCGATGTCTGGCGCGTCGACACCGTCGCGTTCTCCAATCATCCGGGTCACGGCGCCTTCACTGGCCGCGTCGTGCCGACCGACGAGGTTGCCGCGCTGGTGCGCGGGCTCGACGACATCGGCGTGCTCGGGCGGGTCGACGCGGTCCTATCCGGCTATCTCGGCATGGCCGAAACCGCAGGCGCCGTGGTCGATGCGGTCGAGCGGGTTCGTCGCCAGCGATCCGGCGCTCTCTATCTGCTCGATCCGGTCATTGGCGACAACGGACGGACCTATGTGCGCGCCGGCGTGCCGGAGGCGATCCGCGACCGGCTGCTGCCGCTCGCCGACGTCGCGGCACCCAACCCGTTCGAGCTCGGCTGGCTGACCGGGCAGGACATTGTCGATGAGGCGAGCGCGCTGGCCGCCGGCCGGGCGCTATGCCGGCGTCTCCGCAAAGACGGACCAGCCATCGTGATTGCGACCGGCGTGCGTCAGGCTACCGACCGGCTCGCGACGCTCGCCATCACGCGCGACGGCGCTTGGCGGGCCAGCGCGCCGTTCATCGCGCGCAGCTTCAGCGGCACGGGCGATCTGTTCGCCGCCCTCGTGCTGGGTTGGCTGCTGCGCGACGGCTCGATTGGTTTGGCGCTGTCGCGCGCGCTCGCCGGATTGACCGCAGTGCTGCAGGCAACTCTCGCCGCCGATGCCGACGAGCTGAAGTTGATCGACATGCTCGATCGAATCGCGGCGCCAGTGCCACTTTGGCCCGTGGAGCAGATCGTCTAGCGAGGTTTGTCGAAGGCGGCTGTCGCCGAGCGAACGAGCAGCGGGTGGGGCGACCGTGCGCCAAACCCGGGTGCCCCGGTGCCTCCAGCACACCGCTGCCTCGCTCATCAGCGATCGACCAGGAAACGACCGCTCTGCCATCGACCCCGGCAAGCAGAAACGTCGACGGCGCGGCCGACAACAACGAGCCCGCGGGCCACGCCGGGCTCATCGCGCCGTGGCGAACGCCGGAATACTTCGCGAGCGCATCGGCGCAAACACGGTCGTCCGTCGTGCATGCCGCAATTGACAGCGCCGCGGCGGCGGCGAGAAGGCGAGTGACGGCCACGCCGAAAACGTGCGACCCGCATTCGGCGAAATCATGGTCCGCACAAGCGATCCGGCCGGCAATGCTAGTCGAATGTCGTCTTGGTCGAGCGCACCAGACGCCCGTCGTAGGAACGCCGCACCGTGCCGTCATCGGTGCTGCGCTCGAGAAGCAGTGCGCGCAGTGAGCCCCGCTCGGCCGTCATCTCGAGCTCATAGGCCCACGCTTCCGTGCCGCCGATGCATAGCATCGACAATTTCGGTCCATCGATCCGCAACCGGCGGCACGATGCGCCCGAGATCGGCCGGGCCGGACTGGCGCGGAAGCGCGAGCCAGCGACCTCAGGCTCGAACATGCCGCCGCCTGCCAAGCCGCCGACCGACCAGACCACCACGACCCTGCCCTCCGATTCCGCCATACGGAAGACCGCGGGCAGGCCGGCGCTCGGCTGCAAAGGCGAGGAGTCATCAGCCACCGTCGTCTTCATCAATCCCTGGCGCGTTCCGATGAACGGATCCGTGGGTGCGACGCTCGCAAGCGGCACCTCCACGCATGCGCCGACACACAGCGCACCGAATATGACAAGCGTGCGGACGAAGGGCATGACGGCAATGTTCCGGGGGAACCTTAACACACCTGGCGGCGGACCGATGAATCACTTGGGGTCGAGGCCGGCTTTTGGCAACTCGCCGGCCTTGCGCGACACGGCGACATCGGCACACAGTTGAGGCCGGCGCGGGTGGAGAAAGCCATGACGAAGCTGACCTTGGCGCAAGCAAGTGCAATAATTTCCGGCGCATTGGCCGAAGCCGCGACGCTGAAATGCCGGCCGCTCACCGTTGCCGTGCTCGACGACGGCGGCCACGTCAAGGCGCTGCACCGGCAGGACGGCAGCGAACACCTTCGTCCCCGCATCGCCGAGGGCAAGGCCTGGGGCGCGCTCGGCATGGGCCGCTCCTCGCGCAAGATCGGCGAGCAGGCGCGCGAGCATCTGCCGTTCTTCACCGGACTGGTCGGCGCCTCGGACGGAAGAACGATCTCCTCGGCGGGCGGCGTGATCTTCACCGACGGCGCCGGCGTCGTGCTCGGCGCAGTCGGCATCAGCGGCGACACCTCCGACCGCGATGAAGCGTGTGCGCTCGCCGGCATCGCAGCCGCCGGGCTGAAGGTGGCGCCGGATCCCTGATGGTGCGCAATCCGTCAGGCGCGGGGTTGGGCGCAGGTGGCGAACTACGCAGAGGCTGGACGACGGGCGCGTGCGCCGCCGGCGCGGCGAAGGCCGCCTATCAGGCGCTGTTGACCGGCTCCTTTCCCGATCCGGTTTCGATCGTTCTGCCGCGCGGACACGCCCCGGCCTTCGCGCTGGCGCGCGAGAGCCTGGGCGACGGTCAAGCCACAGCGGGCATCATCAAGGATGCCGGCGACGACCCCGACGTGACGCACGGTGCGCTCGTGCTGGCCTGCGTGCGTCGCGGAGCGCGAGGCAGGGGCATTGTCTATCGTGCAGGCGAAGGCGTCGGCACCGTGACGCGACCGGGCCTGCCGCTTGCCGTCGGCGAGCCGGCGATCAATCCCGGTCCGCGCGCGCAGATCGCACGCGCCATCGCCGATGTCGCGCGGGAATACGGCGGCTGCGGCGATGTCGAGGTCACCATATCAGTCGCGGGCGGCGAAGCGCTCGCGGCGAAGACGCTGAATGCGCGCCTCGGTATCATCGGCGGCTTGTCCGTGCTCGGCACGACTGGAATCGTGATCCCGTATTCCTGCGCGTCGTGGATTCATTCGATCCACCGCGGCATCGACGTGGCGCGCGCCGCAGGCCTCAACCATGTTGCCGGCGCGACCGGCGCGACATCCGAGCAGGCCGTGAAGCGGCTCTACGGACTCGACGATCTGGCGCTGATCGACATGGGCGATTTTGCCGGCGGCATGCTCAAATACTTGCGGCGTCACCCGGTTGCGCGCGTCACCGTCGCCGGCGGCTTCGGCAAGCTGGCCAAGCTCGCCGGCGGTTCCCTCGATCTCCATTCCGGCGCGAGCCAGGTCGACGTGCCGGCGCTGGCTGACGCTTTAGCGTCACTTGGCGCACAACAAGCGACGGTCGCGGCAGCGCGCGCAGCCGGGTCGGCCGGCGAAGTCCTGACGCTGGCCGGTGCGTTCGGGCGGCCGCTCGCCGATCTCGTGGCGCGCCGAGCGCGCGAAACGGCGCTTGCCACGCTTGCCGGCAGCACCGACGTCGACGTCGTGATCTTCGATCGTCAGGGACAGTTGATCGGCCGCGCCGGTCCCTGAGCAGGGCATCGTCAGGTCCGAGTGCCCTGCCACACCCTGTGCGCAAACAGCAGCATCGAGGCGATCGTGATGATCGAACCGGTCGCGGCCAACGGCTCCGCGTCGGGGTAGCCCGCAAAGATCAGGCTGACGCCGGGGATCATCACAATGAGCCCGACATTGGCGATCCAGAAGTGGCTCCGCGCAAGCGTCCCCTCGGCCGACCTCGGGCAAAGACGGAAAATCGCGCCATAAAGCACCATCGAGACCCAGCCGAGCAGCAGCAGATGAGCGTGAGCCGGATAGGTCGTGTGATTGCCTGACATGGCCATGGAGATGCCCCAGGCCATGCCGAGGATGGCGTAGAGCACGGCGGCGCGAAAGTAGCGATTGGCAATTGCTTCCGTCATGGCGATCTCCGATCCGTCGTTTTGCCGTGCGCGCGTCCAACTCGGGATTCGGCATACGCCATGGGCGGTGCTCACTTCAAGCACCTGGACGGGCGCCATCGGAGCACCGACTTGCTTGCAAATGCAGCCGCGGAGGACCATTGTGGGGTCCGAAATCCGGGCCAGGGCGCCATGATTTGCGCGCCTCCGGATGCCGTCCCCGGCGCCCGTTCACGGGCAAAAGGGGCAGACGATCAGTTCCGATATCGAGCGCGGCCGACAAGGCAAGTCGTCGGCCGCACGGCACCAATGAGGAAGGGCCACCCGGACAAGCTTGCCCTGTCCGAAGTCAGGAGAGTCCGATGGCCAAAGAAGACCTGCTCGAGTTCGAGGGAACCGTAATCGAGGTGCTGCCCGACGCGCGGTTCCGAGTCAAACTCGACAACGATCACCAGACGCTCGCCTATGCCTCGGGCAAGATGAAGAAGCACCGCATCCGCGTGCTGGTCGGCGACCGCGTCACCGTGGAGATGACGGCTTACGACCTCACCCGCGGCCGCCTCAGCTTCCGCCACAAGGACGAATCCCGTCCCGCGCCTGCCGCCGCGCCGCGTCCGTTCCGCAAGAGACGATAGCCGTCGTCATCCGCCGGAAGGAGCGCGCTCGGCCGCCTGCGATCCATCATTCCGCGCCCGGGAATGGCGCGGCGGATCGTCCCCGAGCCATGCGATTTTGCTCGCCGTCCAGACGTGGCGTTGCGGGGGCGCCGCAGTCGGGTCGACGAGACTGTCAAGCGTCACCTCGACAAGACCTGGACCGGTCGGAACAACGACGGTGAGCGACGTGCCGCAATCGCCGCACAGTGATCGCGATAGCGCACGCGACCGCACTGGCAACCGACCTCGATGAACCCCGGCCGGCTCGCTGTCGTATCGGACATGGCCATCGGATAACCCCTTGGACTGCGCAATCGCGCCATGCGATTGCGCGCCTGGGCTGTCAGGGCCTGGCTGTCGGGGCCTGGCTGTCCGGGCCTGCCTGTCTGAGCCAGCCTGTCTGAGCCAGCCTGTCTGGGCGATGGCGGTCATTTTTATTGAGAATGGAGCGGGCGAAGGGATTTGAACCCTCGACCCCAACCTTGGCAAGGTTGTGCTCTACCCCTGAGCTACGCCCGCGCTCCTGCCGCGGCCGCCCTGAACCTAACGCTTGGCCCCGGGGCCGGCGGCGGGCGGGATCATAGACGATGGCCCGGCC
>VGDO01000236.1 GCA_016869645.1 Alphaproteobacteria bacterium
CGGATCTCGCGCGCAAATCCCAGCGGCGTGAAGAAGCCAACGCCCAGGCCCATGCGCAGCACGCTGCGCATGAATTCCAGGGAGTTGGAAACGACACGCGGCGCAATGAGCGTGCCGCGCTCGGCGAATTCGCGCTCGATCAGGCCGGTCAGCGGCAGGGTGTCGTGGACCATGATGGTGGGAAAGCGCGCGCACTCGGCGAGCGTCACCTGGCGCTGGCGGGCGAGGGGATGCTGCGGCGACACGACCGCGCCAAGCCGCGTGACATGCGCGGCGATGACCTCGATGTCGCGGGCGCGCCGGTCGACGAAGGAGACCGCAATGTCGGCACGGCCGGCGCGCAGCTCCTCGGTCACGTCGCGGGGACCCGCTGCCATCATCGTGAAGGAGATGCCGGGATAGCGCCGGACCATGGCTTCGATCAGGCGCGGCAGGAACTCGACCATCAGCGAATCGAGCGCGACCAGGCGGACATGACCGGTCTTCAGACCGCGCAATTCGTCGATCTCGGCGCGGGTGCGGTCGAAACCGACGAGCGTGCCGCGCACATGGCTGAGCAGCAGCTCGCCGGCGGCCGTGGGCTGGACGCCGTCGCGGCGGCGCACGAAAAGCGGCATGCCCAGCTCGCGCTCCAGCTTCAGGATCTGCCGGTTGACCGCCGACGAGGCCACGTTGAGGCGGGCTGAGGCCTTGCGGATCGAGCGGTGGCGGGCGACTTGATCGACGTAGCGCAGCGCGGCGGCATGCATGGCGGGCCTCGTGGACGAGGTGAGAAGGGCGATGCCATTTTGGCATCACCTCGGGCGAATCTCTCTTCTTTTCTCGCGCACCCCGCGCGCCTAGGCTTGCGATTCTTCGGGGCAGGCGGGCGGCCGTGAACGGCGCCCCTTCGGGAGGCAAATCCATGACACAACTCAGCAAGGCAAGGATCGGACGTCGGACCCTCATGCGCGGCGCCGCGGCCGCGGGCAGCCTGGCTGCAGCCGGGTTCCTGCCCGGCCGCGCCTACACGCAGGCCAAGACCACCACAGTCAACCTGCAGCTCGGCTGGATCGCCGGCGGCAACCAGCTCGGCGAAGTGTGCGCCAAGCAGCTCGGCTACTACGAGGAAGAGAAGCTCAACCTGGCGATTCAGCCGGGCGGACCCAGCATCGACGGCGTCGCCATCGTCGCCTCGGGACGCTTCGAGATCGGTCAAGTCTCGTCGAGCCCGTCGCTCATGCTGGCGGCGTCCCAGAAGATTCCGGTCAAGTGCTTCGCCGTCGGCGCCCAGGAGCACCCCTACACCTTCTTCTCGCTCAACAAGAAGCCGTCGCGCACGCCGCAGGATCTGGTCGGCAAGAAGGTCGGCATCCAGGCGACCGGCAAGATCCTGCTCACCGCCATGCTCAAGAAGCACAACATCCCCGAGGACAAGGTCGAGGTCGTGGTGATCGGCGCGGACATGTCGCCGATCATGACCGGCCAGGTCGATGTGATCACGGGCTGGCTCACCAACACCACGGCGCTCCGTCCGCTCGGCAAGGAGCGCGTCGATCTGCGCCTATGGGACTCGGGCATCCAGCTCTACGCGCTGCCCTACTACGCGACGCAGGACACGCTCAACAAGAAGGCGGACATGCTCGCCGGCTTCGTGCGCGCCTCGGCCAAGGGCTGGAAATACGCCCAGGAGAATCCCGAGAAGGCCGTCGATCTGCTGATCAAGGAATATCCCAACCTGGTCAAGGCCGACGAGGTCGAGGCCGCCCACGTCATGCTCAAGTTCTCCTTCACCCCGGCGACCAAGGCCCATGGCTGGGGCAGCATGGATCTGGGCAATTGGCGCGAGCAAATCCGCGTCTACGACGAACTGAAGCAGTTCTCGGCCGGTCCGCCCAAGCTCGAGGATGTCGCAACGACGGTCATCCTCGACGCGACCAAGGAAGCGCGGCCAAAGATCGGCTAGGGCGCGCACTCGGCCGTACCGTGTCGCTCGCCGAGGATCTGCACCATACCAGGCCGGCGGCGCAATCCGCGCCGCCGGCTGTGGTGTGCGACGGCGTCGCGGTTCGTTTCACGACCGACCGCGGCACCGTCAACGCGCTCGACAACATCTGTCTGAGCGTGCCCGACGGCAGCTTCCTCGCGCTGCTCGGGCCCTCCGGTTGCGGCAAGTCGACATTGCTGCGCGTGGTCGCCGATCTGGTGGCGCCATCGGCCGGCACGATCTCCGTGCTCGGCGGGGCGCCCGAGGCGGCGCGCAGCAACCGCGACATCGGCTTCGTGTTCCAGGATTCCGCGCTGCTCGCCTGGCGCTCGGTCATCGAGAACGTCCGCCTGCCGCTCGAGGTTGGCGGCGCGAATGGCCGGGCGAAGGGCCGCGGCGGCAACCGATCGCCCGAGCAGCTGCTCGCCCTGGTCGGGCTGTCCGGCTGGGAAAATGCCTATCCGCACGAGCTGTCGGGCGGTATGCGCCAGCGCGTGGCGATCGCACGTGCGCTCGTCAACGGCCCCAAGCTCCTGATGATGGACGAGCCGTTCGGCGCGCTCGACGAGATCACGCGCGACCGTCTCAACGAAGAACTGCTGGACATCTGGGCCAACACGGGCACGACCATCCTGTTCGTCACCCACAGCATTTACGAGGCGGCGTTTCTGGCCCAGCAGGTGCTGGTGCTGGCGGCGCGGCCGGGCCGCGTGCGCGAACTCGTGCCGATCGACTTGCCGACGCCACGCCGGCTGGAGCTGCGCGAGACCCCCGAATTCGTGCGCATCGCGGGCTATCTGCGCCGCGTGTTGGAGACCTGCTGATGGCTGAGACCGCAGCCACGGCTGGCTTCGTCGTCGACATTGCGGCCGAGGCGGCCTATCAGGCGGAGAAGCGGCGGCTTGCCTGGCGCAAGCGCATTCTGCCGCTCGTCGCCGTCATCGGGCTGCTGTTGCTCTGGTGGCTGTCGGTCGAGCTGTTCGACATCAAGCCCTTCATCGCGCCATCGCCGGTCTCGGTGATCAAGATCCTCGTCGCCAAGTTCGGCATGCTCATGTCGAACCTGTTGCCGACCGCGATCGAGGCGGTGTGCGGCTTCCTGCTCGGCAACCTGGCGGCCGCTGCGATCGCGACCGCCTTCGTGCACAAGCGCACGGTCGAGGAGGCGTTCTTCCCGATCGCGGTCATGATCAACACCATCCCGGTCGTCGCCAAGGCGCCGATCCTGGTGCTGCTGCTCGGCAACGGCATGGAGCCCAAGATCGCCATCGCGGCGCTGATCTGCTTTTTCCCGACGCTGGTCAACATGGTGCGCGGCCTGCAGGACGTGAACCCTCAGGCCATGGAGTTGATGCGCGTGCTGTCGGCGACGCCGCGCGAGATCTTCTTCAAGCTGCGCGTGCCCAACTCGCTGCCCTACATGTTCTCCGCGCTCAAGATCGCCGCCAGCACTTCGGTGATCGGCGCCATCGTCGGGGAATGGATCGGCAGCACAAAGGGCATCGGCGCGCTGATCATCCAGGCGACCTACGCCTTCGACACCCCGTTGCTCTACGCGACCATCGTGGTCGGCTCGACCTTTTCCGCGCTGTTCTTCCTCGTCGTCAGCGCGATCGAGCGCCGCGTGATCAGGTGGAGCCCGGACCGCGTCCGCTAGGAGGACATCATGGCACAGGATTTCGTCAACGAGCCAAACGGACAGGCCGCCATCGTGGCGCACGCCGACGTTGTCGTGGTCGGCGGCGGGCCGGCCGGCACAGCGGCTGCGATCGCCGCGGCGCGCCATGGCGCCAAGGTCAGCCTGATCGAACGATACCCGTATCTCGGCGGGCTTGCGTCTGGCGGCATGGTGCTGGTGCTCGACGACATGACCAATGGCGACGAGATCTCGGTCAAAGGTTTGTGCCAGGAATTCATCGACCGCATGGCGGCGCGCGGTCTCGCCGTCTTTCCGCCCGAGCAGGACCGGCGCGCGAGCTGGGAGCTCTGGCGCAGATGGTCGCGTTGGGGCGTGCACAATTTCCACGCCCACAGCAAGCCGCAACCGATCACCTATGCGGCCGCCTTCGACCCCGACGGCTGGAAGCGCGTGTCCTGCGACATGATCGCCGAGCACAAGATCGATCTGCGCATGCATAGCTGGTTCTCGCGTGCCCTGATCGAGGATGGACGCATCAAGGGCGTGGTGTGCGAGACCAAGGCCGGACGCCAGGCGATCATGGGCGACATCGTAATCGACGCGACCGGCGATCTCGACGTCGCGGCAGCGGCGGGCGCACCCTTCGTCCACGGCTCCTACATTCTCACCACCGTGTTCCGCCTGGGCGGTGTCCACACCGATGCGGCCGAGCGCTTTCAATACGGCGAGCCCGAGAAATTCCAGGCGATCGACCGGCAGGCCAAGCGCATCATCGGCGGCTCCTGGGACATGTGGTGGCTCAAGACGCCGCTGCCTGGCGTGGTCTGGTGCAACTGCCCGCACATGCCAGGCTTCGACGGCGTCAAGGTCGAGGATCTGACCAGGGCCGAGTTCGAGGGCCGCCGCCGCATCTATGCGCTGCTCGACTATCTGCGCTCGGCGCCGATGCCGGGTTTCGAGAAATGCTTCGTCGTCGACGTGGCGCCGCAGACCGGCGTGCGCCAGACGCGGCTGCTCGATGGCGAGTACGTCGTGACCAAGGAGGACGTGACCGATCGCGTGCACTTCTTCGACAGCGTGGCGCGCGGTCGCGACTACTACACGCCCTACCGGTCGCTGTTGCCGCGCAACGTCGACCAGCTCCTGGTCGCGGGCCGGCACTATGCGGCCACGCCCGCGGCGCAGAAGATCTCGCGCGAGATCCCGCCCTGCATGGCCATGGGCGAGGCGGCCGGCATCGCCGCGACCATGGCGCTCAACGCCGGCACGACCGTCAGGCGCGTCGACGTCAAGTCGCTGCAAGCCAAGATTCGCGCCCATGGCGGCGACCCGGGCGATCAGCCCGCGCCCAACGCCAAGCTCGCCCAGGCGGCGGAGTAACGGCCATGGCGGCAGGAAACGGCAAGCTGCCCCTTGCGGGCATCCGCGTCATCGATTTCAGCCAGGTCATGATGGGCCCGTGCGCGACCCAGATGCTGGGCGACTACGGCGCCGATGTGATCAAGATCGAGCGGCCCAAGGCCGGCGATCTGTCGCGCACCTCGATCCCCGACGATCCGGGCGGGCTCGACAACCCGGTCTTCCTCAGCCTCAACCGCAACAAGCGCAGCATCGCGCTCGACGTGCGCGGCGACCAGGGCAAGAAGGTGGTCTACGACCTCGTCAAGTCGGCCGACGTGGTGGTCAACAATTTCCGGCCCGGCGTGATGGAGCGCATGGGCTTCGGCTATGGCGAACTGAAGAAGATCAATCCGCGCATCATCTATGCGTTCGGCTCGGGCTTCGGGCCGCGCGGTCCCAACGCGCACAAGGGCGGCCAGGACGTGCTGGCCCAGGCGGTCACCGGCGTCATGCACCGGCGCGCCGATGCGGCATCGCCCATGACGGTCTATCCGACGGCGCTCGCCGATTACTCGGCCGGCATGCACCTGGTCCAGGGCGTGCTACTGGCGCTGCTGCAGCGCCAGCACACGGGCGAGGGGCAGGAGATCAACGTCTCGCTCTACAACTCGATGATCGCCATGCAGATGCAGGAAGCCACGATGTGGCTGATGCGCCAGCGCGAGCTCAATTGGGGCGCCATGCCGCTGACCGGCGTGTTCGCCACCACGGACGGCGCCGTCGTGATCGTCGGCGCCTTCAAGCAGAACCCGCTGCGCGACATCTGCACGGCGCTCGAGATCGACGACCTCTCGGCCGACCCGCGCTACGATTCCTTCCCGAAGCTGGTCAAGGCCCGGCCCGAGCTGCAGCGCATCTTCCGCGAGCGCATCGCGACCAAGCCGACGGCCCACTGGATCGAGCGGCTGGAGGCGCAGGACCTGCTGTGCGCGCCGGTGCGCCACATGCGCGAGGCGCTCGACGACCCGCAGACCGCGGTCAACGGCATGGTCGTCCGGACGAACGGCGCGGGGAACGATCCACTGCGCGTGATCGGCTCGCCGATCGACATGTCGGCGGCACCCATCCGCCTCGATCGCCCGCCGCGGCTCGGCGAGCACGGCCGCGACGTGCTGGGTGACATCGGCTACGGCAAGGACGCGATCGACGCGCTGGTCGCAGCCGGCGTGGTCAGCTAAGCGTCAATTCATGACCGTTCGTCTCGAGATCGCCGATCACGTCGCGCGCGTCACCATCGACCGGCCGCAGGCGCTGAATGCCATCGACGTCGAGGCCGAGGCGCGGCTGCAGACGATCTGGCGCGACATCGAGGCCAACAACGAGGTACGCGCGGTCGTGCTGACCGGTGCCGGCGACCGCGCCTTCTGCGTCGGCGCCGACATGAAGGGCGGCGGGGGCAGGTCCGGCCTCGAATACTGGGCGACCGAGCGACCCGGAGGGTTCGGCGGCATCTCCCTTCGCGACACGTTGACTGTGCCGGTGCTCGCCCGCGTCAATGGTCACGCGCTCGGCGGCGGCTTCGAAATGGTGCTCGGCGCCGACCTCGTGATCGCCGCCGAAGAAGCGACCTTCGGCCTGCCCGAGCCGCGCGTCGGCCGCACGCCGTGCGATGGCGGCATGGTGCTGCTGCAACGCCAGATCGGCTTCCGGCCCGCGATGGGCATTCTTCTGACCGGCCGGCGCGTGCCCGCGCGCGAGGCGCTGGCGCTCGGCATCCTCAACGAGGTCGTGCCGCGCGCCGAGCTGGACGCCGCGGTCGAGCGCTGGCTCGGCGAGATCCTCGCCTGTGCGCCGCTGTCACTGCGCGCCATCAAGCAGACGGTGCGCCGCACCGCGCACCTGACCGCCCAGGAGGCTCAGGCAGCGCGTTTGCCGGCAGTCGTGGCCGCGCTGCAATCGGCGGACAGCGAGGAAGGCGTGACCGCCTTCCGCGAGAAGCGCGCGCCGCGCTGGAGCGGAAGGTAATGCAAAAACAAGTCCTCATGCTGAGCTTGTCGAAGCATGAGAGCGATTCCGTTCGTCCGACACTCGCCGACTACGACAGAGAAGCGGCCACGGCCTCATCCTTCGTCAGGCTCAGGATGAGGCGGACCTAGATGGCCTACGTCATCACTGCGGCCTGCGTCGACGTCAAGGACACGGCCTGCCTCGACGTGTGCCCGGTCGATTGCATCTACACGGGCGGGCGGATGCTCTACATCCAGCCCGACGAATGCATCAATTGCTCGCTTTGCGTTTCGGTCTGCCCGGTCGAGGCGATCTATGCCGACGACGCCATCCCCGAGGATCAGAAGCGCTATACCGCGATCAACGCCGAGTTCTTCGATCCGCAGGTCACGGGATGGGGCAGCCCGGGCGGCGCCGGGCCACACTGCACGACCGACGCCGATCACCCCGCGGTGGCGGCGCTGCCGCCGCAGTCGCCGGCTGTCTAGCTGAAGTCTGTCGTTTGATGCTCGAATTGTAGGCGCGGTCCAGATTGCGTGATAATTCGGACTCGCAGTCATACTCCCGGGGAATATCTCATAGATCGCAAAAATATTACGCTTTGCGCGCGAGCATGCTGTAATTGAGCAACCGATAGTGGAAAGGAGCCTCTTAACTCAACGAAGTTCAACACAAAGAACGGGGATGTCCCGCGCATTGTTGAAGTTTGCGGGACGGGCGTTGCCGATTGGCGATGCTATGCTGCTTGCCGGTGTTCCTCAAGCCTGTCTCGGATCGTTTGCTTGGCCTGATGGGCAGCCAGGGCGGCTCTGAGCGTCGGCAGGTGCTTGTGCGCCTTGAGGCGTCGGAAGCCCTTGGCGGCTTCCATCATGCCGGCGGCGGTCCAGCGCAGCGCCATATCGGTATTTCGCCACCGCTTCACGTTGCGACAGACGCGGCGCACCGTGCCCATCATGTTCTCGATTGAGTTGGTGCAGGCGAGCGACCGCCTGAGCTGGGCAGGAAGGCCGAGGCGGTTGACGGTCAGCATCTCGTCGAGCCCTTCGCGGATGCTGG